>JALQYE010000429.1 GCA_023254245.1 Emticicia sp.
CGTACATTTTTTGTGGCGAGCTTGGGTCGAAAGTAATGCAAGAAACAGCTAAATTCGCCCAAAAATCATCAATTTTCACCCATTGTTGATTGGCATCCGTGAAATCATTATTATACCAAAGTCCGCCAGCTACTCCCCCAACCCACACCCTTTTATGGGTTAGGTCATTAGGGTCGAGAGCCAATGCACGTGTACGCCCACCCGCATCCGATGGGCCCATTTCGAACCAATTCATTGCAGCATTTAAACGTCCTTTCTGGATTTTATCTTGTAGATTTTTTCGGGCGGAAACCAATCGCTCAAGCGGCACTACTCCTGTTGCGGGGTCTTGCACTATTTCAGCTTCAAACTTTGCTCGTTCATAAGGGTTTTCATGAAACTCTTTCTTTTTTTCTTGAGAAAAAGAATAAAATGAAACAGAAAGCAGAGCTATAATTGAGTAGATTTTTGTCATTTCCTTACTGGTAAAATGTTTTCTAAGGAAGGCTTCGCTTTGAGTGAATATCGTCCAGCGAGGTCTTTCTTTAAATTTCACAATTTTTCAGTAAAAGAACAAATCTATTTATTTTATGGTATTACACACCTCTGATTTTGATAGGATAGGCTATCCTACCAAAATCAAGCATTTTGTTCAGCAACTTTCTTTTACTTTATTTGTACTCAACTCACAAACTACTCCCCTATGAAAAACAAAAACGCTATTAT
>JALQYE010000042.1 GCA_023254245.1 Emticicia sp.
CCTATCATTCTTAATTCTCAATGTTACAATTTTAATTCATGTAAAGGCTCAATCGTTGAGTGCTGTCGAGAAGAAAATCGTTGAGCATATAAAGCTAACTATGCCTCAGACCGAAAAGCTTTTGATTGATGCCGTAAATATAAACAGTGGCACACTCAACCATGCAGGTGTGCGTGAGGTAGGGCAGCTTTTCAGAAAAGAGTTTGATGCCATGGGCTTTACCACCGAATGGGTTTCTTTGCCAGATTCGCTCAATCGTGCGGGGCATTTAGTGGCGTATCGGAAAGGCAAAAAGGGTAAAAAACTTTTCTTAATTGGGCATTTAGATACTGTTTTTGAAAAATCAATGCCCGCTGGTCCATTTACACGGCTCACCGATTCTACGGCTACTGGCCAAGGCGTTAATGATATGAAAGGCGGTGATGTGATGATTATTGCAGGCCTAAAAGCTCTTCACGCACAAGGCTTACTTGAAGATACGAACATAACCGTCTATTTCACGGGTGACGAAGAAAGTGCAGGAAAGCCTACCAGTGTCAGCCGAAAAGATTTTATCGACCGTGCCAAAGAATGTGAAGTGGCTTTAGCCTATGAAACTGCTCAAAGTTTTGATATTGCTGCAACCGCACGCCGTGGAGCAAGCGGCTGGCACTTAACTACGCATGGCAAAACTGGACATTCGTCGGGCGTATTTAACAAAACGATGGGTTATGGAGCAATCTATGAAGCAGCTCGTATTTTAGATGAATTTCGTGAGGCTTTGAGCCAAGAAAAATACCTAACATTTAATCCAGGAGTTATTGTGGGGGGAACGGAAGTAAACTATGACCCTGCTCAAGCCAAAGGAACTGCGGTTGGAAAGACCAATATTGTGGCACAAAAAGTAGAAGTAACGGGCGATTTACGTTTTCTTACTGAAACCCAAAAAGAAGCCGCTCGTGCAAAAATGCGTGAAATTGTAGCCAAAAACTTGAATGCTACAACCGCCGAAATTACGTTTTCGGATGGAATCCCTGCCATGGAACCTACCGAAGCCAATAAACAATTATTGGAAGTACTGAACAAAACCAGCCAAGATATGGGTTTAGGCCCAGTAAAAGCAGGTGACCCAGGTTCTCGTGGAGCGGGCGATATTTCTTACATTGCCCAGTACGTAAGTTGTTTGGATGGTCTTGGAGCTTCGGGGCGTGGAGCTCATGCCCCTGGCGAAACCATCAATCTGAAAGAATATCCTGCTCTTATTCAGCGTTCGGCGGTATTACTTTATCGCCTAACGAGATAAATTATCAGTTTTCAGTTTACAGTCGGCAGAGTTAAAATGCTAACTGTAAACTGAAAATTGCCCACTACTTCTTTTTATACTTGCAAGTAGAGTTATCGGGCTCAAGATAATATGACTTAAAATTCAAAGCTTTTTTATCCATACAGCCTTTCAGATTCAATAATTCGATGTTTCGGAAATCAATCGCATGACTTTCGGCTTGTAGGGCAATGTAGCCTTCGCCCAGAGGTGTACCATCTTTTTTCGCCCATTCTTCGCCATTTTTAACTTTATCCGTTGCATAATCATACGGTTTTCCGAGGAAGCCGCCGCCAATTCGGGCATTCGTAAAGGTCAAAACTGTATCTCCTTCAATTAAATGATGCACAATCTTACTGCCAATTACAATTGCTTCGGCTTTTACCCATTGGTCGCCATCGTAGGTCTTAGATTTTGAGTCAATACAATGAGCCATGTCGAGTTTTCCGTTAATGTCAACGATTGTTCCAGGTGTGCAGAGATTACCCGTGTGGCGTGGGCCATTTCCGAGTCCTCCCAACAATTGCATTTCGAGCGAAACAGGAAAATCTTGGTCTTTGCCATTGCTGGCTGCTGATTGCGAATGGAGCATAATTCCGCTGTTTCGCACATTCCAAGATGCTCCACCTGGTACTTGATTTCCCTGAAAACGATATTCAAAACGAACTCTATAGTGCGAATAAGGCGTTTTGTAATAAATATGTCCGTACTTATTATCAAAGTTTTGATATTCTTTATAATTCACTCGCATCATGCCATCTTCCACCAAAAATGTATTCTTGTAATTATCGTTTACTTCGTGCCCCGAGATTTTCAAATCCCAACCTGTAAGGTCTTTGCCGTTAAATAACGAAATCCATTCTTCTTTATCGGCTTGTTTTTGGGCATAAATATTGAGGACAGAAAGTGAAAAAAGGAGGGTAATCAAATGTTTTTTCATGGTTGAATAGCGTTTAAATGTAGGATAAGTTTCCAACTTGTCAATTTTGATAGAATTTGAGTTGAATAGGTGAATAATTGCCGAAATATTTGGCGTAATTTTGTAAAATCAAACTTACTAAAAATTCGGAGTTTGTTTCTGTGATAAATAAAAATATTTGAAAGGTTTTGAAACATCGCAGACTGTAAAAAATCTCAGTGAAACTCCGTATTTTTTACCCAGTGCAACACAGTGTCTCAGAAAATAGGAAATAAATGACAATAAAAGATATAACAACATACCTCGAAAGTTTTGCCCCATTGGCCTACCAAGAAAACTACGATAACGCAGGCCTGATTGTAGGAAACGCCTCGGCCGAAGTTACAGGGGTGCTGGTTACACTCGATTCGATAGAAGAAGTGATTGACGAAGCCATAGCCAAAGGTTGTAATTTGGTGGTGGCTCATCACCCAATTATTTTCAAAGGCCTGAAAAAACTAACAGGCAAAAACTATATTGAACGAACCATCATAAAGGCTATCAAGAATGATGTGGCTATTTATGCCACGCATACCAATCTGGATAGTGTAGTTGGGGGAGTAAATTTCAAAATTGCCGAAAAACTAAAACTTGAAAAAGTAAAAATACTGGCTCCTAAAAGCGAGACACTCATGAAATTGGTGGTTTTTGTGCCTGTAAGTAATACAAAAGCCGTGTTGGATGCTCTTCATGCGGCAGGAGCAGGTGTGATTGGCAATTACAGCCATGTAAGTTTTAGAGGAGAAGGAACAGGAGCTTTTCGACCAAACGAAAAGGCAAATCCGACCATCGGAGCAGCCAACGTTGATGAAGAAGTACATGAAAATAGGGTAGAAGTTGTTTTTCCAGCCTACCTAAAAAATCAGGTTTTGGTGGCCATGCACCGTACACATATATACGAAGAGGTGGCTCACGATATAATATTGCTCGAAAATCAGAATACAGAAGTAGGCTCAGGAATAATCGGCGAATTGACCAATGAAATGTCTGAAGAAGCTTTTTTAGCGTATTTAAAACAATACATGGGCGTTTCGGTGATTCGTCATACTAAACTTTTGGGTAAGCCAATTCGTAAGGTAGCGGTCTGTGGAGGCTCGGGTGGTTTTCTGTTGGGCGATGCCATCGGGCAATCGGCAGATATCTTTATTACGGCCGATTATAAATATCACGAGTTTTTTGATGCTGATAATCGGATAATTATTGCTGATATTGGACATTATGAGTCAGAACAATACACAAAAGACTTGCTGAAAGATTATATTTGTAAAAAATTCACTAACTTTGCAGTCCATTTGTCGGAAACTCCAACAAATCCAATTAATTATTACTATTAAAAATAGATACTGGTTGTCGGTTATTTGTTATTGGTTTTCAGAAATGGTTGTTTTTTGAGTTAAATTTAGTTTTTAAATTCAATTCATTTAATCGAAAATAAACGATAGATAATCATTCGTCATTCGTAAATCGTACTTAATCAATTAACCAATAACTAATAACCAAATTAGTTTTAGATATTATGGAATTAACAGTTGCACAAAAATTAGAAACACTGCTTAAACTTCAATCAATCGATTCACAATTAGATGAGTTGAGAAAACTACGTGGTGATTTACCAGACGAGGTACGTGATTTGGAAGATGAGGTTATTGGTTTTGAAACTCGTATTGGTAAGTTCAAGAAAGAAATCGAAACGTTGGAAGTTGAATTAAACGGCTACCGTGCAGGTAAGAAAGAAGCCGAAAAATTAATTCAAAAATACAAAGACCAACAAATGAATGTTCGTAACAATCGTGAGTATGATGCGATTGCGAAAGAATTAGAATTGCAAGAGTTGGAAATTCAGTTGGCTGATAAGCGTACGCGTGAAACTGAATTCAAAATCAAAAATAAAAACACTGAAATCTCTGATGTAGAGTCGGCGATGGCAAACCGTAAAAAAGACCTTGAAGTAAAACGCAAGGAATTGGATGTATTGGTTGCTGAAAGCCAAGAAGACGAAAAGAAACTGACCGTAAGCCGTGATAAAGCTGCTGCTAACGTAGAAGAGCGTTTGGTAAATGCCTATAACCGTATCCGTGGCAATGCCGAAAATGGTTTGGCGGTTGTAATGGTAAAGCGTGGTGCTTGTGGTGGTTGTTTCAATATCGTTCCGCCACAACGTCAGGCAGATATTAAAGACAAAAAGAAAATCATCGTGTGTGAGCATTGCGGTCGTATCTTGGCTGATGTTGATGCCGTTGAGATTGTTAGAAGATAATCAATGGTCGATAGTCAATAGTTCATAGCCGATTTCAAAATAGCCAAGTTTTCAATTATTCTGAAAACTTGGCTATTTTTATTGATAGACAATCCTATACTCAGATAGCTTCGTATTTACTAAGAAACAAACCGAAAATAAATTGAAGTCTCGAATCATCCATATAATTTTTCAACTTTCTCGAATAGTTAGTTTTGTGGTAGTTGCTTTTGGGCTTACTACTCCTACTTGTAAGGCGACTGCTGACTTTGATTTTACGCCTAATCTTCAAAAGGCATACTCCGAAGTTTTCAAATTACGAGTGCAATCAGGTAGAGAATTATTATTGAAAGAAAATGCCAGAAATCCATTTAAAATTTATGTAGAGGATTTTGCCGACATGGTAGAGTTGATAAACTCAGAGAATGAAAGTTTGTATGAAAAATGGCAAGATAGAGAAGACGAACGCTTAGAAGTAGTGGAAGGCTTAGAGGAAAAGTCACCATATAATCGGTTTCTTCGAGCCGAAATAAAACTGCATTGGGCATTGATAAAAATAAGATTTGGGCATGAGGTGAAAGCGGGTTATAATGTGATACAGGCTTATAAACTGCTCGAAGAAAATCAGAAATTGTTTCCAAATTTTCTGCCAAATCAAAAATCGCTTGGATGTTTGCATGTGTTAATCGGCTCAGTACCAGACAAACAACGATGGATTCCGAAATTACTCGGTCTTCGTGGAAATATACAACTTGGTATGAATGAACTTCATTTAGCAGCAAAAGATAAAGTTTGGGGTGTAGAAGCCAGATTTTGTACTACTTTCATACAAGCTTATGTTTTGAAATTTGATGCCAAGCAAAATGCAGAAATGCTTCAATTGGCTGAAAGTCAGGCCGATAATCTGAATATTAATATGGTAGCAACGGCTATTTCATTGAAAGATAACCGAACCGAACAAGCCATCGAATTACTAAAACAAACTCCCCGAGATGCTGCTTATCTAAATTTTCCCATCTTTGAATTATACAAAGCTGAAACACAACTTTTTAAAGGGAATTATCTGCAGGCTATTACTTTTTACAATAGTTATCTTCGTAGTTTCAGAGGAAAAACTTTTTTGAAAGATACCTATTATAAATTGTTTTTGTGTAATTGGCTAATGGGTGATGATAAAAAAGCAAAATTGTATTTATCGAAGATTAATGAAGGAGGTAGTACCGTAGCTGAGTCGGACAAGGCAGCTCAAAAGTTTTATGAGAATTTTCAAAAAACAAAGGTTTTACCTAATAAAAATCTTATTAAACTTAGAATACTTTTTGATGGTGGCTATTTTGAAGAAGCTCAACAAGAATTGTCAACACTTACTGAAAAAAACTTTGGTACTCCAAAAGACCAAGCCGAATTCAATTACAGAGCTGGGCGAATTTATCAAAAGCTAAGTCAATTCGATAAAGCTGCTAATTATTTCGAAAGGTCAGTTGCTCTCACTGGTACACAAGACTGGAGTTTTGCTCCAAATTCTGCTCTACAATTGGGCTATATTCAACAACAAAAAGGGCAAAAAAATAAGGCAAAGGCTTATTTCGAACAAGCCATTGCCTATAAAAATCATGAATATAAAACTTCGGTTGATAATAAAGCTCGTGCCGCACTGACCGAAATGGGGTATTGAAAAGGTAGGGCTTATACAATAAGCCCTATAAAACAACTACAATTCCATTTCTGGTATTTCTCCTTCAATTATCAATTTCCCTTCGGTGGCCGCTTTTATTTGTTCTACCGAAATGCCTGGAGCTCTCTCTAAGAGTTTAAAGCCACCTTCGGGTACGACTTCTAACACTGCCAGTTCGGTAACAATTTTTTTTACGCAACGTAAGCCAGTGATAGGTAAACTACAAGTTTTCAGTAATTTAGATTCACCAGCTTTATTGACGTGTTGCATCGCAACAATGATATTTTCGGCTGATGCTACCAAGTCCATTGCTCCGCCCATGCCTTTTACCATTTTCCCGGAATCTTCCAGTTGGCAATATCTCCATTTTCTGAAACCTCCATTGCTCCCAAAATCGTAAGGTCAACATGACCTCCACGAATCATGGCAAAGCTTTCGGCCGAACTAAACAAAGCAGAGCCATCAAGTACCGTGACGGTCTGTTTCCCAGCATTGATTAAATCGGGGTCAACTTTATCTTCAGTAGGGAAGGGGCCAATGCCTAAAAGTCCATTTTCAGATTGAAGCACAACATTGATGCCTTCTGGAATATAATTGGCAACCAAAGTTGGTATTCCAATGCCAAGATTTACATAATATCCATCCTTTACCTCACGAGCAATGCGTTTTGCAATTTGGTTTTTGTCGAGGCCAGCCCCCCCCGCCCCCGATGGGGGAGCTTCATTCTGCGGCTTTAGATTTGATTTAATTTGACTCAAAACTTTTTCATATTGAGTCAATACCTCATCATTTGTAAAACGAATTACTTTAAAACCTTCTTTTTCTAACCAAGCTGTTCTTTCTTTATCTGATGCAATATTTTGGGGTAATTGATGAATTAAACCATCTATTTCAATGACTAAGTTTTCTTTTAGACACACAAAGTCGGCAATATATTGTCCAATTATGTGTTGTCTTCTGAATTTATAACTACTCAATTTTTTCCCGCTCAATCCATTCCAAAGTATATCTTCTGCTTTAGTAGGATTATTTCTCATTCTTAAAGAAAAATCTTTCAATAAATTATATGTAAAAGGGTCTGCTTTAGCCCAATAAGAAGAATCTTTCATTTCTTGAGCAATAGCTCCCCCATCGGGGGCGGGGGGGGCTGTAGTTCTTTGTTCAATTCTTTTTTCGTAGTTTTTTCCTTGAAAAATTCGTTGAACATAAATTCCTGGCGTATGAATTTGAGCTGGGTCGAGGCTGCCCGCAGGCACAAGTTCTTCTACTTCGGCAATCGTGATTTTTCCTGCTGCGGCCATCATTGGGCTGAAGTTTTGTGCCGTACCTTTAAAAATTAAATTACCTGCTGTATCGCCTTTCCATGCTTTCACGATAGCGAAGTCGGCTTTTAGCCAACTTTCTCGCACGTATTTTTTACCGTCAAATTCTTGAATTTCTTTACCTTCGGCCACTTCTGTGCCTACGCCTGCGGGTGTAAAAAAAGCAGGTATTCCTGCACCGCCCGCTCTGATTCGCTCGGCCAATGTGCCTTGTGGAGTCAATTCTACTTCGAGTTCGCCTGATAATAGCTGACGTTCAAACTCTTTATTTTCGCCTACATACGAAGAAATCATTTTCTTAACTTGTTTCGTTTTTAGCATTAAACCAATGCCAAAATCATCAACTCCTGCATTGTTTGAAATACAAGTGAGGTTTTTCACCCCTTTTTCTAATAAAGCTGCGATTGAGTTTTCTGGAATTCCACACAGACCAAAACCTCCGAGCATGAGTGTTGCTCCATCGGGTATGTCGGCAACTGCTTCTTGTGCACCACTAATTACTTTGTTTATCATAGTTTTTTTATTTCTGTACAAATATAACGGATAGAATGAGCTTTTTGATTGATTTTTTCTGAGAAAATTATAGTAAAAACTTAGTTTTATGCAAAATTTGATAATCCAAGAAACCGTTTTATGAGTTTAGTATTAAGCAACTTTAAAACTTCATATTTTGTACCCTCATGGCATTTAGAATAGCCAGTAGTGCAACGCCAACATCGGCAAAAACCGCTTCCCACATAGTAGCTAAACCGCCTGCACCCAGTATTAAAATAGTGGCTTTTACTCCAAAGGCTAAGCCTATATTTTGCCATACGATTTGCTTTGTTTTTTT
Organism: Emticicia sp.; assembly: GCA_023254245.1. Taxonomy (GTDB): domain Bacteria; phylum Bacteroidota; class Bacteroidia; order Cytophagales; family Spirosomataceae; genus Emticicia. Next base: position 8,324 of record JALQYE010000042.1, read on the forward strand.
ACTAATATTGATTGCTGTAGCAATTTTTGATGGTTGGTCGGTTTGAATGACCATATCGGCCGTTTCAATGGCTACATCGCTGCCTAAGCCACCCATAGCTATACCCACGTCGGCTAACGCAAGTACTGGAGCATCGTTGATACCATCGCCAATAAATGCGATGATTTGCGACGCATCATTCTTTAAGTCTTGCACTTTTTCTACTTTATTCTCGGGTAATAAATCTCCAAAAGCAGCTGAAATACCCAATAATGATGCTGTTTTCTGAACAATACTTGTTTTATCGCCCGATAACATGACTGTCTTCTGGATACCCATTGCTCGTAATTGCTGGATAGCTATCGGTGAATCATCTTTTAGTTGGTCGGCAATCAAAACGTAGCCAATCATCGTTGAATCTAAGGCTACTACAACAATTGTTTCAACGATATTTTCGAGTTTGTTGTCATAGGCCACGCCAAACTTTTTGAGTAATTTCAGATTTCCGACCAAAATAGTTTGACCATTGATTATTCCCTTCATTCCATGCCCCGAAATTTCCTCTAAAATTTCTATTTTTGTGGGTAATTCTTCAGTTTTAGCCTCATCAGTATAAGTTACAATTGCCTTAGCAATTGGGTGGGTAGAATGAGCCTCAATACTTCTCAAATATTGCAAAAATAGTTTTTCATCAATCGTTGTCTTGATTTCTTGTACTTCAAAAACACCCTTAGTCAGAGTTCCAGTTTTATCCATAACTACGGTAGTTACTTGGGCCATTAAGTCGAGATAATTAGAGCCTTTGAATAATATTCCGTTGCGAGAAGCTGCCCCAATTCCACCGAAATAGCCGAGCGGGATAGAAATAACCAAAGCACAAGGGCAAGAGATAACTAAGAAGATTAAAGCACGATACAGCCAAATATGGAAAGTATAGTTTTCAACAAAAAAATAAGGTAAGAGTGCTAAGCCTATTGCTAAAAAGACGACTATAGGGGTATAAATCTTAGCAAATTTTCGGATAAAAAGTTCGGTTGGTGCTTTCTTTGATGTTGCGTTTTGTACTAATTCTAAAATGCGAGCAATTGAGCTTTCTGTAAAAAGTTTACTGACTTCAACTTCAATGATTTTTTCAAGGTTTATCATTCCAGCTAAAACTTGTTCACCCTTTTTTAGTGTTTGAGGCTTGCTCTCTCCTGTAAGTGCCGATGTATCGAAACTGCTACTTTCGGTCAAAATTATCCCATCTAAAGGCACTTTCTCGCCAACTTTTACTAAGATTTTTTCGCCAACTTTTATGGTTTCGGGTTTGCTTATTTGCCAAGTGTTTTCTCTAAAAACATTTGCCGTGTTTGGTCTAATATCAAGTAAGGCTTTGATATTTTTCTTGGCTTGACTGACCGCTGCTCCTTGAAATAGCTCCCCAATAGCATAAAAGAGCATCACCGCAACTCCTTCGGGGTATTCGCCAATATAGAAAGCCCCCAAAGTTGCTATGCTCATCAGAAAAAATTCTGTGAAAACGTTGCCACTAATTAAGTTTTGAGCAGCAATTTTTAGTACATCCCACCCAACTAATAGAAATGCAATTCCGTAGAAGATTATTCGAGTTGCTTCGTTCCAAAAACTTAAATTTTTGTAGAAATAATCTAAACCAATGCCCAATAGTAATAGAATTAATGAGATAATTGGATAGAGATACGGACTTTTTTCATGCGAATCTCCGTGCGAATGTTCTTCCGAATGATTATGTTCTGTTTCGTTTGCCATATTTGAATACCTAATTTACGTTAGGCAAATATCAACATTTTATTGATGCAACAGGTAGTCAATAATGAATTATTTAGAATTAATCTAAACAATAAATCAAAGTTGCATTTGCAACAATGATTCTGAAAAGATAAATTTAGAAGATACTCCACCTAACACCCACAAAACCTCTGATAGCTTGTAGGGGGGCATAGTTATAACTTGGGTCGAATTGCTCACTGAAGGGTTTATCTGCACTAAAAATTGGGTCTTTGGGCAGAAAATTAGTGAAATTTTTGATGCCTCCATAAAGTTGTAGTCCATTAGCAAGACGTTTGGTTGCTTGAATATTATGAATGCCAAACCACGGCGAATATTCAGGGCGAGTATCGCCATAAGCCCTTACAACGGGTAAACGCATGGGGCTGTACAAGTTGCCTGTAAGGTCGAAAGTTAGTTGTGCTTTATTGATGGAATAACTGATGGCATAATTCCCAGTAAAATGGGGTGTTTGTATTTGGTTTATTTTCAAGTCATTTTCTTTTCGGTACACATGCATTAAAGTTGCTCCTGCAAAGAGTTTCAGACTTGAAGTAAAACTAAACTCAGCATTGAGTGCGGTACCCTTTGAGATACCATAACCTTTCAGATTATCATAAACCACTAATTCAGGATTTTGGTCATAGTCGGCAATGATTTTATTGGAGAAAAACGTATAAAAACCATTGAGTTGAATATTTCCGTAACCATTTCTGAAGGTGAAAAAACGCTGGTAGTCAAGGTTAGCATTATAGGAGCGTTCAGGCTTTAATTCGTTTGCTATCAGTACTTTGCGTGAGCCAGTAAGAGCGGCGTGGTCTTCCGAAAATAAATTTACAACTCTATATCCATTGCCCAAACTCAACCTAAAAATATTGTCTTTGTTGGGTGTAAACTTCCAGTTGAGTCGGGGCGTAGCAATGCCACCATGCTTAGAATTATAGTCGTATCGTAGTCCTATGAGTAATTTATTTTTTTTGTTGAGCGTAACTTCATCTTGAGCAAAAATACCTGGTAAACTAATCAAATCAGGGGCGTTTTTGCTATCGGAAGTTTGGGTTATGGGAGTATTATCATCATAAAATGTATGACGATACGTCAAGCCCAAAAGAGCATCGTGGTTTTTATTCAGTTTTTTATCCCACAATAATTGTCCAAAAGCAATTCGTTGGGTCGCCAGATACAGAGTGTTGCCATAAACAGAGTTTTGTTGGTGCTGATTAAATGAAAAGTTAAGCATAATCTTCTGATTATCAATCGGTAATTGATAACCTCCCAGCATTTCAATTCGTTTTGTAAAAATGGATTCTCCATATACTTCATTTCCGCCACGATTAGGTTTTTGCCATTGCATTTCACCCCCAAATCGGTCTTCATAAATGTATCGAGCAGCTATATTGAAAACCCTATTTTGCGAGCGTCGCATCGACCATTTATTGAAAATGGAGGTGCGGTTTTGAAGGGTGATATCGGTGAAATTATCTTGATTAATATCCCAACGTTTGTTAAATAAGAAGTAATTACCAGAAAAAAGTACATCGAATTTACCAATTTGGGTCTTACTGCTGGCATCAAAATTATTTTCGAGATAGCTGCTTGTATTCAAGTCAAAGTTGAATTTAGGTGCCTTGGAAGGATTTTTCGTAATCACATTTATCAGCCCTCCAACGGCTTCCGACCCATAGAGAGTAGAGGCGGGACCTTTCATAACTTCTATTCGTTCAACCATCGAATTGGGTATTCCGCTTAAACCATAAACCGATGACAAAGCCGACACAATCGGCATTCCGTCAATCATCACCATTGTATAAGGGCCTTCCATACCGTTAATGTGAATATCGCCTGTGTTACAGACATTACAGTTAAGCTGCGGACGAACGCCATTGACCATCGAAAGTGATTCAAACAAACTTGGCGTAGGATTTTTGCGGAAAAACGTTGGGTTAAGAATCTGAATCGGAGCAGGCGATTCGTTGATGCTTGTTTCTTTCATTGTAGCCGTTACTACAACTTGGTTGAGTTGTGCATTTTCTTCTTCAATTTCAATATTCAGGTTAGTTATTTTGTCTTCCAAAATATTGATAGTGAGTTGTTTAGTTTTATATCCAACGCTCGAAATCTGAATCGTTTGTTTGCCAAGTGGTATATTCTTAATGATAAATTTTCCATTTTCATCGGCTTGTGTGCCAAGCTTTGTATTCAGCATAACAACACTGGCAAAACTCACAACTTTGTCTTTATTGACAATTATTCCCCTGATTTCTCCACCAAATGCTTTAAATGTGGTAGAAAAAAGTATAATGGAAATGTATAATGTAAATGTATTTTTCATGGTTATGTTAATTCTAAATACAAAGTTTGATTAATAAAATTAATAATCAAAATAAAGCTAAATATATTTTTAGGTAAGTCTAAAAATATTGATTTCAAGAATAAGTTATTTTGGCATTTGGTTTGTGAGAGTTTGGGTAGAAATTATTATTTATGTTTTGGCGAGCTGAAAGTTCGCACCACATTTTATGGCAAATGTAATCCTTGGAATTGGCTCACGAGTTCGTCACCCTGAGTATGGTGTCGGAGTCGTAATAAACTTTAAATCAGATGTTTATATCATTACTTTTGTAGAGATAGGAACAAAAAATATCAAAATTGATTACCCATTTGAAGTGCTGGAAATCGTAGAACCATCGCATGATATGGTGAGTTTATTTGATGTTGAACGAAACCTTTCAAAGATTCTTCAACGCTGGATGGATGCGACCGAAGTCGTTCCGCTGGGTGATAGATGGAAAGGAGGTAAAATTATTTTACAACCTGGTCGTAGAGATTTACAATCGAAAGAAATTCCGATTGATGTTTTTTTTCATAAAATTGTGATGATGCGTGACCGCCTCCGAGTTTTAGAGCAGCGAGTAAACGCCAGTAATATGGATGATGAAGAAAAAGTGAATATTCAGCAGTATATCACTCGTTGTTATGGCTCAATGACAACTTTCAATATTTTATTCAAAGAGCCACAACATCATTTTTCGGGAGAAAAATTGGTGGAAGCGTAGAGACAATTACGATTGTAGAGTGACGAATGACGAATTTTTTTAATTGGATGTAGCACTCTTGGTACTGATAATTTTAAAATTTCGTTCGTAATTCGTCACTCGTAATTCGTCATTTTAGCCAATCTTCACCGTTCCGCCATTTTGTGCTGCTTTGTAAATAGCTTCTACCACTTTTATATCTCTAAGTCCTTCTTCTCCAGGAGCAATTAACTGGGTCGAATGCATCAAGGCCATGCAATCATCGTCGAGCTGTTTTGCTTGTTGGCTTTTTAGTGGAAAATCAATTATGCCATTGCTGTGGCTGCCCTTATTGGCCAAATATGCTGAAAAAGGCTCCATTTTTAACCAACCTTTCTCATAGTTTACTTGCAAATAGTTCATCTGAATACCAAAACTCGTATGGCATGCCGCCAATGCTCCACTCGGAAATTGTAGTTGGAACATCATCGTTTCTTCCACTTCCTTATAGATTTCTGGTCGAGTTGTGCTTGCTTGGGCTGTTACAGCAATCGGTTCTTCACCAGTTGCTAGTCTTGCACCTTGTAGTGCATAAACGCCCATATCACCCATTACTCCGCCGCCAAGTGCTTTATTTTGCTTCCAGTGGGTCGTTCGGGCGTCAAAATAACCTGCCCCGCATGCTATCATTTTCACTTTGCCATAAAGTTTTTCTTTGGTTATACGCATATATTCTTGCGTATTAGGGTCGTGTTGGCAGCGATACCCAATCGCCAAGTTTACTTTATTATCTTTACAAACTTTTATCATGGCCATACAATCATTGACCGAAGGAGCCATTGGCTTTTCGCAGAAAACGTGCTTACCCGCTTTGGCTGCTCTGATTGTATATTCTTTGTGCATCGAAGGCGGTAAAACCACATATACTATGTCAATGTCGGGATTATTGGCAATTGAGTCGAAATTTTGGTAGTTATAAATGTTTTTATCAGGAATATTATACCTTTGTTTCCATTTTTCAGCTTTTTCGGGTGTGCCTGTCACGATTCCTGCTAAATAACACTTTTCGGTTGTTTGTAGGGCAGGAGCGAGCAAATCAGTGCTATAATAGCCTAAACCTACTAAGGCAATACCAAGTTTTTCTTTCTTTTTTGCGGTACTTGCCAATAATGTATTGGGTGAAAAAACGCTGGCGGCACTGCCAACAATGATTGATTTGAGAGCGTCTCGTCTGTTAAACATTTTTGTAGTTGTTTGAGGTTGGATAAAAATGGCTTTCAAATAGTATATTTTACCATAAGATAAATCTACTAATTAAATTGCAACTTTTTGCTAAAATTTAATATTTATCGTAAAAACGTCGAATCCTTGAAGTTACTTGGTCGTAAATAGGTTTCGTAAACTCAATGAATAATTGTTGAGGTGGAGGCGGTAATTGCTCTCGATTTCGAGTCATATTTAGTTCGGCAGTTGTCAATGCTCTTTCGTCGCCATTAAAACTTGCCCACTCATTTACCCAGGTATATTCTCCAGGAATCTCTTCACGAGAAAGTGTTCTATTGGTCTGATAATCATAGATTTCCATCGAAAGTAAGCCTCTCGAGCGAACAGCTTTGCGTGATTTGATAATGGTGGCGTTTACTTTTCCATATACTGGTACTTTTTTGCCATTAACTGTTGCTTCGCCAGTTTTTACGCTGTCTCGGCTTGTTACATTTTGGCGGTCAGTTGATACATTCGTTTCGCCCACTACAAAGTCAATAATTTCGAGGCGAACCACATGGTCGGGGCTGAGTTTTATAGATTTGGCTTCTTCGGGCGAATAGAATCTAATAAATTTATTTATTCTACGGTTTGTGCGTAAAAATTCTTCTACTTTATCCTGAAAATAATCGTTACTATATTGATACAGACGAGAGTTAATTTTCGGTTGCTCAACCACAACATGAACTGAACCTAAATTAAGAGCTTCTTCCATACGATTACGTGCATCTCTGTAGTTGGGGGCAAAAATCGTAATTTGTTCAAAGTGGTTGAAGGCGGCACGAGCATCGAGTTTGCTCAAATTTTTTCTTCTCAATATATCATCACCCAAAACATAACGCTCAGCTGCGGCATTATCACGGGCTTCTTCGGTTTCTCTGAAGTAGGTTTGTGGACTCACGATTCGGCGACAAGCCGTACAACGCTCAATTACTTCTTGCATTTTATTGAGCTTATTGTAGTAGTCCAGCATAGTTTCCCAACGAAACTGCTGATTCGCGTTTTTGAGACGAGCAATATCTCTTGTAAATTCTTCTTGGGCGTTTCGATAAGCCGCAGGTAAAACTTCTGAGGCTTTGCTATTATCTGAATCTTTTTTGAGTTTTTCGACTGATTGCAAAACAGCTTCGTAATAATTCCCTTTTTCGAGTGCTTTTGTACCGCTTTTCGAGCAAGAGATTATAAAAATTATAGATGCCAGGGCTAAATATTTCAGAGGGGTTCTCATGGAGATTATAAGTTTTGGTATAATGGTAATTGTTTTGCAATATAATGGTTTTTACTTGTTTTTTCTTTTGCCTCAATCATAGATTAACAAATTATTAGCAAATAGCTAACAAAAAAAGTGATAAACCTTACGGGCTTATCACTTTTTGATAACTCACTAAATATCTTATTATCAGATTATTATTCTTCTTTTCGTAATTCAGAAAGACTTTGAGTCTTGATTTTTTCTTGTAGTTTCAAGATACCTCCAATTAATGCTTCGGGGCGAGGTGGGCAACCTGGTACATACACATCAACTGGTATGATACGGTCTACACCTTTTACTACGTGATAGCCGTGTTCCCAATATGGCCCACCACAGTTGGAGCAGCTGCCCATCGAAATCACATATCTTGGTTCGGGCATTTGTTCGTATAAACGACGAATACGGTCAGCCATTTTGAAAGTAACCGTTCCTGAAATAATAATAACATCTGACTGACGAGGCGAGTTTCGAGGAAATACCCCAAAACGCTCAAGGTCATAACTCGAAGCATAAGTTGCCATCATTTCGATAGCACAGCAAGCTAACCCAAACCCCATTGGCCAGAGCGAATTAGCCCTCGCCCAGTTGGTAAGCTCATCGAGTGAAGTAAGTATTATTTCACTTTCGCCAGTTTTTATATGTGCCTCTTTTTCGAGGGTTGTAAAATCCATTCAATTAGTAGCTAAAAGATAAATGTAATAAAAAATCCTACTGTTGATTATTGACAATCGACTGTGGACTTTTATTTATCAGCGTATTTTTCGTTCACTTGGTTATACATCTCCATTGGAATTTTACTCTTAAATTTTGGTGTTCGATATTCGGGTTTTACCCAATCAAGGTAACCTTTTGCCCAAACATAAGCTAACCCAAGAGCTAAAACTATAATAAAAATGCCCATTTCGGCCAAAGTAAACCAGCCCCAAAGGCCGTTAGTATCTTTTATAAATTGTTTATTTCCGAAAACAGTAGCCCACGGAAATAAGAAAACTAATTCTACATCGAAAAGTATAAAAATCAAAGCAACGATGTAGAATTTAATATTAAACTGCACATTGGCATTACCTATTGGGTCTTCGCCCGATTCGTAGGTAGTTAGTTTTTCTTCATTTGGCTTGTTAGGACGTAGCATCCAAGCAATGCCCAATACTGCCAGTACTGCAATTGCTGCCAAAAGAATTGCTAAGAGTATAATACCAAAGTCAGATAACATTTTTGATGTATAATGAAATGTAAAAATAGGAAGGTTAGACCTGCGATGCAGACCCTTTTAATCCATATCACGGTAAGCCATGATACCACCTAAAACATTGTGTACATTCTCAAAACCCTGTGCAATCAAGAATTGTTTAGCTTTGCCACTTCTTGCTCCACTACGGCAGTGAATATAAATATCCTGTCCTTTAACGGCCTCAAATTCTTCTAATCTATCTGGAATTTCGCCCAATGGAATTAGTTTTGCTCCTAAATTATCGTCTTCGTATTCGTATTCTTCACGTACATCAAAGAGATTGATTGGATTTTCTCCTTCGATTAATTCTTTCAATTGCTCGACCGTAATGTCATAATTTTTTTCCATGATGATATATGCTTATTATATTATTTCTTAATGCACAACTACAATCTTACGAATAAAATTCTTTTTTCCGTCTGAAAAATTCAGAAAATATATACTTTCGGGTAAGTTTTTTAAATTAAGTTCTTGACTATCAAGTGTTTCTTTGTAGAAAACTTCTTTGCCCGAAGCATCAAAAATACTGACTGATTTGATGTTTTCAAAATTCCAGCTAATAAGCCCAGTTGTTGGATTTGGATATACCAAAAACTGTTTATCGTTAGGTTCTTCGTTAGCCAGTGGCGAGCCATTTTGCCCAGCACTATTGGCTTTGAATCCCATGATGGGGCGTACCATCAAACTACCTTTCAATGATTTATTTTGAATCCATTCATTTCCTAAACTGTAGTAAATATTGCTACCAAAATCAGAGTTTTTATCAACCCCGACTCCAATTACATCATCATTTACTTTGGTCCAAGCTACGAAAAAAGTATCTTTTACTGCAATATTTAAGTCGAGAGGATACTCTATAAAACCATTAATCTCATTGGCATATTTTACTTTTACAGATTGTTGATGTAGAATTTTACCAGGTTTTCCATTCGCACTCTCCATGATTTGCAGCAAGAAAAACTGCCCAGAAATGTCTTTAAAATAGGGTGTAAAATTAAATCGAACAGCATTGACCGTATCTGCTTTACTTAATACAAACTTTATGGCTACTTTACCGAGGCTTTGGTCGGTATCAGCACCTGTTTCGGCTGTGCCATCATCATAAGCGTAATAGTCAAGTAGGGGAGTGTAAATAGAAACAGAATCATTACTTAACAAGAAGGCATCAGGAATATTATTAGTTGAGTCGGGAACAATAGTTGTACCTGTACCTTCGTAGGCAATTTTCTGTGTAAACTTCAAGACGGCTTGTTTTTGAGAGAAACTGCTAAAAACAGGCACATTATTCTTTTTATTAGGTGAGTTGGGCGTTGTAATGGTTTCATTGCCGCCTTTTTCGTTTAATAGTGTTCTTTTTGAAACAGTATCAGCCACGGTCCAAGTAAAATTAACCAAACGTGCATTTCGCTGCAAGGTACTGACCAAAACTTCCATACTGCTATTGGTTTCAGCCGATGGATTTACCAAATATTGGCGTAAGGGCATGGCCGAATATCTTTTTAAATAATTATTTTTGAAACTTCTTAATGCAATATCTTGGGTGTAAATATCTCGAAGACGACGTTTTTTGTTCAAGTACACAAAATCTACGTGCCACATATCAAAGGCTCCTGACTGACGGCCACGAGTCTCGAAACGAAATTGAAAGTTCTTATGAAAGTACTCTGTCTTATTTACAACTAAGATTTTTTGAGTAAAAGCATCTTTGCTAATTCCTTCTTGTCGCCAAATCGTTTTCCATTGGTTTTTATCATTCAGAAATGATACCACAAGCGAGTCATCACTGTCGGGTAATTCCCCCAAGCCTTTAGCTTCCCAATAAAAGCTGAGATAAACCGAGTCTGCTAAACTTGAAGTTGATAAATCAATCGGTCGTGAGGTCAAGGTATCGGTACTTCCATAAGCAAATTTATTAGAAAAATTATAAGGAATACCCGCTGTATTTCTACTATCGAATGTTGCTACATTAACCGAAGGCTGGTTGATTGGAAAAGTATTGTTGATACTTACTCCGCCATTTATCCAAAGTTTAGGATTAGGAATAGAGGTTTTATTTTGCGAAAAATCGTCAAAAAAGGGGAGTGTAATGGATTGGCTGTAAGTAAGTTGTGAGCAAAATGCTACTAATAAAATAACAGACCTGCAAATACTTACAGGTCTGTTGTTTAAAAATATCTTCATATTAAACGATTCTTTAACACGTTATTTTTGGTCTATGACAGTCTCGGAAGGAGCATCGCCAGCGATTTCTATATCAATAACGTCACCAATATGGATTTTATTTCCTTCGGCTGCTGGTCTTTGCCTTACCACTGTGCCATTGGCATAGCCTTCTACTGGGCCGACATATCGCTTTGATAAAACTAAATTTTGACCAGAAATTAAGATTTCTGCTTCATCAGCAGCCATTCCTACTAAGTTTGGCACTTCTACCATTTGGTCGCCGAGGCCATCGCCTACCACAAAGACAACCGTCGAGCCTTTCGGGATAAGTGTACCTGGTTTTACTTCCTGTCCGTTAAATTTAATTTTTAGAACTGTATTTTCTTCTAAAGCTGGAATCATTTCGGTTGTACCTGCCACAAGTTGAGCCGATAATAACTGATTCTTTGCACTTGACTCTGAGCGACCAATCACATCTGGTAATTTTACCATCGGTGCGGTTGCGGTCACGATTGTCAAATAGATTTTTCTGCCTTCTTTCACGCTCGAACCCGACTTCGGATATTGCGTTAGAATTGAAAGGGGTTTTGCTCCTGCCACAAATGTACAATCGCTCACTTCATAGTCAAGGTCACGGTCGTCGAGAGCCTTTTCCATTTCTTCAAGTGTCATGCCTTTCAAATCAGGAACGGTAATCGACTGTCCATGATTGGTACTCCACGGAAGATAAATAAAGAAAAAACTAAAGAAAAACACCAAAAATAAGGCAATGATTATGCCAATATGAACAAAGATGTCAGTTTTTGAACTCGTACTAAATTTTGCCATTTTTATGGGTAGTTTTTTAGTCCACGGTCGATGGTCGATAGTTTTTTTTAATAATACTATGGATGGTGGTCTATCGACGGTGGACTCTCAAGAAATATTCAGCAAAAAAAAGATTTTTTATCGGAAATAGCAAAGGTTTTTATTCGATACCACCCATCCATTTTTTGATAGGTCTGTATAAAACTATTAAAACCAAGCCCGAAATTAATCCTATCAAGAATACCTGATGAAATAAATCAGGCATGGCTGCAACATTGTTTTCGTCGAAATTTCCTGCAAATAAACCCGCAATAAGATTGCCAAGTGCTGCTCCTACAAACCATAAGCCCATGAGTTGGCTGTAATATTTTTTAGGAGCAAGTTTGGTGTATGAGCTCAAACCAACAGGGCTGATGCAAAGCTCGCCAAGTGTATGAAACATATACGTAAAGAAAAGCCAACCAAGACCAGCCATTGAGCCATCTAAAACTCTTTGAGCAGCCAAGTACATCACAAAAAAACCTAAACCCATTTGCACTAAACCTAAGCCAAACTTGATTGGTACACTCGGATTTAAGTTTTTACGATTCAAGTAAATCCACAAAGCACCCATCGGAGCTGAGAAAATAAGGATAAACATTGAGTTAGCATTTTGCAGCCAAGAAGCAGGCAATTCCATGCCCAAGAAACTACGTTCAGTATGGCGGTCAGCGAATATTGTTAGCGTAGTAGAGGCTTGCTCGAAACCCGACCAGAAAATCGAAATTCCGATAAATAATATGAAAAGTACACCAACTCTTTTGCGTTCAATGACTGTAAGCGTAGAATCAATAAAACCAATATAGGCAAAGTAGAAAATTGTTATCGCAATAATAACATATTTCATATACTGAGCCAGTGCCACGCTATCTAAAATTCCTGATATCAATAAAACTGCCACTAATAAAAGGGCCGCAATCACTACATATAAATAAGTGAAAGACGATTTTTGGGTTGGGGCGTTTCCTACACCGTCGAGGTATTTTCCATTTACTCTAAAATTAATTACCCCAAAAAGCATGGCAAATGCGGCTGCTCCAAAGCCATAGTGCCAGCCTACTTTTTCGCCTAAGTAGCCAACTACAAACATTCCGAGGAATGCACCGAGGTTGATTCCGAGATAAAATATAGAAAAGGCTGCATCACGTCTTGCTCCACCTTCAGGATATAATTCACCAACGATTGAGCTGATATTTGCCTTCAAGAGTCCAGTTCCGATGGCCACCGTTGCTAATCCTAAGAAGAATACCTCTGGTGAACCTGGAATCGCCAATATTAAGTGACCAGCCATGATACACAAAGCACCATACCAGATAGCTTTTTTCTGTCCTAAAATATTATCTGCAATCCAACCGCCAGGTAAAGTCAAAAGATAAACCGAAGCCATGTAAAGCCCCATGATTGCTCCGCCAGTTTTCTCCGAAAGCCCCAATGCTCCTTCGTTGGCTCCTTTAGTTAAGTATAAAAATAAGATGGCACGCATACCATAATAAGAGAAGCGTTCCCACATTTCGGTAAGGAACAACACCATGAGGCCCATCGGGTGTCCAAAGAATTTTTTTTCTTGCATGTAAGGTTTAGTTTTATTGGTTAGAATTAGTTTTTATAAAGTGCGTATCAAATGTAATGCCTATTTCACCAAAATTCCAAGCGTTGCCGACTTCACTAACGACAAAATCACTAAAATTATGATATAAAGTGAAAATAAACCACATTTTATAAAAAACAAAGGTGGTATGACCATTGGCCTTACCACCTTTTGTGAGTATAAATAGTTCTGAGAAACTACATATATTTTAAATCATTGTTTAACTTTAGTTTGATGATGTGCAGAGCATCAAGCAGCTTAATGAGTGGGTAAGTTGGGTCAAACTCGTGCCACTTGAAGCCAAAGTTAGCTCGGCCACCGTATTTGTGGTGATTATTGTGATAAGATTCGCCCATCATCAGTAAATCGAGTGGCAGAAGATTCTTGGCAGTATCATCTACTTTAAAGTTTACGTATCCGTAGCGGTGAGCATACCAGTTGATGATTACACCGTGAATTGGCCCCATCAAATAATGAATAGGTAGTAGTAAAAACATCCACCAAGCCGTAGCAAATTTGATGTAAACCAACGTATAAAGTATGCCCCAAGCAATGCGTGAAATCCATAAATCGCCGAGCCACTCCATAAATTTCCAGTTCGGTACGCCCTTCTTAAATTTTGCCTCTACCGAATCTTGGTTATGTAAGATTCTATTATAAATCATTCGAGTTTTCCACATCATATCAAAGATTCCTTTCGAGTAGCTTGGCGAGTGTGGGTCTTCTTCGGTATCGGCGTGTGCATGGTGCAAACGGTGCATGATTCCGTAGGCTCTCGGGCTTAGAAAAGACGAGCCTTGTGCAATGAATGTCAGCGTATAAAATACTTTTTCCCAGCCTTTACTCATCGTAAACATTTGATGTGAAGCATATCGGTGGAGAAAGAATGTTTGCATCAGAATTGAAAAGTACCAATGCAGTAAAAAGAAAACTAAAATGACCATTTTTTGAATTAAATATTTGTTTAGAATCACGGCAAAAGTAAGCCTACATGCCAAAGAAAATTATGATAAATATCAGTTTTTAGATTTTAAATTTTTGAACATTTCTAATAATCGTCTTTTTGACAATTATTGCTGAGAAGCGGTAGTTAAATCTCGAAAATAGTATGCAAGCAGAGGTTATTAGCTTTAAGTCTCATTTTAGACTTATGTTTTGTTGAAAAATGATGCTTTAAAATTGTGCTATTCGACAAATATTTACTTAAAAAATTGTATTTATCAAAGAAGTATGATGTAAAAGCGAAATTTCGCTAAAAATATTTGTTTCGCATTTTTTCGTAATATACATTTGTGCAATGATTCGCTTTTAAGCTATAAAGAAATGACAAAACAAGAAACTTTAGCTCTGCCAGTTGGCGTAACTCTCGACCGTTTTATTAAGCGTCAGCAGAGTGAAATGCCGTTTGCATCGGGTGAATTGTCACAGCTTTTGAGAGATATTGCCTTGGCTGGAAAGATAATAAATCGGGAAATAAATCGGGCGGGCTTGGTTGATATTACGGGGGCATTTGGCAACCAAAATGTGCAAGGCGAAGAGCAACAAAAACTTGATGTGGTAGCCGATATTCGTTTCCTGCGAGCCTTAAAAAATGGGGGAGAAGTATGTGCCATAATTACGGAAGAACAAGACGAAATCATTTACACCGATAACGACGAAGGGAAGTACGTAGTGGCCATTGACCCACTCGATGGTTCATCGAATATTGATGTAAATGTTTCTATCGGAACAATCTTTTCGGTTTACCGAAGAGTGACACCCATCGGCACACGTGCTACACTCGACGATTTTATGCAAGGTGGCCGAAGCCAAGTGGCAGCGGGTTATATTTTATATGGTTCATCAACAATTTTATTATATACAACAGGGCAAGGCGTAAATGCCTTTACCTACGAAAATTCATTGGGTGAGTATTTTTTATCTCATAATGATATTAAAAGTCCTGAAAATGGCGTGATTTACTCAGTAAATGAAGGGAATTACAATGATTTTGTGAGTGGAGCAAGGGCATATATCGTGAATTGTAGACTTAAAGAATATGCTGCCCGATACATTGGTTCATTAGTAGCTGATTTTCACAGAAATTTGCTAAAAGGTGGAATATATCTTTATCCAGCATCCAAAAAGTATCCAAAAGGAAAGCTTCGATTGCTGTATGAGTGTTATCCATTGGCATTTTTGGCCGAACAGGCAGGAGCCGATTCAACTGATGGCTACCAAAATATTTTAGATATTGAGCCACAGGAGTTACACCAGCGAAGTCCATTCTATGTGGGAGCAAAAGAAATGGTCAATGATTTGCTTTTGCATTTTTAGTTTTACTTTAAGTGTTGATTGTCACTTACTTACATGATAAAAGTCATTTCAGCATCGGCACACAAAGAATTATTTAGTAGCAGCATTACACTTCATCAATATAACTGAACAAAACGAAACAATGGAGCTTTTAACCGAGATTGCCCCGACCAAGCTGGCTATTAAAGCCAAACAAGTTTTTCATAACCTTAGCCCTGCCGAATTGATAGAAGCCGCTCTACAAAATGGCGAAGGTGTATTAACCGATACTGGGGCTTTGATGTGCGACACTGGAAAATTTACGGGTCGTTCGCCAAAAGATAAGTTTTTGGTCTGCGACGAAAAAACTGAAAGCACCGTTTGGTGGGGAGATGTAAATTTTAAGTTTTCGCCCGAAAAATTTGATGCGTTACTCAATAAAATGCTTGTTTTCTTAGAAGATAAGCGAATTTATGTACGCCAAGCCTTTGCGGGAGCAAACCCAGATTATCGGCTAAGCCTCGAAATTATCAATACCCAAGCGTGGCATAATTTGTTCTGTAATAATATGTTCATTCGTCCAACTGAGGATGATTTGTCCCATTTCTCAACAAATTTTACCATTATCTGTGTACCCGAATTTGAAGCAGACCCAGCCGTTGATGGAACTCGTCAGGCTAATTTTACGATAGTAGATTTGAGCCGTCGTATATTGCTTATCGGTGGAACGGGTTATGCGGGCGAAATGAAGAAAGGAATCTTTACGGTACTTAATTATCTATTACCACAAGAAAACGGCGTACTTTCGATGCACTGTTCGGCTAATATTGGTGAGCAAGGTGATACTGCCATTTTCTTTGGATTGTCGGGAACGGGTAAAACTACGCTCTCGGCTGACCCAAATCGTGGTCTGATTGGTGATGACGAACACGGTTGGTCAGAAACCAGTATATTTAATTTTGAAGGAGGCTGCTATGCCAAAGTAATTGATTTGAGCCGTGAGAAAGAACCCGAAATTTTTGATGCCATTCGTTACGGAGCTATCGTAGAAAATACCCGATTTATTGAGGGGACTCGAACCGTTGATTACCATAATAATTCGGTCACTGAAAATACACGTACGGCTTATCCGATACATTATATTCCGAATGCCGTTGAGCCTTCGGTAGGCGGTATCCCAAAGAATATTTTCTTTTTGACGTATGATGCCTTCGGGGTTATACCACCAATCTCGAAACTGACCGTTGGGCAAGCCATGTATCATTTTATTTCGGGCTATACCTCGAAAGTGGCAGGTACAGAAATGGGTGTGAAAGAACCACAAGCCACCTTTTCGGCGTGTTTTGGTGCTGCATTTTTACCTTTGCACCCCACAAAATATGCCGCACTTTTGGGCGAGAAAATTCACCAAAATAAAGTGAATGTATGGTTGATAAATACAGGAATGACGGGCGGATGTTATGGTGTTGGTTCACGAATGAAACTTTCAAACACCAGAGCTATGATTACGGCTGCTCTGAATGGCGATTTGAATAAAGTAAGTTACACGAAGCACCCAATTTTTGGCATGATGATACCTGAGCATTGCCCTTATGTGGTTTCGGATATTTTGAATCCACGTAATACTTGGAACGACAAAGAAGCGTATGATACAACGGCTGAGAAATTGGCTGAAATGTTCCGTCATAATTTTGAAAAGTACGCCGATTTTGCCGATGAAGAAATTCTGGCAGGAAGCCCTGTTTTGTGATTGAATGAAAGCAGTTTTGTCGAATTTATTCGGCAAAAAATATACAAAAATATCCTTTGTTTACTTAGTCAGTGAATTTATTCGCTGAACTTGATAAATGTTGGTTTAATTAATAACGCTTTGATTTTATTGTTTTTGCATAAGATATTAGGTGAAAAATTAAGTATTAAGGTTGAATAGATTTTAATTTTGCTTAGAATCTAAGTTAAAACGCCCTGCTATTAGTGGGGCTTTTTTTGTGGTATCAATTTTTCATTTTCCTTTAACTTACATATATTGCATTGTTCTTCTGTTTTTAATTAAAAAATCAACCAAAAACTATGAAACTTCTTTTACCAGTTTTAGTTCTTTTTATCGGGGTTAGCTCATTTATGTCGATGTCTGAGCAGGCACCACAAGCTGCTCCGAAAGCCATTCTTAAAGACACTTTGATGCTTGACCGTGAAAAATACCTTTCTTTCTTGAAAGACTCGCTCAAAGGAAAAGAGTCGATGGTAGCTGATTCTGTCTTCAAAAATATCAAGTCATTGAAAGGAAAATCAGTAGAGCAAGTGCTAAGTATCATGAATAATTGGGGACATGCGTTGGGCGTAACCTGTAAGTTTTGCCACGAAACAACCAACTGGGCATCTGAAAAAAGCCGTAATCATTTACGTACCCGTGAAATGATTGTCATGAACGACCGCCTCAACCGTGAGTTACTTTCGCAAATGAAAGGTTTCCGCCAGCCCGTAACGATGGGTTGTATCTCGTGCCACAACGAAATGAAAGAACCACCACACGATGGTCCACGCCCACAAGGTCCACGCCAACGTCCAGAAGGAGGCGGAGCTCCCAAAAACTAACCGTGGCATGAACTGAGCAATGTTTGCATTCCGTTTGCTATGAATTTTTATAGGAATCCTCGCAACGTGATAGAATCGAAAACCTCGAATCTATCACGTTTTTTGTTACAATCACCTCGAAACCACAAGTTGAAAACTTGTGTTACGAAAAAAAACTATAAAAATAGTTTTGAAACTAAAAAATTAGTTACATGTTTGAATAAGATTTAACAACCAAGAAAATGGAATTAAGAGAATTAACCCGTGCCGAAGAAGAAGTAATGCAGATTTTGTGGGAGGTA
>JALQYE010000430.1 GCA_023254245.1 Emticicia sp.
CCTCTCCCGCAAAAACCACTAAGCCAATACGGTCTTGAAAACGCCCTTTGATGAACTCGTGACCAACATTTTTAGCTGCCTCCAAACGATTCGGACTTAAATCGGTTGCCAACATCGACTCCGAAATGTCCATGGCAAGCATAATGTCAATCCCTTCCGAAAACTGCTCTTTACTTTCTCGTACTCGTTGCGGCCTTGCTAACGACAATAAAACGCAGACAACACCCAAAATGAAAAATAGCGGTGGAATAAAACGCAGGTAACTAATCCAATTAGTGCGAAGCTGATAGCTTGTGAGCGAAAGTCCCAATTTTTGTTGACCACGTGTATAAAAAAGCCAACGAAATAGGAATAAAAATGGCACTCCAATAATGGCGTATAGGTATAGTTTTTCAGCCCAAACGAACGAACGCAGGGTTTGCCAACTAAGCCAATCTATTGAAAACCAGTCCCACATAAGCCCCCTAACCCCCGATGGGGGAATTAAATAGTGTTAAAATTTATTACAAAAGTCAAAGTAACCTTTTACTCCCCCATCGGGGGACGGGGAGCTTTATCAACGGCGTTTCTTACGCTGCCGTAGGTATGTAAAAGTTCGCTTGCTTCTTCGTGCGAAATGTTTAGTTCGTTCATGACCATTCTTATGCCTCTTTCTACCAATTTGAGGTTCGTAAGCTGCATGTCAACCATTTTATTGCCTTTTAC
>JALQYE010000431.1 GCA_023254245.1 Emticicia sp.
ATTCTCAAACGGCGGTGCACAATTCATTGCTGGTAAGGGAATGCCTAACGATAATTTACAAGCGAATATTCAAGGTGCTATTGCAGGTGCTTTACATGTTCATCAAGTAGCTAAATACTATGATGTACCTGTTGTATTGCATACTGACCATGCTGCTAAAAAATGGTTGCCTTGGATTAGTGCTTTGATTGACGAAAGTGAAAAATACCATAAGTTACATGGTCAACCATTGTTCTCCTCTCACATGTTGGATTTATCTGAAGAACCAATTGAAGAAAACATTCAAACTTCTGTTGAATTTTTCAAACGCATGGCTCCATTAGGAATGGGTATTGAAATTGAATTAGGTGTAACAGGTGGTGAAGAAGATGGAGTTGATAATAGCGGTGTAGAAAATGATAAATTATATACTCAACCTGAACACGTTGCATATGCTTATACTGAATTAGGTAAAGTAGGTAATTTATTTACAGTAGCTGCTGCATTTGGTAATGTGCATGGTGTATATAGCCCAGGTAATGTTGAATTAAAACCAGAAATTTTACATAATAGCCAATTACATATCGAGAAAACATTAGGAACTGCTCCAAAACCAGTTTATTTTGTATTCCATGGTGGATCAGGATCTCCTCAAAACCAAATTAGAGAAGCTATTGGATACGGTGCTATTAAAATGAATTTGGACACAGATTTACAATGGGCTTT
>JALQYE010000432.1 GCA_023254245.1 Emticicia sp.
CGTTAGAATTGAAGAAAAAATTAGACGAAACCAACGAAGAATTACTAGAATTAGCCGTTGTTGAATTACGCGAACGTTTTCATTTGAATGCCCGAGAAATTGTCGTTCCATTTGCAATAGATTTAGGAGAAAATGTAAAAGTAACCGTACCTCAATTAGGTGATAAAAAGCAAATTTTAGATTTATCAGAGCGTAACGCCAAATTTTATCGATTAGATCAATTAAAGCAAATTCAAATCGTTGATCCAGAACGTCATACGAATCGCATCATGGCGCAAATGCAAAAAGATTTACGTTTATCAGTAGAGCCACGACATATTGAGTGTTTCGATAACTCGAATATTCAAGGAACCAATCCCGTTTCGGCTTGTGTTGTGTTTAAAGATGGGAAACCGAGTAAGAAAGATTACCGTCATTTTAACATTAAAACAGTTGAAGGTCCAAATGATTTTGCTTCGATGGAAGAAGTGGTGTATCGAAGATACAAACGCATGTTAGATGAAAATCAACCTTTACCGCAATTGATTATTATTGATGGTGGAAAAGGGCAATTATCTTCGGCTTTAAAAAGTATTGATGATTTAGGATTACGAGGAAAAATTGCCATTATCGGAATTGCAAAACGTTTGGAAGAATTGTTTTATCCGGGTGATTCGGTGCCGTTGTATTTGGATAAAAAATCGGAAACCTTGAAAGTGATTCAG
>JALQYE010000433.1:0-244 GCA_023254245.1 Emticicia sp.
AATTTCAACCGTTTGGAAAGACAAAGCTTTTTTCTCTTCTTCAACCAATCGTAAGAATTCGTCTTTACCGATTTCTTTAATTAAGAATTTCATACGGGCTTTCAAACGTTTGGCTCTTTCGCCATAACGATCAAAAATACGCAACACTCCTTCCGTCATCGGAATAATTTGGTTCGCCGGTACAAATTCAGAAAGTAATTCGGCATGGCTTGGTTGCGAACCTAATCCACCCCCCAATAGTACT
>JALQYE010000433.1:254-694 GCA_023254245.1 Emticicia sp.
AATCCACGCTCTCCATTGACAATTTTTGGGATGAATCCTAAATCGTGTAAATAACTCAAAGCGGTATCTTTATCAGAAGAAGAAAAAGACATTTTGAATTTACGTCCCATTTCTTGACACACCGGATTTCGCAAGAAAAACTGAAACAAGGCGTGCGCATAAGGCGACACATCAAATGGTTCGTCAGGATCAATTCCTGCTGTTTCACTCGCTGTAATATTTCTAACGGTATTCCCACAAGCTTCTCTCAGGGTAATATCATCTTTTTCTAAGTCAGCCCAAAGCTCCGGAGTTCTATCCAAACTTACATAGTGAATTTGAATATCCTGGCGCGTGGTAATATGCAAACGTCCTGTCGAATATTCGTCAGACACTTTAGTAATACGAATTAATTGTTCGCTACTCACTTTACCAAAAGGCAATTTGATACGAATCATTTG
>JALQYE010000434.1 GCA_023254245.1 Emticicia sp.
CCACAGCAAATGCCAACAGCCATCCTGCAAATTTTTGCCGCCACTGCCCCTCACAGCATTCAATAACTGCAGCCCTAGCGCAGAATTTAGAGCGTTGTGCACTGAAGCCAAACAACAGTCCAATTACAGCGCCACCCATGGCCAAGATCCAATGATCACCGTAGGTTTCCAAAAGACTTGCGAGATTCACAAAGTTCCCCAATAATTCATCACTTACTGATATATCTAAAGACGCACTCTCCAACACAAGTGACACCTGGTTCCGCTGCCTGCAGCGAAAAACCACCGATTGTCCCTTTTTTTCACGCTCATTGCCCATGTCCCAACTCAATGCCGTTACTCAAGACCTGATGACACGCAGAACGTATGTGTCACGCCTTGGTTTGAGCCTGACCGGCGCCCTTGTTGGCCTGCCCCTCCTAAGCCAAGCTGCACCGGCCATACTGCCTGCTGCCACGTCCCTGCCGGATGAACTTGAAAAGGCCCTGAAAGCCAAAGAGCCCTTGATCGTGATGGTCAGCTTAGCGGGTTGCCCGTTTTGCAAAATGGCCAGAGAAAGCTACCTCAGCCCCATGCAAAAACAAGGATTTCCAATTGTTCAAGTGGACATGAGAAGTGAGCTTCCAGTCAAAGGCCTCAACGGCCAGATGCAAACGCATGACCAATGTGTCAAGCAATGGCGTGTCAGCATT
>JALQYE010000435.1 GCA_023254245.1 Emticicia sp.
GCTAACCATTTTGACTGCAAGGCTTTTTCTTTATTATTCTCAACTTTTTCTTTTAGTTTGCCTTTTAACTTATCGGTATTTTCTAATAAATTTTCAATCGTTCCGAAATCTTTTACTAATTGAATAGCAGTCTTCTCTCCTACTCCAGGTATACCAGGTATGTTATCTACCTTATCGCCCATCAATCCAAGTATATCTATTAATTCCGCTACATTACGGATATCCCACTTTTTACATATTTCTTCAACACCTAAAATTTCAGCGCCATTACCTAAACGCGCAGGTTTATATATAAATGTATTTTCATCTACTAACTGTCCGTAATCTTTATCCGGAGTCATCATATAAGTTGTAAAACCTTGTTGTTCGGCAATTTTTGCCAAGGTTCCAATCGCATCATCCGCTTCAAAACCAGGTGTTTTAATAATTGAAATATTAAAACCTTCAATTAATTGAATAATGTATGGGATACAAGTTCTTAAGTCTTCAGGCATTTCTTCACGCTGCGCTTTATACTCCACAAATTCAGTATGTCTAATAGTGGCTTCTGGCGTATCAAATACCACGGCAATGTGGGTTGGCTTTTCTTTATTTAATATTTCCAATAAGGTATTAGTAAATCCAAAAATAGCAGAAGTATTCAATCCTTTTGAACTAACACGAGGATTACTACTAAA
Organism: Emticicia sp.; assembly: GCA_023254245.1. GTDB lineage: Bacteria > Bacteroidota > Bacteroidia > Cytophagales > Spirosomataceae > Emticicia. The sequence goes on from JALQYE010000435.1 coordinate 678, forward strand.
AGCGAAATAAGCCCT
>JALQYE010000436.1 GCA_023254245.1 Emticicia sp.
ATGTTTCCCGAAACAATCATTTCGTCAGAATCGTACGGGTAATACATATTGATACGGATACCATAGCCGTTGTCACCCATGAGTTCGTCATAGACACCAATTACGGCATTTGTAGCATTGGCTACATTCGAGAAGGCATCAGAAATACTGACCTGAGATTTTGGCTGTACCTCTAAGAAGTCCTTACAACCGCTGATTACCACGCCCGTCAGCGACAGTGATAAACCAAGAATTGTTATCTTTTTAAATATATTTTTCATTGTTAATAGCCCCCTAACCCCCGATGGGGGGACTTTGGTTGATATGTTTAATTCATGCTTGGTGGGTGTTTAATTTAGCATGAATGTTTGTTTATTACTCTTAACCCTCTTTGCTCCTCCCTATCGGGGAGGTTGGGAGGGGCTTTTAGAACGTTAGATTGATACCTGCTACCCAAGTTTTTGCACGAGGATAACCCGCAAAATCAACACCTTGTGTGAGTGGGTCTGAGCGACGAGTATTTACCTCTGGGTCATAGCCCGAATACTTCGTGAATGTCGCCAAGTTATTGACCGTACCATAAATTCTAAATCTTGATAGACTCAATTTTTTAAGAACATTTTTAGGTAATGAATAACCTAACGTAATGTTATTGAGACGTAAGAACGAGCCGTCTTCAACTGCCCATGAGTGTAACCAATAGCGTTG
>JALQYE010000437.1 GCA_023254245.1 Emticicia sp.
GGAGAGGGTGACTATTTCGTTAAAATTGGATACCTTGACCGATGATTCACGGCACGGCGATCAGGTCTGGATTCACGATGCGGGATGTTCAAGAACAGTCCACCAGTGATCCACAGCCAACCCACAAGTTGTTCCAAAACGGCGATCCGAAATTGTGAATAACTTGTGGATAAAAATCCTGTTGCGGGACTGCAACGACCCCCGACGCCGGTCGACGGGGCTGTTCGAGACGGGCAATTTGCCTACAATGAAGTCCCAACTATCGCAGTTGCCATAGATTGTTGGTTCAGGGCGCGTCACAACACGACGCGCCCTTTTTTCTTTTCCGCCTCGTTTTAATTCAATCACTTAAGCGTTTCCGTTGATGAAGCACATCAGAAATTTTTCGATCATTGCGCATATTGATCATGGCAAATCGACACTGGCAGATCGCATCATTCAACGCTGTGGCGGTTTGAGTGATCGAGAGATGGAAGCACAAGTGTTGGATTCGATGGACATCGAGAAAGAGCGTGGGATAACCATCAAGGCGCAGACCGCTGCGCTGCAATACAAAGCCAGGGATGGCAAGGTCTACAACCTCAACCTGATCGACACACCAGGCCATGTGGACTTCTCCTATGAAGTGAGCCGCTCGCTGTCGGCTTGCGAAGGCGCATTGTTGGTGGTGGACGCCAGCCAGGGTGT
>JALQYE010000438.1 GCA_023254245.1 Emticicia sp.
CCAATAAATATGGCATGCCTATTGGAGAGTCATTAAAAATCTCTGTAGGCGCTGAGTATAATTATACAAATCGTTTCTTTTTGAGGGCGGGGTATTTTATGGACAACAATAAGAACTTAGGTAATATGCAATATTTTACTTTGGGTACTAGTTTTCAATACCAGCAATCTAAATTTAACATTTCTTATTTAGTGCCTTCGGGCGGTGGTATCACCAAAAACCCTTTATCTAATACACTTAGATTTGGTTCTATATTCTACTTCTAAGCTTTTTTTCTAAATTATAAGTACTTTTGTTGAACATGTCTACAACAGTAAAAATTGTCAACAAAAGCCTACATCCTGTCCCTGCATATGCAACTGCAGGTTCCTCTGGTGTAGATATTAGAGCCAATATTGAGCAAGCAATACAAATCCAACCCTTAGAAAGAGTTCTAGTGCCCACTGGCTTGTTTTTTGAAATGCCAGAAAACCTAGAAGCGCAAGTAAGACCTAGAAGTGGCTTGGCTATCAAACAAGGTTTAACTTGTTTAAATACTCCTGGCACTATTGATGCAGATTATAGAGGGGAAGTGAAAGTGATTTTAATTAATCTTTCTAACGAAATTCAAACAATCCAAAACGGAGATAGAATTGCCCAAGTGGTATTTCAACAAGTAGAAAAAGTACAATTTGTAGAAGTAGAT
>JALQYE010000439.1 GCA_023254245.1 Emticicia sp.
GTTGGTTTTGGGTTGTCAGGAACCAATTGCTGAATGGAAAATCCCTAATATGCGTGGAATCATGACCGCTCGCACGAAACCTTTAAAAGTAATTCCAGCAGCGGGTTCGGCTCTTACAACCACCGAAAAATATAGTTTACCAGCTCCGAAAGGTGCGTGCAAGATGATTCCAGCTGAAGAAGCCGAAAAACTCATCGAATTATTAAAAACAGAAGCAAAAGTGCTATAAATTAGTTCTGAATTCTGAGTGTCGAGTTATGAGTTGTAACTCACACTTCACTCAGAACTCAGAACTCAAAACTCAGAACTCAAATGATACTCATATTCACAGAGATTGCCGATGGTGCAATCAAAAAATCATCTCTCGAAGCTATTTATTATGGCTCAAAAGTAGCCGAAATGATGGGTACAACTGCCACAGCATTAGCGATTGGAAATGCAGATGCGGCAGAATTAGCGAAAGCAGGAAACTTTGGTGCATCTAAAGTTTTACATGCTGCTGATGCTAAATTGGCCAACCCAAATAGCATGGCCTATGCAAGTGTTTTGGCTGAGACTGTCAAAAGTACAGGAGCAAAAGTTGTTGTAGCTGCGAAATCATCGTTTGCTGATGCCGTAACTGCTCGTGCCGCAGGTGCATTGAAAGCGGCTGTTGTTGGTAATGTAACTGAATTACCAAATCT
>JALQYE010000043.1 GCA_023254245.1 Emticicia sp.
GTCAGAGATTCTTAAAAAGCTGGCATCTTGATAAGTGATTGCAGCACGATACGGGTTAGCTGCTACTGCTCCGAAGTAAGTATTTGAAGGGTTATCACTTCTCCAGTAATCTAATGATGCTAAGCTGTTATAGCGAGTACCGAGTTCTCCAAATGTACCAGATAATGTATTGTTTTTATATTCTGTTCCGTTACGATAGTAAGTAAAGAATGAGAGGTCGAAATTTTTATATTTGAAACGATTGGTAATACCAACAAGGAAGTTCGGTAGGGCTGTTCCTAAAATCATACGGTCGTCAATGCCTTCAGTTGAAGAAATTTGGCCGTCGTTATTGGTATCCACAACTCTTACCGAACCTGGTACTTGCTTATATTTAGTTGCTAAGTCTTTTTCAGCAGTTTGCCAAATTCCATCAAATTTGTAATCGAAATTCGATTTGATTGGATAACCCACAAATAGCTTATTACCCTTGTCGATTGTCTGACCTTCGCCATAGAGTGAAAGTAATTTGTTGTTATTTTTAGTAAAGGTCAAGGTTGTATTCCATGTAAAGTTGGTTCTGGCTACATTGACTGTGTTTAATAAAATCTCTATACCCTTATTCTGAATTTTACCCACATTTGAAATTACTTGAGAGAAACCTGAAGTAGTTGGTAGTTTCTGACTCAAAATCAAATCAACTGTTTTTCTGTCATAGACTTCAACTGTTCCTGCAATTCTATTTCTGAAAAATCCGAAGTCTAAACCTAAGTTGAGTTCTTTACTTCTTTCCCAACGTAAATCTTTATTGCCTAAATTTTGAGGAGCAAAACCGTAAGCTGCCGTACCGTCAAAATCATAACCAGTATTCAACAAACCCGCTTGTGTACTATACGGATTCACGGTCGAGTTTCCTACTTCGCCGTAGCTTGCTCTCAACTTTAAGTTAGAAAGAGCCTTTACGTTTTGTAAAAATGATTCGTCAATTAATCTCCAACCCAAAGCAACTGACGGGAAAAATGCCCATTTATTGCCCGCAGCCAGTTGAGATGCACCGTCCGAACGGCCAGTAACGGTCAATAAATATTTGTTATTGAAGGTGTAGTTTAAGCGGCCCATGTATGAGGCAATCGAACGCTCAACTAATGAACTACCAAATGAAGTAACGGTACCAGTATTTAAAGCGTACCAGTCAGAATCGAATGGTAAGTCTTTTACTGCAACAGTATAGCTTTCGTTTCTTTGATAAAAAGCACTTTGCAAGCCCGTTAACGTAATTTTATGCTTACCAAAATCAAGGTTATAATTGATAATATTATCGAGTGTATAACTTCCAATTAAACGATTATCGTATTGTGTACGAGGTTTTGTTCCGATTTGCGATTTTGACCACATTCCTCTAAAATCACCGATTCTTGAAGTACCATAAGTAGCCGAAAGTGAAGAACGAATGCTTAGACCTTTGATTGGTGTGTACTCAACATAAGCATTACCCATGATATTAGCAGTGGTTGTTTGCAATTTTGATACCTTTGGGTCTGTATCGCTCAATGGGTTGGGTACTTGCTTATCGTTGATACCCATCCAGATTGCCAAACCATTGAAGTTAACATCTTGGTTTTCGCTTGGGTTCGCTAAATCAGCATAATAAACAGTTCCAGTTGGTCTTGCACGATAAGCACCTCTCAATGACTCTTGCGACCCTAAATTTTGGTCAGAATAAGTTACATACGAAGTAAAACCTACCTTAAAATGCTCACCCAATTTGCTATCAAGGCCAGCATTGAGGTTGTATCGCTTATAATCAGTGCTGATTACATTACCTTGCTCCAGTAAATAGCCACCCGAAAAACGATAAGTTGTTTTCTCAGTTCCGCCTGCTACACTAATGTTGTGACTTGTTTGAGTAGCGGGTTTGGTTACCAAACCTACCCAGTCGGTGGTTACGCCATTTTTAATATTCGCCATCTCAGCCGATGTAAAAGTTGCTCCAGTAGCACCTTCTAAAATTCTATCAGTGTAGGCAAGTTTATAAAACTGCTCACTCGACATCATTGCGGGTAAGTGTGCTGGGTTTTTAACCCCCACGTAAGAGTCGTAACTTACTTTCGGTTTACCCGACAAACCTTTTTTTGTTGTAATCAAAATTACACCGTTTGCACCTCTTGCACCATAGATTGCCGTTGATGACGCATCTTTTAGTACATCCATCGACTGAATATCGTTTGGATTAAGGTTATTGATATCGCCCCCCATCAGACCGTCAATTACTACCAAAGGAGCAGTTGAGTTATTGATAGTGTTTTCACCTCTAATTGTAATATTATAGGCACTTCCTGGGCGGTTATCCGACTTTGTTACGGTTGCACCTGCCACTTGTCCTTGCAAAGCTCTCGCAGCTAATGTAGGGTTGGCTCTAACAATGTCTTTCGATTGGATTGAGGATAGTGCACCAGTTAAATCACGTTTCTTTTGTTCTCCATAACCCACTACTACTACTTCTTCAAGAGCTTTGTCATCAGGTGCGAGCGATACATCAATCGTTGTTCGGTTTCCCACCACAACTTCTTGGGTAGCATAACCCACAAAACTAAATACTAACACTGCCTTATCGCTTGGCACATCTAAGCGGTACATTCCCGAAACGTCGGTTGTTGTACCTTTCGTAGTGCCTTTTATAGCCACACTTGCACTCGGAATAGGCTCTCCTTTTTCATCGGTTACTTTTCCTGTGAGCATCTGAACCGTTTTTATGGTTTCAATACTACTTGTTGGTAATGATAAGCGAGGTTCAGGAATAAAGCCCATTGCATTTTTAAATAATAAAATTTGCTTTCCGTTTACTTCGTAAGAAATTTGTAGAGGTTTGAAGATTTTCTCCAATACTTCCTTTAACGACTCATTTTTTACATCAAGCGATATTTTCTGCCCAATTTTAATTTCTCTTGGGTTATAAACAAATCGCACGCTGGTTGTATGCTCGATGATATTAAGAGTTACCTTTAGGTTATCGTTGCTTGCTTTGATGCTTATCTTTTGCTCAAGGACATCTTGTCCTGTGGCTGGGTGTGCATAAGAAATACTAATACCTACCAGACTTATTAGCAATTGTAGAAAGGAAACTTTCATAAGTTTCTTTAGTAATTGAGGGTGAAAATACTCATTCATCAGATTTTGATAAAATTTAGAGTTAATGTATGTATTATCAAAGAAGAAATATAATTATTTATGTTTTGGCTAAAAAAGACACAATGAAATAATCATCCGCTAAAGATTTTTAGCGACAAGCGTAGGGCAGAAACAGTAACATTAAATTGAAGTTTTGGTAAAAAGTCATCCATAGAGGTCAGGTTTTATCTATGGATGGCAAGAAGTGAATGTAGATACTTGTTTAAATGAAGTTTTTTTTTGAAATAATGCAAAATTTTATTTCTTAACAGCCTTTGCTATGGATAACTATTTGAGCATCAACAATTTCGTAAGTCGAATGAGTGATTTTGCAAATTAATTTTAGCTTATCGTAAAGCGACTCGTCGGCAAACGAAGCAGTCAGATAACAGTTTTCCATATTTTTTTCATCAAAAATAATATTGATACCATAGGTTTCTTCGAGAATATCAAAAACCTTTGCAATAGGGGTTTCATCAAAGATAAAATGCTTGGGAGAATTGGCTACCAAAACTTCTGGTCGATTGATGATTGATTTCAATAAGCGTGCATCAGCAATCGAATAATCTACTTCTTGGTTTGGTGTGAGAATGATACCAACCAATTCGTTTTTTTGTTGAAGTTTCGCTTTTTCGAGGTCTTCTCTTCTATACACCGAAACTTTCCCAGAATGTACCTCAACTTTAATGTTTTTTTCGTTTTCAAAAGCCTTAACCATGAAACTTGTACCTAAAACTTGGGTTGAAATATAATCGGTATAAACCCAAAAGGGGCGTTTCGGATTTTTAGTTACTTTAAAAAACGCTTGTCCAATCAGATAGACCTCTCGTAGTTGGGCAGAAAACTGTTTTGGATAACGAATCTTACTTTTTGGGTATAATGTAATTTGGCTACCGTCTTCGAGTATAATTTGTTTTTTTACATCTTTACTATTTTCCTGTTCTACGTAGTTGCTGCTCAAATTAGGGGAAATTTTTTCGGAAGCTACATTGACAGATTCTTGTACGTAGTACTTTATACCAAGAAAACCAATACTTAGCAATAGAAGTATTGAAGCTGCATATTTAAAGGCGGTGGTTTTCCAGAACGGAATTATTAATGGTGTTTCTTCTACAATTTTATCGGTGATGACGTCCAAATCATCATTATTCAATGAAATATCTTTTCCTTGAAGCGTTAATAAAAATGCTTTTGCTATATCAACGTTTTCAGTACAATCGGGATTGTCAGATACCCAATTCTTCCAAAATTCATCATTCTTATTATCAGGAGTTAACACCCACTGACGGAATGATTCATCTCTACTGAAATCTTCAAAGTTGTATTCTCGATAATTTGTGTTCATCTAATATGAAGTAATATTTAATAAGATGCCAATATTGGGTTGTAAATACTGTATTTTCCTGATTTTTTTTTACGAAATAAAGTTTATCAGAAATATATAATTGAAAATTAAGCCCGACCAGTTCTCTCGAATGGTTTTGAAAGCAGCTTGCAGTAAGTTGGAAACCGATTGTGAATTGACTCCCATTATTTGAGCAATTTCATCTCTTTCGAGATTTTGGTAAAATCTTAGATAAATAACTTCTCGCTGGCGTTTAGGTAGTGAATTAAGTAAGCCAGATACTTTTTTGATAGTTTCTTGGGTGTTTTCTTGTTCGATGATAATTAATTCGGGTGAAAACTCAGCAAATTTTAAATCATTTTCGATATTAATGATTTCATCATCGGCATTGATTTTTTGTCGGATACTTTCACGCAAGATTTTTTTACGAACCGAGCTTAATAAATAGGCCCGTACGCTATCGGGTTGGCTAATATTTTGCCGTCTACTCCAGATTTCTACGAAGACTTCCTGCACACAGTCTTTTACGAAGTCTTCGTTTCTGACAAATTTATAGCCGTAGTTCTGTAAAAGATTGAAATACTTTTTGATGAGTTTTCCTAAAGCCAACTCACTCCCATTCTTCAACTGTTGCCATAGTTGAGAATCAGTATTAATGTTTGGTTGAGCTTCTTGGGAAATCATGATTTCAAAAAAATTATAAGCCGATTGGCAATTTACATTTTTTATTTTTTTCTGATTGAGATTATTAGTAATATTTGTTATAGATGCGTTTTTTATTTGAAAGATACTTACTTAGATTAATAGATTGTGTCAATATTTTTTGCGTTATACAAAAAAGGCGTGTACTTCTTTCGAAATACACGCCTTTCTATTTTTACACGAAGTCTTAAATTACGCTTCAGCTACTACGCTAACTGCTACTTTGTGCTTAACTTCTTTGTGAAGGTCAAGGATTGCTGAATAATCTCCAACAAATTTCACGTCATCCATCGTAATTTTCTTACGGTCGATGTCAAATCCTTTTTCTTTTAAATAATCAGAAACTTGAGTGTTAGTCACACGTCCGAAAATTTTACCGCTTTCGCCAGTTTTCATCGGGATAGTGATAACCATTTCTCCAATTTCTTCTGCCATTGTCAAAGCAGCAGTTTTGATTTTCTCTGCTTTGTGAGCAGCTTGTTTAAGATTTTCAGCTAAAATCTTACGGTTTGATTCAGTTGCTAACTGAGCAAAACCTTGTGGAATTAGATAATTACGACCATAACCTGGCTTTACAGAAATCAAGTCGTTTTTATATCCAAGACCAGCAATATCAGTTTTTAATATTATGTCCATTTTTTTAAAACAAATTAAAAATTAAGAATGTAGAATTGAGAATGTAAGAAACATAAAATTGAGAATTACCTCTCATATCTCATATCTCATATCTCATATCTTATTTAAGTCCGTCAGCTACGAATGGCATCAAAGCTAAGTGTCTCGCACGTTTGATAGCAACCGATACTTTGCGTTGGAATTTTAAGCTGTTTCCTGTCAGACGACGAGGAAGGATTTTTCCTTGCTCATTTACAAACTTTAATAAGAAGTTTGCATCTTTGTAATCAACATATTTAATACCAGCTTTCTTGAAGCGGCAATATTTTTTGCGAGCCTGGTCTTTTCTATCTACAGGGTCGTTTACGAGTGACATTGCGTTGTTTCTCATCTTAGTTTTCAGTTTCGTTTGCTGCTTCTTTCGGAGCTGATTCTACATTTTTTCTGCCAATTTGCCCTTTGCTACGGCGTTCGCTATAATCAATGGCATATTTGTCTAACTTCGTAGTCAAATAACGCATTACACGCTCATCACGTTTGTAGTCAGTTTCCAAAGTTGCTACAGTTGTAGGAGCCGCTTTAAACTGAATTAATTGATAGTATCCCGTATTCTTGTTCTGGATGCTGTACGCCAATTTACGAAGTCCCCAATGTTCTTCGTGAACGATTTCTGCACCTGAATCAGTTAATGTTTTTTTGAATTTGTCGACAGCTTCCTTTATCTGAGTTTCAGATAAAACGGGAGTCAAGATGAAAACTGTCTCATACTGGTTTTGAAACATACTAAAAACAGTGTTAAATGATAAAAATTATTTTCCTCAAAAATGAGGGTGCAAAGGTAAGAATAATTATGTATAATGAAAAATTTAGACTAAAAAAATAATAAATTTCACCTCGAATATTATAAAATTAGTCAGCTTTGTAGCCAAGGTCTTTACCAGTTGATAAAATTATGGTAGTTATTGATGTTCCAATACAACTAAATGATACCTTTGATTCAGCTATTCAACTTATTATTAATCTATTAAATGTATTGTAACTATGAAAACATTAATTACCTCAATCGTACTCATTACGCTTTCTTCTTTTGGTTTTATAGCCGACAAAACGTATGTCTGGGAACGTTATAAACTTCAAATTACTGTTCCCGATGATTTTAAAGTGACAAAAAATACCAATAATGACTTTGAAATGAAAGGCGATGGAATGGAGCTAATGATGCACATCTTTGAGCAAAATATTTCGGTTGATGACATGGATGAAGCCGTTATTGCGGGTGCAAAAGCCATGAAACTGCAAGAAATTGACGCTGAAGAAACTATTGAAGGTGATGGCCTTGATGGCTACTACGTTGAGGGCTTTAAAGACGGCCACCGAGTGATGTTTGCGGGAATGATAGACCCTAAAAGTCACACCAATTTTTTCTTGATTATTATTTTTGATGATAAAGACAAACAGGCCGAAACCGACGCTCTTGAAATCATAGAAAACGTGATTAGCCTAAACTAAATATTGAAGTTTTGAATTGAGCATGGGTTGTGAGTAAACTACTTACAACCCATTTATTTTGGGTAGGTCTTTGAGTTGTTCGTATTTACCATTTTCAAAATCAACTTTAAAGCAAAAGGTATTGATTCCGTTAGTTACTACTAAATAAGGGCAACGCATCGTAAGATTATACCGAGAAGCCTGTGCAATAACCGCTTGATTGATGGGTACATCGGCAGCTTTGCATTCGACCAACAAGAATGGCTTTCCTTCATTATTAAATACTACAATATCAGTGCGTTTTTGTAATTTATTGTAAGATAATCCACCTTCGAGCCGAAGGAGGCTTTTTGAGTAGCCATAGTGGCTTAATAATAAATTAATGAAGTGTTGCCTAACCCATTCTTCGGGAGTTAGTACCAAATATTTCTTACGAATGGCATCAAAAATATAGGTCTTTTCATCTGTTTCTTTGATTTTGTAGGCATAGGTAGGAAGATTAAGTTGATGCATGCTAAAGAAAATTTTTGGTGGGCTGGAACTAATATCGTAATTTTTGGGTTGGGTACTCTAATATCCTGTAATGAACGTTACAGCATTTCACCACAAATTTACGTCATTAAAATTATGCAGACAAAAGAAGAGATTGTAAAAAACTGGTTACCACGCTATACTGGCACGCCCCTCGAAGAGTTCAGACCTTATATATTATTAACCAACTTTGGTAATTACGTAGAAATGTTTGCCGAGAAATTTGGGGTAGAAGTAAAAGGTCGTGACCGTGCCATGCAAACGGCATCGGCTGGTAATATTACTATTATCAATTTCGGAATGGGTAGTGCAGTGGCTGCAACCGTAATGGATTTGCTAACAGCCGTGATGCCAAAGGCAGTTCTTTTCTTAGGTAAAGTAGGTGGTTTGAAAAAAACAACCAAACTCGGAGATTTAGTACTTCCAATTGCTGCCATCAGAGGAGAAGGAACAAGTAATGATTATGCCCGTCCCGAAATTCCTGCTTTGCCATCTTTCCGCCTACAAAGAGCCGTTAGCTCAATGATTAAGAAACACGAATTAGATTATCAAACAGGTACGGTTTATACAACTAACCGCCGTGTATGGGAACACGACGAGGCTTTCAAAGATTATTTGCGTGAACTTCGTGCAATGGCCATTGATATGGAAACCGCCACGATTTTTATAGTAGGTTTTGTAAATGCCATTCCTCACGGAGCATTATTGTTGGTATCAGATAACCCGATGATTCCTGATGGTGTAAAGACCGAAGAAAGCGATAAGAAAGTAACGGGAGCTTTTGTAGAAAGACACCTACAAATCGGAATCGACTCGTTGAACGAACTCGCAAACTCAGGAGAATCGGTTAAACACTTGAGATTTGAGTAAAAATAGTCCATAGTCAATGGTCGACAGTCCACAGAATGAGCAAACTAAATACAAAACAAATAATATTTATGAAAAAAAAATCCTTTTACTCCCCTTTAGGGGTATGGGGGTGTTTTATTGTGTTATTCCTCTCATTCTCAACTGCTTATGCACAACGAAAATTTACACTTTCGGGAGTAATCCGACAAAGTAGTAACGAAAAACCATTACCCAGAGCCGCTATTTACGTTGACGAAACGGGCTACGGTACACTTTCTGATACACTCGGCCGTTACCAAGTGTTAGTACCAAAGGGTACATTCAATATTACGGTTAGTTATCAAGGTTTTTTTACGAAACACCAACGTGTAGATGTAACTAATAACTTGATGCTTGATATAATCATGGATGAAAAAGCCAATGATTTAGAAGAAGTTGTGGTGTCGGCCAATAGTGCATCGCAGAATGTCAAGAGGCTCGAAACTGGGGTTACGAATCTGAGTATCAAGAATATGAAGAAACTCCCCACGCTACTCGGCGAACTTGATATTATCAAAAGTTTGTTTTCGTTGCCAGGGGTAGCGAGCGTAGGAGAGGGGGCTTCGGGCTTCAATGTGCGTGGAGGAAACATCGACCAAAATCTTATTTTGATGGATAACGCTCCCGTATTTAATGCTTCTCACTTAATGGGTTTCTTTTCGGTGTTTAATCCTGATGCTTTGCGTGATATTAATTTTTATCGAGGCGGTATTCCTGCACAATATGGCGGGCGTACGGCTTCGGTTTTGAACATAAATCTGAGAGATGCCAATGCTCAGAAATTTTCGGGACAAGGCGGAGTTGGACTTGTAAGTAGCCGATTGATGCTCGAAGCTCCAATTATCAAAGACAAAATGTCATTCTTTGTTGCCAGTCGTTTTTCTTACGTTGGCTATTTATTTAAGCTACTCCCTCAGCAAAATATCAAAAATACGAAAGCAGATTTTTATGACATCACGGCAAAACTGGAGTTTCGCCCCACAAAAAAAGACAAAATTGCTTTAACTGGCTTCACTGGTTTTGATAAATTTAAAGTAGCAGGCGACTCACTGGCTAATCTCGAAGTCAATGCTTCTTCTTCGCTTTTCAATTGGCGAACTACCAACGGTACACTCTCGTGGGTACACTCGTTTGGCACAAAACTGACTTCTAAGATTGTAGGTGTTTATAGTCGATACGATGCCAATATTATCAATCCAGATTCGGCTTTGGCGTTTCGTTTGGAGTCGAATATTGTTTATAAAAATCTCAAAGCCGATTTCAATTATTTGTCTTCCGAAAAACAAAAAATTGATTTTGGTATCACTACCATCGACTATCAGATTCAGCCTGGAAAATTAAGCCCCGATAACGCAGTTTCGCAGATAAATCCTGTAACGCTTCGCAATGAGAGTTCCTTAGAGTCGGCGGTTTATATCAATGATGAGTATGATGTTACTAAGAAATTTTCGATTTTAGTTGGTGTTCGGTATTCGTTTTTCATGAATCGAGGAACAGGCTATACTTATAATTATCGTGATGGCTTGCCCAAAAGCATTGAAACCCTGACCGATTCTACATTTTATGCCAAAGGCTCAGTAACGAAAAGCTATGGTGGAATTGAGCCACGTTTTTCGGCCAAATATTCACTGAACGATAACGCCTCTATCAAATTTAGCTTGAATCGTATGATTCAATACATTCAGCTCATTTCAAATACTACGGCGGCTTTACCTACGGCACGCTGGAAATCGGCCGATAATTATGTGAAACCCCAAGTGGCCGACCAAATTTCGATTGGATATTTTCAGAACTTAAACAATAATAAAATCGAGGCTTCGATTGAGTTTTTTTATAAGAAACTCACCAACGTAGCTGATTATAAAGATGGCTCAAACCTTTTGTTGGATAAATTTCCCGAAGCATCGATTCTACAAGGAACAGGCCTTGCTTATGGTGCGGAGCTTTATGTGAAGAAAAATATTGGTTTGCTTACGGGTTGGATGAGCTACACGTATTCGCAAACCCAGTTTTTGGTAAAAAGTAAATTTGAAGAAGAAACTATCAATAATGGCGAGTATTTTTCGCCAAATTATAATAAACCACATATTTTTAATCTCATTGCAAGCTATCAAGCTGCAAAACGTATTTCGTTTTCTACAAACTTTACATTCAGTACGGGGCGTCCGATTACCTATCCTGCTGCCAAATTTTATGTGGGTGGTTTGGTGGTGCCTTATTATGCCAACCGTAACCAAGCAAATATCCCGAATTATGTGCGTCTCGATTTAGCGATGAATATTGATGCAGACCCCTATAAAATTAAGAAGTTTAAAGGCAGCTGGAATTTTTCGATTTATAATGCCCTCAATACCCGAAATGCGTATTCCGTATTTTTCAGAACTAAAACTCGTTATGCACAATATTATAATAAAGTCGATATTTATAAACTATCAATCTTAGGCTCAATGATTCCTTCGATTTCATATAACTTTAAGTTTTAATGTACCAACACATAACTATTCAAAAACTTGAAATTACTCAACCGAATATTGGCCGCATTGCTATTTTTTAGCTCAATAGCTTGTGTTGATGTTTTCGACCCAAAATTAGTAGGAGGAAAACCGAAAATAGTCTTTGAAGGCACACTGACAAATTTGGTAGGGCCGTATTTTTTTCAGTTGAGTTATTCGGCGGGCTATAATAGTAAAGAAAGTGTCTTTGATAGATTTGTGAATGCCGCAAAAGTTTGGATAACTGACGAAAAATTGAATCGTACGGATTTGATTGATATGAATAAAGGTCAATTCAGCACTCCCGATGGTTTTAAGGGAGAAGTCGGGAAAACCTATCAGCTGCATATCAGACTGAGTGATGGCACGAGCTATGAAAGCGAACCCGAAACGATGCGAATGACGCCTCCTATTGAGAAGGTTTATAGTGAGTTTAAACTTACAACCACACCGATGCCCAAATATAGAGGTGTTTTTAATGTCTATGTTGATGTAAAAGACCCCACAACCGAGGGCGATTTTTATCGTTGGAAGTGGGTACATTACGAAAGAGCCAATTATTGCTCTCAATATACCGTAACGGGAGATAGACCCACGATTGTTTATCAAAAATGCTGTACTGATTGTTGGAATACCACAAGTTGTTTGGGCTGCGTAGTTTTAGCATCAGATAATTTGGTAAATGGCAATATTTTGAAGAAACAGTTTGTTGGACAAATACCGTTTGATAATGTAACGGGTTATTACATGCTCATTGAACAGATGAGTTTATCCCGTAAAGCTTATAATTTTTGGCGGAACGTTGACCAACAAGCCAATAACTCAGGTGGAATTTTTGATACCGCTCCAGCAGCTATTCGAGGAAACTTGAAAAATGTAAACGACAATTCGGATATTATTTTGGGCTACTTTCAAGTGTCGGCCGTTGAACAGAAAGCCGTGTATATTCAGCGAAATAACCTTGGAATTGCACCTTTTGGCTTTAATCTGAGTGGAGGAAGTTTAAATTACGACACCAATTGTGAAGTTTGCAAAGAAAATCCTTACCGAACAGCCAAGCGTCCATTAAATTGGGTAGATTAATAGAGAAGATTTATGAAAATTTTTATTCAGCTTTTTATTGCTTTTTTTAGTGTATTACTCATTGCATGTGTCGATGAGTTTGACCCAAAACTTACAGGTGGAACTCCATTAATTGTTTTTGAGGGTACGCTAACCGACCAACCTGGCCCGCACTATTTTGTGCTGAGTTTTACGGCAGGCTATAATAGCAAAGAAAGTGTCTTTGATAAATATGTCAATGCGGCAAGGGTTTGGATAACTGATGCGAAGGGTGTGCGAACTGATTTAATAGATTTGAATCGTGGGCAATTTAGTACGCCTGATGGTTTTCGTGGGCAAGTGGGTAATGCCTACACGCTACATGTACGCACCAGCGATGGCGTAGAATTTGCCAGTAATGCCGAAGCGATGCGAGCTTCGCCCACTATTGATAAAGTTTACACCGAATTTAAACTCACAACTACGCCTCGTCCGCAATATAGAGGTATGTTTAATGTGTATGTTGATGTAAAAGACCCTGCTACCGAAGGAGACTATTATCGTTGGATTTGGAAGAATTACCAAAAAGCAGGATTTTGTGAAATTTATACCGTTCCACGCATGGACCCACCCGTAAGATATTTGCGTAAATGCTGCGAAGATTGCTGGAATATTACACAATGTTTAGGCTGTGTGACGGTAGCCTCTGATAAGCTCGTCAATGGCCGCATGCTGGCCAAACAAAATATTGGTCAAATTCCGTATGATGATACTACTCCATATTATATGCTAATCGAACAGATGAGTTTGAGTAAAGAAGCTTATTTATTTTGGTCGAATGTAAAAGCACAAGCCAATAATTCGGGTGGGATTTTTGATACTGCCCCTGCAATGATTAAGGGCAACATCAAAAATCTGACCGATGCTACCAAACCAATGCTTGGATATTTTCAAGTATCGGCAGTTACACAAAAAGCTGTATTTATTAAAAGAAATAACTTGGGTGTTCCACCATACAATATTGGCTTGATAAATTATCCATTTGATACCGAATGTGCCGTTTGTAAAGAAAGTCCTTATCGCACCGCCAAACGTCCACTTGATTGGCAAGATTAAGTATCAGTTATTGAATTTCTTTGCTTTTCGTCTTGAAACAACAATTTTATCTCCTGTTGTCAAAAGAGCAATGTGTTCTTCTCCATGTCGCTCTATCTGTTGGAGGTATTGTAGATTCAACATAAATTTTCTGTGTACACGAGCAAACTGCCCCTTTTCAATCAGTTGGTTTTCATGGATTTTTAATGTGCGAGAGGAGATAACTTTCTTGCCACATTTTAGGTGGAATTCTGTATAGTTTTCGAGACTACTCAAATAGACAACTTCTTCGGGGCGAATGCAGGTTTTTCCGTGGTCGAACCAAATGAGTTGAGGGTCACAAAAATTAGGTTTTGTAAAGAAAGTTTTCATGGCTTTTTGGTTTGTTATTGTTTCAACAAAGTTGCCAAGAAAGACTTTATAATGATAGTAGCATTTAGTATTTGGTAGGTTTGGTGGATATTTGGTAGGTTTGGGTTATTATTTGGCAGTATATTTTTATTGAACGGGGCTTTTACTCTATCGGAATACGTATAACTACTCTTGTACCTTCGCTCACATCCATAACCGTTTTTTTATCTTCTACTTGTATTTCAATAAAAAAGTCATTCGTTTTACCCAATAGATTAATCCTATCATTATTGATACTCATGCCCATTGATTGATACTTGAGGGTATTTTTGCGTAGGAGAGAGGCTTGTTCTCTACCAATACCATTATCATCTATTTCAATTTTGATGTAGGCATTATCTCTTATAATGCTGAGTGTTAGCATTCTTATACCTTCTTTATTCATCAAGCCATGCTTGATGGCATTTTCAATATATGGTTGCAAAAGCATCGGTGGAATCATAATTTCATCGGTATCAATAGTAGGGTCGAGGTCGTAGTTAAAAACAAAGTTTTCTTCAAATCGGCGTTTTTCAAGGCTTACATAAAGTACCGCTATTTCGAGTTCGTTGCTGAGTGAAATGAGCTGTTCTTTTGAGAATTGAAGAATCGAACGCATTAAAGTTGAAAAATCTGTTAGGTATTCGGAAGCCTCTGTCGAACGATGAGTGAGAATATAGCTCTTAATAGAGTTTAGGCTATTAAAAACAAAGTGAGGATTTATTTGTGAACGAAGTGTTTGAAGCTCCGATTCCATCATCGATTTATGCAATGATTTTTGTTCACGTTGAATATTATAGCTTTTAATACCGATGGCTATCGAAAAAAAGAAAACTTCGAGTAATGTACCTACTACAAACGTAATACTTGGGTCGATTCTGAATAAGACCAACTGCGAATTATCAAAATAATGTGTTAGAAAACCCGCTAATCCGCCAAGCATAAGAAAAGTACTACCCATTTGAATATTGCGTGCAATTCGCCCTTTGACTTTGAATATGGTGAAGAAAAGTACAAAGTTTAGAATCGGAAAAATATCTTGGAATGTCCAGTAAAGACTGGTGCTCCAATCTAAGCGTTTCAGTACAAATAAGATAAAAATATCAACGACCAAAATGATGGCTAAACAGATAATCGTCCAACTGAAAAGTGTAGCAACCAGCGGTGTACGTTTTTTAAATTCAAGAAAGTCAAGGATAAATAAAAAGTAAAAAATGTGAGTAAGAAAAACATAAATATTGCTATTGCCTGTAAACTTTAAGAATGGTAAGTGATTGAAAATCAAGTGTATATAGGGCGAATGTTCGTATTCCCACAAGTTGAAAAGCCCAATCGAAATTGTATAAAAAGCATAGTACAAGTAGTAGGTTTGGCGGTCGAGTATGTAGAATAACAATACAAACAAGGCCACAAAAAATAGTACTGATACCAAAAATCCATAGGCAATCAGATAAACATATTCATCGTAGAAAGCATTAAGTTTATGCAGATTTACCCATGCCTTACTACTTAAAATTGGACGAATCGCAAAATCTTCACGGGGATAATCATTGATTTTTGCATAAAAAACATAGACAGTATTTGGCAAAAAACTAATTGGCATATATTGGTCGTCGGAGCGGAAAGGACGTTGGTGCTTACTGAACTTTTCTTGGGTTTCGGTAATTTTTATTAATTGATTTTTTTCAAAGCGAAAAAGCGTAGTAGATTCATGCAAACCTGTGGTTAGTAATAGTTTAAGTGTAACATTAGTTGGGTTTTCAACCGTGAATTTTAACCAATAGGTATATTTGTATCCCTTAATTAGACTTAGGGGTATATCGAAACTGATTAACGGAAGAAATTGTTTCTGTGCAATAGTTTTGAGTGAAATATGGGAAGATGAATCAACATAAAGCATCGCTTGCGGACTACAATCAATAAAACCCGATTGGTCGATTTTGGAATGTAGTTTAATCTGTGCAAAAGCGATAGTGTTACTGTAAAAAATACAAATTATCATCAAGAAGGTATTAAATGAAATCTTCTTGCTGAGTGCTGGCCAACTATGTATTTTTAAATCTTTCAATTCGTTAAATAGGTAATGTAATCACAACTGTTGTTCCCCCTGCATGCCCATCGGGTAATTTTTTATCGATAATTTCTATCTCTATATGTAAGTCATTGGTAATTCCTAAAAGTTGCACTCGTTCATCATTGATACTCATACCCATTGATTGATGTTTGAGCGTGTTTTTCCGCCGTAAAGAAGCTTGTTCTCGACCAATTCCGTTATCATCAATCGTGATAATTATTTCATCAACACTCTTTGGTTTGATACTCAAATCTAAGATTCTGTTATCAGTTTTTCCCATCAAACCGTGTTTGATGGCATTTTCGATATAGGGTTGCAAGAGCATAGGTGGAATCAATATTTCGTCGGGCTTGATGTTCTCATCAAGAAAATAGTTAAAAGTAAAGCCTTCTTCAAAACGTAAATTTTCGAGCTTTACGTAGAGGAGTGTTGTTTCTAATTCATCAGTTAACGAAATAAATTTATCTTTCGATTGCTGTAAAATTGCCCGCATGAGAGTCGAAAAATCGGTCAAATATTCTGAGGCTTCCAGCTGGCGGTCTTTCAGGATATATGCTTTGATAGAATTAAGACTATTAAAAATAAAGTGTGGATTGATTTGTGAACGCAGCGTACGTAACTCCGATTCTTTGATTGAGCGAATCAGGCGGTTTCTATTCCGTTGCGAAATCCATGTTTTATAAGCCAAAGCCATCGAAAAACAAAATATTTCAATCAAGACCGCATAATTTAAACCAAAACTTGGAGCGAGCCGCATCAGTACATTATTGGCAGGTTTGATGAGTAAAAGTTGTTCGACAAAACCAATAATAGCCCCAATTATCAGAGCTGTGCTTCCTATTTGTATGAATCGAACCAAAGGCCCTTTGAGGCGATAAAGTTGAATAGTGCCATAAATACCAAAAATAGCAATCAAAGGCTGGGTTAGAATCCATATTTTGCCACCGAGCGAATAATCATTCAATACAAAATTGACAAAGGTGTCTATTACCAAAAGTCCAATAAGAAATCTGATATACCTAACTAATACTTTACTGAATTTGGGAGCGATTTTAGGTAAATCCAGAAATTCGTAGTGAAAAAGGTAATAGAAAATATTAGTAATTAATAAATACGTGTTGTTGTTTGCTGAAAATTTTAATGAAGGCAAGTAGCTGAAAATCAGTGTGATATAAGGCGAATGCTCAACCGCCCAAAAACCAAATAATACTAAAAAGAGTAGATAAAATCCGTAATATAGGTAGTAGCGTTTATGTTCAATAAAAAACATAATAAACATGTAAGTTGCTACGAAAAACAGAATAGAAATATATATACCATCATTCACAAAATAAATATATTCATCTTCAAATGCTCTGATTTTATCTTCATATTCTGCCGCATAGCTTACCAGTTTTGTCGTAAGTTTGAAGTAGAGCTGCGGGTGTTCGGTTACTTTTATGAATAATTCGTATGATTGTTTTGGGTCGAATTTTAAGGGTAAATATGATTCATCAAATTTATAAGGTCTTTGCTTAGGCCGTAGAGTCTGGTTGATGGTTTGTAGTTTTATAAAAGCTCCACCTTGTTTTCTAAAGACATTTACGCTTTTATGAACGCCAGTTGTAAACAATACATTGATTATCGTGTCGGTTGGGTTATTTACTGTCAGTTTTAACCAAAAATTATATTGATAGTATTCGGTGGAAAGCTGTGAAAATGCAAAATCTTTTAATGGCTTAAATGTTTGTTTATCAGCTTTTTCTATGCTTAAATTACTTGTCGAATCAATAAAAAGGGTGGTGTTTTGAGTAACATCAATCAGACCTTCCTCATTCAAATGCTCAGATAGCATTATCGGAACAGTTTTTTGTGCAAAACTGTAATTTAGGCTAAAAACTAAGCAAAATATGGAAAGTTGTATTAATCGCAAGTCGGTGTTAGTTCAAAATCTTATTCACTAAATGTTTTATTAATATTTGATAATAAGATGCTTAAGTGGGTAATTGAAAATAAACGACACTTGTATTTTGTATAAAATGTTAATAATGAATGTTTTATACTACTGTGGACTGTCGACTATTGACTGTGAACTATCTATCTCACCAAATCCATTAACTTGATTCGGTTGGCTCTCGAAACTTGTAAGGTTGCTCCGTTGGTCATCACTACATAACCGCCTTCGCCTTTGACATACTTTTTTATGTATGCCATATTAACTAAATAAGATTGGTGAATGCGTACAAACGGATGATTTGAAAGTAAAGCTTCTAAATCTTTGAGCGTTCGAGAAATCAAGATTTTTTCTTTATTGGTCATATAAATACGAGAATAATTACCGTCGGCTTCGGCATAAACAATGTCGGTTATCGAGATAAACTCCAAACCTTCTGGCGTAGGTACGGCTACGTTGGGCTTGTGGTGAATACCACCACGCATATTGGCCAAGAGTAGCTCTAAGTTTTGTAAGTCAACTTGTTTGTGCTGTTTTTGCCGAACCTTATCAACCGCACGTACGAGTTTTTCTTTCGATACGGGTTTTAGCAAATAGTCAATCGCACAAAATTCAAAGGCCGTTAGGGCAAAGGCATCGTAGGCTGTACAGAAAATGACTTCAAAATTGATTTTAGGGATTTTCAGCAGAAAGTCAAAACCATTGATTTGAGGCATGCTGATGTCTAAGAAAATCATATCTGGTATTAAAGTGTCAAGCACTTCGAGTGCCTTTTCGGCTGATTGGCATTTCGCCAAAACCTTCACATCTGGACAGTAAGTTTGCAGTTCTATTTCGAGTGTGTCTAAGCACCCTTTTTCGTCGTCTATCAGAATGGCGGTTAGCATAATTTTTATAATTTCGGGAAAGTGAAGCTACAAAAAAAAACTGAAATTGTAATTATCTATAGAAATTGAGCAAACTTTTTATGCCCGAAAGGAGTTGTATAAGTTATAAAAGTATCTATAATTGCAAAATAGTATGATAATCAGAAAGCTGCACATTAAATTATTGTTGTTACGACAAATATTTTTTGGTAGTCGATGCTTTTTGCAGTTTTTTTACTAATATTGTCACCGAATTAACAAAATAATTCATCAGCGAATTTCAATAATACAAACGGGCGGTGTCCCGCATAATCTTAATGTTTCTTATGGCTGGTACAGCAGAAATAATACTTGACGGTAAAACATACCAATATCCCACCATCGAGGGTACAGAAGGCGAAAAAGCAATTGATATTGCCAAACTTCGTGACGAAACAGGCTACATTACTATTGATAGCGGTTACAAAAATACAGGTGCGACCAAAAGTGCAATCACATTTTTGGACGGTGAGTTAGGAATTTTGCACTATCGTGGCTACTCGATTGAAGACCTTGCTGAAAAAGCCAATTTCTTAGAAGTTGCTTACTTATTAATTTATGGTGAGTTGCCAACAACTGAGCAATACAACAAATTTGAGCATGATATTCGTACACACACAATCGTGAATGAAGATATGCGTCGAATCTTTAATGGTTTCCCTGTGAACGCACACCCAATGGGCGTAATGTCGTCGTTGGTAAGTGCTATGAGTGGTTTCTACCCAGATTCGTATGATGATAAAGCTCCAGACCGTACTGAAACGCACATCATTCGTTTGTTAGCTAAATTCCCAACGTTGGCTACTTGGTGCTATAAAAAATCACACGGACACCCAATCAATTATCCAAAAAACTCATTGGATTATTGTTCAAATTTCTTGCACATGATGTTTTCACTTCCAGTAGAAGATTATCATGTTGACCCAATTGTTTCGGCAGCATTAAATAAATTATTGATTCTTCACGCTGACCACGAACAAAACTGCTCAACTTCGACAGTACGTTTGGTGGGTTCATCGAAAGCAAATATTTATTCGTCAATCTCGGCTGGTATTTCGGCACTTTGGGGGCCACTTCATGGTGGAGCCAACCAAGAGGTAATCGAAATGCTTGAAGAAATCAAAGCTGATGGTGGCGATGTGATGAAGTTTGTAAATAAAGCAAAAGATAAAAACTCAGGTTTCCGTTTGATGGGCTTCGGTCACCGTGTGTACAAAAATTTCGACCCACGTGCCAGAATCATCAAAAAAGCAGCCGATGATATTTTAGGAAAATTGGGCGTAAACGACCCAGTTCTTGAAATTGCAAAAGGCTTAGAAGAAGCCGCTTTGAATGATGAATATTTCGTTTCAAGAAAATTATATCCAAACGTTGACTTCTACTCAGGTATCATCTACCGTGCGTTGGGTATCCCGACGAATATGTTTACGGTAATGTTTGCTTTGGGTCGTCTCCCAGGATGGATTGCTCAATGGAAAGAAATGAGAGCTAACAAAGAGCCAATCGGTCGCCCACGTCAGATTTACACAGGTGCAACTGACCGCCCATTTGTGCCAATGGCAGAGCGTAAATAAATTGTATTTTGCGATTAGAAATAAAAAAAGGGAAGCAGAAATGCCTCCCTTTTTTGTTAAGATTTTTTTGAAAAAATGTATTATCCAATAGAATGAAAAATTCTACCTTTTTCTCTTTACTTCCTCGCCAAAATCTTCTGCATATATTTCCCTAAAATATCAAATTCGAGATTCACGATGCTTCCAACACTCAACTGATGAAAATTAGTATGCTCCCAAGTGTATGGAATAATGGCTACACTAAACCCATTATCTTTTGAGTTTACCACTGTTAGGCTCACACCATTAACACAAATAGAGCCTTTTTCAACCGTGATATTGTTGTTGGCTGTATCGTACTCAAACGAAATCAGCCAGCTACCATTTTGGTCTTCTATGGCTGTGCATACACCCGTTTGGTCAACGTGCCCTTGCACAATATGTCCATCAAAACGCCCATGAGCAGGCATACAACGCTCTAAATTTACCTTATCACCAACTTTTAGTTTTCCTAAATTTGTCTTTTTGAGTGTTTCGTCAATGGCGGTAACTTTGTAAAAAGTTGACTCTATATCAATAACCGTCAAACAAACACCATTATGCGATACACTTTGGTCGATTTTTAACTCGTGTGCAATACTTGATTCAAATGTAAAAGTAAGGTTTGTACCTTCAGTATGAATATCTACTAATTCGGCGGTAGCCTCTACGATTCCTGTAAACATAATTATCTGATTTTTGAGCTGCGAATAACGGAAATTAAGGTCGGAAAAAGAACAGTTTTTTGCTAAAATTACTAACTTAGCAAATGGATTTTATCCATTCAATTAAATAACATACAAACCGTGCAAATATGTTTAAAAACAAAGTTTTTTTAGTGATAATGATACTCGGTATTATCGGAATTATGTTTTATTCGCTGAGTGGGTCTGAAAGTTATGCCGATACCGTGAAAAAGCAGCGAGAGAAGTTCTTACAAAACTTGATGGAAGAAAAAGACTCTCCGATTGCCTCACTCACTGATTTTTCGGGAATAAAATATTTTGATGCTGATAAGAATTTTATTGTTGATGCTGATTTTAAGGCCGAGAGTGCTGGACAGGGTATGATTTTAATGACAGATAGCTCGCAAACCGAAATCAAAAAAGCGGGAGTTGCTACTTTTTCGGTTAATGGAAAAACATTTTCGGTGAGTGTTTTTGATGAAGGTGAACACTTTTTATTCCCATTCAGAGATTTAACCTCTGGCAAAGAAACTTATGGTGGAGGGCGTTTTATCAATATTCCGAAAGAAAATCTTAAAAACGATAAATTAGAAATCGACTTCAATAATGCCCATAATTTTTATTGTGCGTATAACGAGAGTTACATTTGCCCGATTCCACCCAAAGAAAATTTCATTGATGCCGAAATCAGAGCAGGAGAGAAGAAGTATAAAGAGTAATGTGGAGCGAATCGGGCGGCGACCGCATCCTGTTCGCATGACAAAATGATTTAGTATTATTCAAATTATTCATAACAGCGAACAGAATGTTCGCACCACAAAAATGAAAAAACACTTCATCAAAACCCTAATCTTTCTAACAATCAGTTCGTTAGCGTTTTCGCAAGAACTAAAAACCATCGAAGCCTTTACGGCTGGCATGGAAAAAAAAGAAGGTTTCCTGACCTTTTATTGGAATGCAAAAGAGAACAAAATTTGGCTCGAAATTGATAAATTCGATACTGAATTGCTCTATTATCCTTCGTTGGCACAAGGTGTTGGCTCAAACGATATTGGCCTCGACCGTGGTCGTTTGGGACAAGAACATGTGGTGAAATTCCAACGAACAGGCAATAAAGTATTAATGATTGAACCCAATTATGCTTATCGTGCCATTTCAAACGACCCACTCGAACGCCGTGCCGTTGAAGAATCTTTCGCGAAATCAGTTCATTTTGGTTTTGATGTAAAAGCCGAAAGCAATGGCAAAGTGTTGGTTGACTTAACGCCATTCTTATTACAAGATGCCGTAGGTGCTGCCCAAGATATTGCTCGAACTCGACAAGGTACTTACCGCTTTGATGCTTCAAGAAGTACGGTTTATTTGCCGCATTGCAAAAGTTTTCCAAAAAATACTGAATTTGAAATGACCATTACGCTCACGGGCGAAAATGCTGGTCAGTATTTGCGTGAAGTTGTGCCAACGGCTTCAATCGTAACAATGAATCAGCATCATTCATTTGTCGAATTGCCTGATTTATCTAAAAATGAATTTAAAGCCCGAGAATACGACCCACGCATTGGCTACGGTGGAATTGAGTATTTTGATTATGCTACGCCTGTGAGCGAGCCAATTATGAAGCGTTATATTTCTCGCCATCGTTTGCAGAAAAAAGACCCAACTTCGATGATTAGCGAGGCTGTGAAGCCGATAGTCTATTACATGGACCCTGGAGCTCCTGAACCAATCCGCTCGGCTTTGATGGAAGGTGCTGCTTGGTGGAATCAGGCCTACGAAGCAGCGGGTTATAAAGATGCTTTTCAAGTAAAACTTTTACCTGCCGATGCCGACCCGATGGATATTCGCTATAACCTCATTCAGTGGGTGCATCGTAGCACACGCGGTTGGTCGTATGGGGCAAGTGTTATAGACCCACGTACGGGTGAGATTCTGAAAGGAAAGGTTTCGCTGGGTTCATTGCGTGTTCGTCAGGACTTTTTGATTGCTCAAGGTTTTTTGGGTAATTATGAAACTGACTCGTCGAAAGTAAAAGAAATTATGCAGATGTCGCTCGACCGCTTGAAGCAATTGGCGGCTCACGAAGTTGGACATACCTTGGGTTTGCCTCATAACTATATTTCGAGTACTGCTGGACGTGCTTCGGTAATGGACTATCCGCACCCGTTGGTAGATTACGCCAATGGTAAATTCGACCTCTCTCGTGCTTATGCTATGGGTATCGGCGATTACGATAAAGCTTCTATCATTTGGGGTTACCAAGATTTTCCTGCAACTGTTAATGAGAAAGTTGAGTTAGAGAAAATCGTACAGAATACGCTCCGTAAGGGTTTACGATTCTTGACCGACCAAGATGCTCGCCCCGAAGGTTCGGTGAGTGCAAGTACGCATTTGTGGGATAATGGTGCAGATGCTACAACAGAGTTGAAAAGAGTAATGGAATTACGCAGAATTGCACTGCAAAACTTTACAGAAAAGAAAATCACGAAATCGACTCCAATGGCTAATCTGGAGGAGGTTTTAGTTCCGATGTATATGTTTCATCGTTTTCAAGTAGAAGCTGCATCGAAGGCTTTGGGTGGGGCTGAATATAATTTTGCTTTGCGTGGTGATGGTCAATTAGTTTATGAGCCAGTACCAGCTGCTAAACAACGTGAAGCATTTAGTACTTTGATGAGTACGCTCACGCCGCAGTTTTTAGCCGTTCCTGAACATATTTTGAAGATGATTCCGCCGCGGGCTTTCAGATATGATGCTAATCCAAGAGAAACTTTCAAGCGTCATACGGGTCTTGCTTTCGACCCACTTGCACCTGCCGAAGCGGCAGCTGGTTTGACTTTACGAATGATTCTAAACCCAGAGCGTTGTTCGAGACTCGTTAGCCAAAGAGTATTGAAAGCAGATTTGCCGACTTTTTCGGAAATAACAAAAGAAATGAATAAAAAGCTGTGGAAAAAGCCAGAAATGGTTGATAATATGAGTTATTATGCCCAAATCGACCGAATGGTTGCGATGCAATACCTCGACCATTTAATGAAACTGGCCAATAATAAAGAAACCGCTTCGGAAGTACGTATGAACGCCTATGCAGCCATTGATGATATTAAGACTTGGTTAGCAGGAAAAATGCTTGATGGTGGAGGTTTTGCAAGACTAACTCTATTAAAAATCAAGCAGTTTGAAGAAAATCCAGAGGCTGTGATTTCGTCAAATGCTCTTACGCCTCCCGATGGTCAGCCAATTGAATCGGGTTATGATTGGTTAGGTACCGAGTGTGAGTGGTAATTCTAAAGAAATTGTTTACTAAAAAGGCGTTCAAAACTTTATTTTGAACGCCTTTTTTATAGATTCGCTATGGTGTAACAATAGACTGACTACTTCACCTAATTTCCTTTTTAGCAATATCACCTAATTCTTGCCAAGTTAGTTCAAATGAGATAGTTCCTAAGGCATACGCCGCTGCTTCATAAGGGTTGTATAAAAACTGCAAGCCGTTTTTAGTTATTGCAATATTAGCAGGTAAAAAGAATGGACTCCCCCAGAAATAATCTTCTTTACTATATTCAAAGTCGTTGTCTTTGGCAAATGCTTTTTGTGTTTTCTCAAATTTCAATTCGGCTATTTTCTTCAAGGCGGTAGTGTCAGAAACCATATCGGTCAGTTTCAGTAAGTCGCCAGTTTGAGCATTGAAATTTAAGTAAGTAATGTTAGAATTTCCATGTGCTCCACCCGTAAACGAATAAACTTGGTAGTAAATTGAAATTACTTTTGGCGAAATCAAGAGTGTATCGCCCGAACCTTCGTAATCCCATCCCATTAGTGGCATATCATCGTTTTCGGCTGCTAAATCTTCAAATTCTTTGATGAAACCTTTAGCAAGCGATTCGATTGACCCTGTTTTTGTCGTTTGCACCGTATCATCCATGCTAAAAGTTTGGTCTTTTACCATTTGCTCTATTTGTGCATTGATTTTGCTGATTACGGCTTCATCGCCACCCACCAGTTTCGGGTATTTTACGCTAAAACTTGTAAGTACGGTATCGCCATCTTTCGTGATTTTCGGCGGAGTTTTAAGACTATACGTTACGCTATCAACTTTTATTTCAGCAGAAGAAGTCGCTGTATTTTTAGTTTCAGTTTTGCTCTGACAAGCCGCCAATGCTATTACTGATGCAAATAATAGGAGGAGTTTTTTCATTAGTATTACTTTAAAGCAGGTTTGAAATAATTTATTCTTATGCTGCCATTGCATGAGAGGTGTTACCAATATATTTTTTCAATTCATCATTCAGTTCTACTAACAATTTTGCTTTCATTGCTTCATATTGTTCTTTCATGAATTGGATGCCACCTTCTTTTGAATGAAGCAAAATCATCGAATTAAGTTTTTCGATTTGATGGAGAATATCAATGATTTTATAGTCTTTATTGTTTAATTCGAGTGATTCTTCCATGATATTTTAAATTTTTAATTCTATAAATCCCTTTTGAAATGATTTGCCACTATGATTTTTACGAGTTTTTGAAAACCAATCTCTCCAATAGAAAATATCGGTATCAGTAAGTATTCGATGTTCGTGGTTTTCGGGGTATTCAATTAAAAAATAAACGTCTAAGTTTTTATAATCTTGTTTTATTGTTGTTTTGAAATTACTCAATGTTTTTTCATTTACTTTTAACCAATCATACTTTATGAATATTAAGCAGTCAATATCATTAGGATTTACTTTTTGTGTTACAAAACTACCATTTATCCAAATATTAAAATGAGAATAGATTTTTGAACAAAACTCTTCAAGGAAACGCTCAAAATCAGTGAGAATTTGATGTCGAGTTGATTCTATTGGAAAATTTTTGACAAAGTTTTTAACAAATACATCATAGCTGATTTCTATATGGTGGTTATGTGGTATTAAGTTGCCTTTTTCGTCAAACTCTAACATTATTCTCCTAATGTGATGATTAGTTGTTCAAATATATAGTTTTTCGTTGAAATTTTGTTTTTTTTAACTAAACATAAAACAGTGGGTGTCTAAAAATTTAATTTAAACACCCTCATAGATGAAAGAAAAATCAATTACTCAGGCGTATTATACAACGCCACATTCGAAATGATTGGTTTTGCAAAAGCTTCGTCAAAAACAATTCGGAGTTCTTTAGCGGTTGTTGTTGGAAAATAAACAATTCGTTTATGCCCAATGGTTGTCGCAAAAGTGAGGTTTTTCCATTCTCCATTTAGTTTTGCTTGAATGTAAAACTTCTTCACTCGTTGCCCATAACGAATATCTTCCTGTACTACAAAACAATTAAACGTTTGAGGTTTTGTAAGCGTAATATCGTATGTGTCTTTACTAAAATCTTTTTTGAAGCTACCAGTAGTCAACAGATTATTCTTGAAATACGTATCTCTCATTTTCTTGAAGTCCATCAAGGCTTTTTCATCGTTTTCGTGAATTAGACCACGATTATCAACGGGAATATTCAATAAAAGATTTGAGCCACGCCCCACCGATTTGTTCCAGATATTCATTAAGTCTTTATCAGTTTTTACTTTGTTATCT
>JALQYE010000440.1 GCA_023254245.1 Emticicia sp.
TAATAACCTTGATGCCTCCCTTGTGCATGGCATTCAGCACTCGGTCGATGCTTTTAAAATTCCAAACATTGTCTTGTGGCTCAACTGTACTCCAAGTAGATTCTGCAATTCTTACCACATTGATACCTGCATCCTTCATCATTGCCACGTCTTTTTCGAGGCGTTCGTAAGGCATATATTCATCGTAATAGGCTACACCAAATAATAATTTTTCTTGTAGAGACAAGGCATGCCTTGTCTCTACCGTAAGTGTTTTTTGCCCAAAAACTAAGGCTGAAATACAAATTGATAGTAGTGAAAATAAATATTTTTTCATCTGAAAATGTTTTAAACTGAACAGCTTTTATGCGATTGTTTCAATGATTTTTCGATAAGGTTTTAATACCATGAGCGATAAAATTAGTCCAAATCCGCCACCAACGATAAATAATACCATCATAGAATATCGAATCATATTTTCATCTTTAAATACAAAATCGGTGAATAATGCTACCAACGTAGGCCCTAAAGACATACCTATTAAGTTAAGGATAAAAAGCATAATGGAAGAAGCCAAGGCTCTAACTTGATTAGGCATAATTTCTTGGATTGCTGCAGTTGCGGCTCCAAATGGAGCTGCTAAGCCAAAAGTTGGCAAGGCTAAAAGTAGAATAGCCCATTCTGCTTTCGGCATCGAAAC
>JALQYE010000441.1 GCA_023254245.1 Emticicia sp.
TGGAATTGAAATTTGTGTGATTTTACTTTTTTTGGCATTTGCTCGACGACTCCAATCGCACCTTTATGGAATTGAAATTCATCAACACGGTTTCGGTTGTGGCAAGTCTTTTTACTCCAATCGCACCTTTATGGAATTGAAATTCTAACCAAATGGTTATGTCAATCCACATTTCTCGATACTCCAATCGCACCTTTATGGAATTGAAATTTTTTTGCTCTATATTCAATTTTTACTTGAATGTACACTCCAATCGCACCTTTATGGAATTGAAATATATTACTATCATAATTAAAATTGAGAAAAAGGTTACTCCAATCGCACCTTTATGGAATTGAAATGTTTCTAAATCTCTTCTATGACGTAAAACACAATCACTCCAATCGCACCTTTATGGAATTGAAATAGATTTCTTCTTGACTTAGCTTATACATGAGGTTTTACTCCAATCGCACCTTTATGGAATTGAAATCGGGTTGCTTCCTTTTTCTCCTCTTTTACATCTTCAAACTCCAATCGCACCTTTATGGAATTGAAATAAAGTCAGGCAAATGACAATGAGATAACACACAAACTCCAATCGCACCTTTATGGAATTGAAATGCTAAAACTTCATTCGGATAAGCGTGTAAATGAAATACTCCAATCGCACCTTTATGGAATTGAAATACGGAAAG
>JALQYE010000442.1 GCA_023254245.1 Emticicia sp.
ATCATTTTCATACCAGAAACTGTTACCTACTTTATTGATAAACCCGCAGTAGCGATCGATGCAAATGGTCCTTCAATTGATCCACTTGCTGGTGTTGAGCAAAATGAAATCACTGTAGACTCTAGTGCAGAAATCGAGCGTCAGCTTCGAGAAAATAAATAAAACTAAAAAGTAGAGGTTTTGCATGCAACCAAAATGGGGAATCAGGGGGATGGCGGTAGCGCCCCACTCTCTCGCGTCTGAATCTGCTTTGGCAGTTCTACGCGAGGGGGGTAACGCACTAGAAGCAATGATTGCTGCGGCAGCAACTATTGCCGTGGTCTACCCGCATATGAATTCCATTGGCGGTGATTCCTTTTGGGTCATTCACTCTCCTGGAAAAGCCATGGGCGGAATTGATGCTTGCGGTGCCGCAGCTGGCTTAGCAACCAAAGAGTGGTACAGAGAACGTGGCATTACCAAGACAATTCCTTTTAGAGGTCCAGTAGCTGCCAATACTGTTGCTGGAACAATTTCAGGCTGGGGTGCTGCTCACAAACTTTCCAAGCAGAGCATGGGTGGAAGAATGCCTCTATCCAGATTACTGGCAGATGCCATTCACTACGCTGAAAGTGGTGTGCCAGTTACCCATAGCCAATCGAGCCTAACTGCAAAAAAGAGTGAAGAGCTAAAGC
>JALQYE010000443.1 GCA_023254245.1 Emticicia sp.
AGAGTCATTCGGACCAAAATCGTGGTCGTCCCAAATGGCATAATTATGTACGTTTGCCAAAAGCGGTTGCATCTCAGGCAACGAGCGAGTGTGGGTATATCGGTGTAAAATACCTGTTTTGGTATTCCAATCTGCTTCTCTCAAGTAAAGGTTATCGCCACCCCAAACCATAAAATCGGGTTTTGATTTATAGATACTCGTAAAAATTTCATATTCAGAACCATACGGTTTTCCAGGGCGGTCAAAGGCCTCTTCATTAACATAAGCACAACTTCCAACGGCAAATTTGAAGGCTGGCGGGTCAGTTCGCCATTGCCAAAGAGTTTGGGTTTGGAATTCGAGCGGATAGCTAAGGTTTACTTTCTTTTTATCGACATAAACCTCGTAAGCGTATTTTTTTCCTGGCAAAACCTTATCAGCAATCAATTTTGCTACAAAAACATCGGTTTTATTAGTTTTGGCTTCTTCAGTCGAAAACTTTATGGTTGGGTTTTCTTTGTCCCAATATACAAACTTTACACTGGCTTCTTTTTGGGTCTGTATCCAAAGCAATACTTCTTTCATTTCTGAATACCCAAGCATCGGTCCAGATTGAATTTGAGCGAAAGAAGAAATAGAAAGAATAGAAAATGATAAAACTAAAATGAAGATTTTTCTCATGCTGATGGTTAAT
>JALQYE010000444.1 GCA_023254245.1 Emticicia sp.
AATTCGTGCACCCAAATCTGACTATGCAGATAGGGCGCAAGAAATACACATCAAAGTCATCCATTCCTTAATTGATTTCATCGAAAGACATCAATAAAAATTTGCAATTAAAAACCTGCACAAACTAAGTTGAACTAAACAGTCGTTTCATTTAGTTTTGAAATAAAAAATGCTGGTTAAAACTTTTGGCAGCGCCGTTCAAGGCGTTGACGCAATTCTCATTACGGTAGAAGTAAATATTGTTACAGGTGTCGATTATTTTTTAGTTGGCTTACCAGACAGCGCCGTCAAAGAAAGCCATTTAAGAATCGAATCTGCTGTAAAGAACTTTGGTTACCATATGCCAAGAATGAAAATTGTGGTAAATATGGCACCCGCTGATATCCGCAAAGAAGGCTCCTCTTATGATTTAACCATTGCAATTGGCATTCTCGCGGCCGCAGAGCAAATTCCATCCGCACACCTTGAAGATTACTTAATCATGGGAGAACTCTCTTTAGACGGCAGCTTAAAGCCTATAAAAGGCGCGCTTCCCATTGCCATCGAAGCACAAAAAAAAGGATTCAAAGGTTTTATTCTTCCCAAACAAAATGCTAAAGAAGCTGCCATCGTCAAAGGATTAAATGTTTTTGGGATGTCCAATATTTTAGATGTGATTAATTTTTTTAAATCT
>JALQYE010000445.1 GCA_023254245.1 Emticicia sp.
AGGAACGTTCGTGGGGTCGTCATTTATGTATGCTACGGCTCGTGACTGGGCAAAATTTGGTCAATTATATCTACAAGATGGTGTTTGGAATGGCGAACGTTTATTGCCAGAAGGTTGGGTGAAATATTCAGCGACAGAAACACCACATTCGGACGGAAAATATGCCGCTCATTTTTGGCTCGACCACCAAGATAAAACTTTTCCGCAAGATGCTTTTATGGCCGTAGGGTTTGAAGGGCAATACGTAACCATCGTGCCATCGAAGAATTTAGTGATTGTTCGTTTGGGGTGTACGCCAAAAGATAATTTCAATCATTCTGCCTTGGTGAAGGGTGTTGTGGCAGCTGTGAAATAAGGATTTTAATTTAAAAAGGTAGAGACAAGGCATGCCTTGTCTCTACGGTATGGTTGTTATGGTATATTATTGTTTCATTAAACCAAATCGCCGTACAAATCAAATTCTTCGGCGTTATTGATTTTTACATTAGCAAAATCGCCCATTCTTACGTATTGCGAAGCAGGTACAAGTACCTCATTATCAACCTCTGGTGAGTCGAATTCAGTTCTTCCGATAAAATAACCTCCCTCTTTTCTATCAAACAATACTTTGTAGGTATTACCGATTTTTGTTTGGTTCAATTCTGCCGAAATTCCTTGTTGAAGCTCCA
>JALQYE010000446.1 GCA_023254245.1 Emticicia sp.
CTTATGAAAACACAACTTTCACCCATTATAGCCGGAACCATGAATTGGGGAATTTGGGATAAAAAACTCAATACAGCCCAAATGGAACATCTGATGCACATTTGTATTGAAAACAAGATTACTACTTTTGATCATGCAGATATTTACGGCGATTACACTACAGAATCCGATTTTGGAAAAGCCCTGAAAAACAGTCAAATCGACCGCAAGGCTATACAATTGATTTCCAAATGCGGTATCCAACACACACGAGGTCGTAATAATGCTATCAAGCACTACGATTATTCTAAAGATTACATTATTTGGTCGGTTGAAAATTCATTAAAAAACCTGCAAACCGATTATTTGGATGTGTTGTTGTTGCATCGTCCCAGTCCGCTGATGGTAGCCGATGAAATCGCGGAAGCTGTTGACCAATTAAAAAGAGAAGGTAAAATTCTCGATTTTGGGTTGTCTAACTTTACGCCTTCGCAAACCGAATTGATCCAACAAAAAACAGCAGTCCACTACAACCAAATCCAATTCTCAGCAACGCACTACGAAGCCATGTTAGACGGCAGTTTGGATTATATGCAATTGCACCAAATTCGCCCAATGAGTTGGAATCCGCTGGGAACAGTTTTCAGAGAAGACATAGAGCAAACCCGTCGTTTGAAAAAACT
>JALQYE010000447.1 GCA_023254245.1 Emticicia sp.
ATCGATAATGGCGACAAAATCATCCGGGGATTCACAACAACGCAGGGGAAAGGCGCGGGAATTCGTCTTTTTGAGTATGCCAGCGACGTCGTCATTAAGCAGTGCCGCGCACAACTTGAAGCTCTTTTTTGGATGTGTCGAGACGCTTTAGATGTGGCAATCCAAAACGGAATGAGCACTGAAAATGCTCGAATTAGAAGCGCACACAATTTACAAGAATGCGAGCGGGACGGGCTGCTGGACCTAAACCGCCTTCGTGAGGCCCGCATTATCAATGCGGATGGAAAAACCATTTGTCCTCTGTGCCTTGAGGAGCTTTCGGGTACAGGCTTCTTTAGTCGCCTTGAGCAAGCTGAAGGTCGTGAGGTGCACGACCTTACGGTTACACAGCTAAATTTATTTCATATCTCTGAACTTCGATATGGTGTTTACAACCATCGCCCATACAACTTGGGCTGGGGGCACCACCACTGCAATGTCGTCGTGAAAGATGCAGGAATCATCGAGACTCTCGAATGGATGCATAAGGTTGTGACGCGCAATATCGAAGACGGTCACT
The DNA here is from genome assembly GCA_023254245.1 of Emticicia sp. Lineage (GTDB taxonomy): Bacteria > Bacteroidota > Bacteroidia > Cytophagales > Spirosomataceae > Emticicia. The sequence continues at coordinate 560 of JALQYE010000447.1, forward strand.
TCGATCCCACGAACAGCCCCAACTGAGGCGCAACGGACGTTTCATGCTTATGAGGGCGATTGCAGGCCATGTGATCGCCCGCTTTTACCTTTGCTGCATCT
>JALQYE010000448.1:0-415 GCA_023254245.1 Emticicia sp.
AGTGACCAACGTTTAAGAGGTAATGGTTTATTAGATATCCAAACAGAAGATATCGAAAACATTTCTATCTTAAAAGGTGCATCTGCTGCAGCCCTTTATGGTTCTGAAGCCGTAAACGGTGTTGTATTAATTACTACTAAACAAGCTAGCAAAAATAGAAAAGGCTTAGGCGTAGATGTTTCTACGAACTATAGCATCGATAATGTTGCTTTCTTACCTAAATATCAAAACGTTCGTGGTTATGGTATTTCTAATACGATCAACAACAGTGCTGGTCAAGATGACAACGGTTTTGTATGGTGGGATTTAAATGGTGATGGTATTAAGGAAACAAGAAGTTTAGGTAGCTTTAGTATTAACTACGGTCCTAAATTTGATGGTCAACCAATCCTTAACTGGGATGGTCGTATTATTC
>JALQYE010000448.1:425-658 GCA_023254245.1 Emticicia sp.
AGCGTAAACGTTGCGGTATCTAAAGCATCTGAAAATGCAAATATCCGTTTCTCTTTAACTAGACAAGAAAATGAAGGTGTGAGTATGGGTTCTAAGAGTGAGAAAAACTCAATGAACTTAAATACGAGCTTCAAATTATCTCCTAAGTTTTCTACAGATGTTACCATTACATATGTTAACCAAACAATCAAAAATCGTCCGTACTCAATTGATCGTATGATCAACAACTTTAC
>JALQYE010000449.1 GCA_023254245.1 Emticicia sp.
AATTACAACTACTGAGCAAATCATGGACGAAATGTGCGCTACCTTAGGAGGGAGAGCTGCTGAGGAAGTTATTTTCGGGAAAATTTCTACAGGTGCATTAAGTGATTTAGAAAAAATTACACGTCAAGCATATGCAAGTGTTGTTTACTATGGCTTAAACGATAAAATAGGTAATGTGAGCTACTACGATAGTTCAGGCCAGAGCGAATACAGCTTTAGCAAACCATATAGCGAAAACACAGCTAAAACTATTGATGAAGAAGTAAAGAAAATGATTGATATTGCATATGCAAGAACCAAAACTATTTTACTTGCCAATAAGGATAAATTAACTCAATTAGCTGAAAAATTATTAGAACAAGAGGTAATCTTTAAAGAAGACCTAGAATCAATTTTCGGGAAACGTCCTTTTGCAAAGGACATTGCTGAAGAAAAAGAAAAAAAATTATCAGCAAATAATTCAGGCACATCATCTTTATTACCTGAAGAAAAACCGACTGAATAAATAAAAACATCTTATTTTAAATATAAAACCCTCTGTTTTTTATAGGGGGTTTTATATTTTGTGGATTACTATTTTTTCATATCTTCGTTAGTAAATTGAAATGATAATGAAACAACTTTTAAGCTTAATATTAATCTGCAGTTTATTTTTTT
>JALQYE010000044.1:0-13888 GCA_023254245.1 Emticicia sp.
AACCCAAATCTACATTATATCCCTTTGCATCTTTTAAATTGGGATCCACTATATCGGTTGTAGGTGGAGCTTGTAAATTGGCAAATTGAATAGGTCTGTAAGCCTGCGAAAAATTCGCATATAATTCTGTGCTTTTACCTATGTGATATTCTGTTCCAATTCCACCTAATAAAAAACTTCTACTTCTTTGGATATTCTGTAAGGATATTATTTGACCATTGTTTATACTATTTCTTCCAGAAGCAACTCCTTCAAGCCATTCATATCTTATGCCAGGAATAATATACAATTCATTCGTAACTCTAAAAATATTTTCAATAAATCCAGCAAGGTTGTTGGAGACAAATGCAATATCTCTTGGGAAGATTCCATCAATACTTATATCATAATTAGAGTTAGTAGAACCTTTACCATCCGCCAAACGTTTTGTAGTGCCTGTATACATTTTTATACCAGCAGAAATAGTATTTTGTAATTTTCCTAATGTATAATCTGTAATTATTCTACTTTCTAATCCGTAATTTCTATACTTGTCTAAATTGACTAGACGATTATTGTATTGAAGGGTTGCCGAATTGATACTATCTTTTATATTAATTGGTTGTAAAAATCCAACACTATTTCGGTTACCGATAGTGCCAAAAAGCTTGGTATTCCATCTAGTTGAACTATTTATTTGATAATTCAAAACTAGGGCAGGAGTGGTCCATGTAATATCCATCCAGTTTCTTGTTCTAAGACTTTGCTTAGGGTTACTAATAATTTCTTGATCAGTTAAGCCGCCTGGTTGTTGTGACCTAATATGAGACTGCATAATCTCCAAAGTCAAGGATGTTTTAGCATTAAAATGATAGGTGATTGTTCCATATGCTGCTTTAGAATCAAAGCCGCTATTATTTCTCCAACCATGTCCAGCTCTATGATCTAAAAAACTGTAATAATTTATATTCCCTTTTTTACCACCAATAGCGCTAAAACTATTACTTAATCCAAAAGATCCAAAGCTCTGTTGTCTTTCAAATGCAATTGGCTTTGTTATTTCTGAACCATTTTTTATAATATAATTGATCATCCCTCCAAATTGTGGACCATATTGTAACGCTCCTTGACCTCGTACAATTTCCATTCTTTGAACTGCTTGTAATGGTGGGTTATAATATGCTTCAGGATATCCAAAAGGATCCGCAGCGATATCATAACCATTTTGTCGTACATTAAATTCCCAACTTCTATTGGGACTCAGTCCCCTTGTAGCAATTCCAATTTGGATTCCACTAGGATCACTTTCCCATACATGAATTCCAGGTACTTTTGCTAAAACCTGTCTCATGGTATTGTTCACCACATTACCTTGAACATTATCCATTACAATCAATGCATTTTTTTTACCAGCATAAATATTGGTTCCTACAATCTCTGGCATTTGCTGATAATCACTTTTGCTATTTCTGCCAACTATAGTCACATCAGGTAAATTTTTCCATTGAGCTGTATCTACTTCTTTATTTTGGGCATAGGAAGATTGAATAAAAATTAAAATGAAACTTATTGCAAAAAATATTTTCCCCATTCCTTATTTTCTTGAGGCGCAAAACTATTATCCAAGAAAATGGGTTATTTGTGAAAAAGGGAAAAGCGATTTATGTTATCGGGAAAATTCAATACTAGAATTTTAGTATAATATTTCCTTTAATTTAAGCAATAAAAAAGATCAGATATAGCATCTGATCTTTTTTAAGTCTAAAATTGGAAAAAATCAATTAGATAAACAACAAGGCATCGCCATAGCTGAAAAATCTGTATTTATCTTTAATCGCTTTCTTATATGCTTCCATTGCTAATTCGTAACCTGCAAAAGCACAAGTCATGATTAATAAGCTTGTTTTAGGTAAATGGAAATTGGTTACTAAACTATCTGCAATATTAAATTGGTAAGGAGGGTGGATAAAATGATTTGTCCAACCTTCTGCAGGCTTTAATAATCTTTGAGCTGTTACGCTACTTTCCATAGCACGCATAGCTGTTGTACCAATTGAGCAAATACGACGATTGTTCTCTTTTGCGGTATTAATAATACGACAAGCTTCATCATCAATTTTAAAGTATTCTGCATCCATTTTATGTTTGCTCAAATCTTCTACTTCGATTGGTCTAAAAGTACTTAAACCAGTATGCAAGGTTACTTCTGCAAAACGAATTCCTAAAATTTCTGATTTCTTAATCAATTCTCTGCTAAAATGTAAACCAGCAGTAGGAGCTGCAACAGCACCTTCATGCTTTGCATATACTGTTTGGTAACGCTCTTTATCATCTTCGTCTGGCTTGCGCTTAATATATTTTGGTAAAGGAGTTTCTCCTAAAAATTCTAACATTTTCTTGAAGCCCTCGTCGTCGCCCTCCCATAAAAAACGAATAGTTCTACCGCGGCTTGTTGTATTGTCGATTACTTCAGCAACCAATTCTTCATTTTCACCAAAGTATAATTTGTTTCCTACACGAATCTTTCTTGCGGGATCAACAATTACGTCCCAAAGTCTATTTGGTTTGTTCGAGGGCTTTTGCTCTTAAATTAGGGTCATCCACAATCCAAGATGCAAAGCCAATCGCATCTTCAATGGTTATTCCTAAATCTTTTGCTTTTTGACGAACATCCTTTAAGTTACCTCCGTTATTTGCGTATGTCTCGAGAGTTCTTACCCAAATTTCAATACCTGAATACCCTGCTTTTGCTGCCACGTCAAGTTCAGCCATCAGACCGATATTTTGCTTCATAATTGTGCTGGTATTCAAGCAATAACTAAAATTATGTTTAGCTGTTGTTGGGGCTTGAGCAGAGGCCGTTTCTAATCCAAGTGCCAAGCCTGCACCCGTTGCCAATGTTGATTTTATGAGATTTCTACGAGATATATTAGAAGATTCCATCTTAAATAGTTTAAAAATGATTTTAGGTTGAAATGTTGATTTTTAGGCGAATAAATCATTCATAGTAATTTCACTTTGTACCCACCTTAATTTATGTTCATTGTTTGTAAACCCATAAGTGCTTACGGCCGTGAAGAAAACTGTTTTTTTTGTTTTAGTGACTTCTCTAAATGTTCTAATTTTATGGGCAATGTTTTCTGCGTATTTTTTATCAATCGTAAACTCAAACTCCGAAAACTTCATTTCGCATAGATTAATACAACCGTCTTTTCGGTCAATCAATAAATCTATTTGAGTGCCTTCCTCTTCTGCATTCCCTCTGAACCTCCAACCCGATTCTTCTGTGTAAATGCCAGAAATACCCAGTGCTTTTTTGATTTCTCGAATATGTTTTTGACAAATTGATTCAAACGAAAACCCTGTCCAACTTTTCCAAGACTGAGCGTTTTGTATAAATGCCCACGACTGGGTTCCCTTATTATTTTCTATAAATTTCAGATAAAATAGACAATATTCGTCGGTTAGCTTATAAACGGAGTCTTTTTTGTTTTTTCCGAAAGGTATATAGCCAGTTACAAAGCCAGATTCTTCCAATTCCTCAATAACTAAAGAGGCAGTTCCGCCCGACTTTATATTTATTTTTTGTAATAGCTCATTTCGAGTTAATCCATTATTTTTTTTTGATAACTCTCTGATGAGCTGTACATGTGTTTCATGGTTTTTAAATAACGAACGAAATAAACTATCAAATTCACCGAATAATAATCCTTCCTTCTTAAAGCACACATTATCAATGGTTTGGTTGGTGCTTTCTCCTTTTTTTACTTCTTTTAAATAGTGAGGAACACCCCCAAATGCCATGTATAATTGTAAAATCTGAAATCGGTCTAAGGTAATATTTTTATTTTGCAGATAGTTTTCGGTTTCCTTTAGTGTAAAAGGTAATAGCCTGATTTTTTTCGTAATTCTGTTGTGAAGCCCTCCCTTATTTTGAATTACTTTTCTAATCATCCATGAAGCCGCCGAGCCACATATAATAACTTTTAAATTATCTTTTTTACTTGCCCAATCATTCCAAAAATAATCGAATGAACTCAGAAAATCAGATTTTGGTGAATCAATCCAAGGAAATTCATCAAAAAAAACTACCGCTTTTCTCTTTTCAAGAATTGGGTTTAAATAGATTTTAAGTCTATTTAAGGCATCTGTCCAGTTGCTTGGCAGCGAGGATGGATAGGCAGATTTACTACTTTGGTCAAGTTTATTAGTAAAGTTTTGGAGTTGAATTTTGGTTTTGGCATCGTACTGACCCGAAAATTCAAAAACTAATTCTTTTTCAAAAAACTCACGAATCAGAAAAGTTTTTCCAACTCTTCTCCTTCCATATACAACAACTAATTCGGCACTCTCCGACTCGATAACTTCTGCAAGGACTTTCTTTTCGCTCTCTCTGCCTATGATTGTTTTCATATTTATTGTTAGCCAAATTATTTACAAATATATAATTTTGGCTAAAGATTAAAAATAATTATCAGCCAAATTGTTTAATTAAAGTATGTTTTGGCTGATAATTTAGCGTCAAGCTCCTTCCACTTTCATTTTAAGTGTGTAAACCGACTTCGATGCCGTGATAAAAAGCGTTTTTCGGTCTTTACCACCGAAGGTTACGTTGGCTGTCCAAGGTTCTTTTGTTTCGATTTGCTCGATTTGAGTACCGTTTTTATCGAAAACAGTTACGCCTTTGCCTGTTACATAGATATTGCCTTTTTTGTCAATCGTCATTCCATCTGAACCCATAGGAGCGAAGAGTTTACGCTCACCCAAAGTGCCATCAGAGTTGATTGGGAATGAGTAGGTTTTACGGTCGCCAATATCTGCTACATAAAGGGTTTTACCATCGGGTGTACCAATGATTCCGTTGGGTGCTACAAATTCACGGGCAGCAATAGTAACCGTTTTTTTATCGGGAGAAAGATAATAGACTCGTTTTTCGGGTAATTCCATCTCTGTATGCTTCCAATAGGGGCGTTTGTAGAAAGGGTCAGTGAAATAAATACCACCATTAGGGGCAACCCAAAGGTCGTTTGGCCCATTGAACTTTTTACCTTCAAAATCATTGACCAAAACCGTTATTTTCTGATTTTTATCAATACTTATGAGTTGGTTTTCTAAATCAGCACACGAAAGTAGATTTCCCGCACGGTCGAAGTAAAGTCCATTCGAGCGATTTGTTTTATCCATGTAAACCGAAATTGAATTATCTGATGCTGACCATTTGTAGATTTTATCGTTGGGCTGGTCAGTGAAGAAGACATTACCTTCGGTATCGGCAGCAGGGCCTTCGGTAAAGGCATATTCGCCTGAGAGTTTGGTGAGAGTTGCTCCTTTAGCAATGATTTTACTTTGTTGTGCAAATCCATTTAGTACAAAAATGAATAGCACAAAAATGCTTGTTGTAGTTTTTTTCATTGGGTTGAATAGAGGAAATTTTTAAAGACGAAAAAGGTTATTTCGCATCGCAAAATAACCTTTTTTTGAGCAAGTCCCAAATGTATTTTTTGTTATTGGTTTACTGGTAAACTGGTTATTGGTGAATTGATTATCATAATGTTTTTTTACCACTAATTTCCCAGTAACTAATATCCAAAATGCCAGCTTACCAATAACCAATCAACTCAAACGAATTGGTAATGAACGAACAGCCTTACCCGTCAAGTCTAAAACTGCACCTGCGATGGCTGGAGCAATAGGAGCGAGGGGAGGCTCGCCAACTCCGTAAGGAACATCGTCGCCTTCGAGAATAAAGCATTGGATTTCAGGAACATCTGCCAACGTAACCATTGGATATTGGCTGAAATATGCTTGTTCGATTTGTCCATCTTTTACCGTTACTTCTTCATAAAGTGCCGCACCGATTCCCATCATTGTAGCACCTTCAATTTGTTGTTTAATTCCCTCTGGATTAATGCTTATTCCACAGTCTAATACTTGAGTAACTTTTTTTATAACAATTTTTCCTTCTATTATTGCTAATTCTATGGCTGCTGCGGCAATTGACTTTCGGTCATTTCCAATGGCAATCCCTCTGCCAATACCTTCGGCTTTGGGTGTTTTCCAGCCACTTTTTTCTATAAGTGCTTCTAAAACTTTCTTCCCTCTTACACTTATTTTATCATCATTTTGTAGTAAGCCAATTCTGAAAGCAATTGGGTCTTTTTGGGTTTGATGTGCCAGTTCATTCATAAAACTTTCAACGGCAAAAGTATTCGGAAACATTCCCACACCTCGCCAAATACCAATCGGAATCGGTACTTCAGCATTCCAAACGGAAACTGACTTATTTTTGAAATGATACATGAAACTTGCACCATGACCAGCTGAAATAAAATCTGCTCCTAAGATTTTATTAGGGAGGTCAGTTCCCATTAAATTCTTGAGCATATCTGGTGTAGATTGGTCGTGTGTGATGGCTTCAATTTCACCATTTTGAGCAATTTTCGCTTGCAAAACATGGTGAGTGTTTGGGCGATATAAACTATTTTGGAACTCTTGTTGGCGAGAATTATAAAGTTTTATCGGCTTTCCAACCGCTTTAGAAATTAGAGCGGCTTCAACATAAAGTCCTTTTACGGCTTTTCTTCCGAAACCACCACCCACATAAGGCGTATGTACTTCTACTCTATCTTTGGCAATATCAAGTGCTTTTGAAACCGTATCAATGACAATCTTCGGCCCTTGCGTGCCAGCAATGATTACCGCCTTATCTGCTTCAACATGGGCAATAGCCGCATTGACTTCCATCTGAGCGTGAGCTGCCATTGGTGTGCGATATTCTTGACGAAAAACGGTTGCTTTGTTATCTTCAATAATGCTTTTAGCGTTTCCTTCTTTTTGAATATTTACTTCTTTGCCATTGCCTACCGTTACGAGTTTTATCAAATCAGCCTGCTGAACTTTATTTGGCGTGTTCCATTCAACATTTATTTTTTTGAAAGCACTATCGGCTGCATAGAAAGTCTTAGCCACCACTGCTACCAATTCGCCATCACGAACAACTTTTACGACCCCTGCCGATTTTTCTGCTTCTTTCGTATCAAGTGTTTTGATTGTACCATCTAAATAAGGCGATTGTAATAAAACCGCATAAAGCATATCAGGTAGCTCGCTATCAAGTGTATATTTAGCGGTTCCCATTACTTTTGTTTTCAAATCAGTTCGCTTGACTGCCTTTCCAACTACTTTAAATGCCGATTTTGGCCTTAACTCTGGGGTTTTCGGAATATCCCATTTTTTGTTTTCTTTAGTTATTTCGGCATAAGTTATTTTATTATTACCCGAAATTAATGTGCCATTTTCGGTCTTAATTTCGCTGGCTTTTACTCCCCACTTTTTACCCGCTGCTTCTTTGAGCATCTCACGCATAGTGGCAGCAACTTCTCTGATTGATTCATAAAGGCTTGAAGTTGAATTACTTCCACCCGTATTCATTTCGTCATACAAACCACTGGTTGTGATGGCGTGTTCAACTTTTATTTGTTCATAAGGAACATCTAATTCCTCAGCGGCAAGCATCGCAAGGCCAGTAAAAACTCCTTGCCCGATTTCAATTTTCGGAGATTTCAGTGCAATCGTATTATCAGGTAAAACCTCAAACCAAAAATCAGGTTGCAGTGAACTCATCATCGCTGGCAAATCCATGCTCTCGGCTTTTTGAGCTGTAAATCGACGCATAGGCGAGCAGCCCAAATAACTTGCAACTACTGTTCCACCCAAAACGATTGCTCCTCTTTGTAAGAATTTTCTACGTGAAAAACCTTTTTTTGTATTATCTGCTGACATAGTTTTTAGATTTTTTGGTTAGAAATTTCGGATGCTCTCTTAATCGCTTTGATGATACGTGGCTGTGTACCACAACGGCAAATATTGGTAATACTATTGGCAATATCTGTTTCAGTCGGATTTGGGTTTTCTTTCAGCAATTTGGCTGCTGCCATCATAAAACCCGATTGGCAATAGCCACATTGTGGTACTTGCTCTTCTATCCAAGCTTGTTGAATAGGGTGGAGTTTTTCATTGCTTTCTGAAAGCCCTTCGAGTGTTGTAATGTTTTTTCCTGCAATGCTTTCAACAGGTACAGAGCATGAACGGGTTGCTTCGCCATCAATGTGGAGTGTGCAAGCTCCGCACATAGCCATTCCGCAGCCAAATTTGGTAGCCGTAAGTTTGAGTTCGTCTCTGACAACCCAAAGCAGAGGCATGGCAGGGTCAACATCTACACTTGTTGGCTTACCATTTATTGTGAAGTCGATTTTCATTAGTTTTTTATGTTGATTGGTTTGAATGTTATTGAAATGAATCTCTGTTAATTTACTTACTCATCACCAAAATATCTTCTACTTCCAAAATTTGTTTTGAATATCCTCTGATTGAGGTATTTATCATTGATTGCCCCAGTTCAGCTAAGGTACTGAAATAATTTGGAAAAAGTCGTCGGCCTACTGGATACATCCATGAAATATATTTATAAAATGAGAGTGTATTTTTCAGTCCTTTGGTGGGCAACATAAAAGCTGGGCGGAAATTGTAAACTGCCTTAAAAGGAAGTTTCATTAAATCATTCTCGGTTTTACCTTTTACTCTCGCCCACATACTTTTACCCTGTTCGGTGCTGTCGGTGGCTGACCCCGAAATATAACAAAATGTCATTTCAGGATTGACCGAACTTAATTTCTCAGCAAAATTTAGCGTAAGCGTATGAGTAAGTTGGAAATATTCAGCCTCTTTCATGCCTACCGACGAAACGCCCAAACAAAAATAACAGGCATTATAGCCTGAAACTTGGTTGAGAATCGGCGAAATATCGTAGAAGTCAGTGTGAATAATTTCTTTGAGTTTCGGGTGAACAACACCACATGTTTTACGGCCGATAACCAAGACCGATTCTACTTCTGAGCGATTAAGTGCTTCGTGAAGTACGCCTTCGCCCACCATACCTGTTACTCCCGTAATAATTGCTTTTATTTTCATTTCTAATTTAATAAGATTCTATATTTTGTAATACATGAGGTTTTAAAACCTTAATTATAAGTATTTTATATTGATATTTACTCGTAAATTTTTGCCTGTGAACTACAAATTAAATCCCAAATCATCTCGAAACCTTGTTCGATACTGTCTTGTTGTTGGTCTGTTGGTTGCGTTAAAACGTACTGATAAATCCCCATAATCTGGCTATTTACGAGCGTATAGAGCAGTTCGTTGGGCATAATTTTTATATCTCCGCTGGCTTTTGCTTTTTCTATAAAAGTAATGTGCATTTTACTTTGTTCGTGCAGCACTTCTTCTGGAATTTGAGCTAAATGTGGCGAAAAATGTACTTGTTGGATATAATAAAATTTATCTTGATTGACCAATGCCCAATTAATAGTAGTGAAATATAGTTTACGAAATGCTTCCTTGATGCTATCCGTTGGGTTGGCTTGGCTTGCCAAAATCTGATTTAACTCATTTTTTATACTTACATAAAGTTCTTTGATAAGAGTTTCTTTCGTAGAAAAATAATGAAAAAGTGTTCCGTTGGCCACCCCTGCATCTTTAGCAATTTTGCTGGTAGGAGTGCCATGAAACCCAAATTCAACAAAAAGCTTTAGGGCTGTATCAAGTATTTTTTTTTCTTTATCCATTTAATAGATTGACTAATCAGTCGATATTTAAAATAAAAACATTTCTTTTTCAGAAAAGTTTCATGTTCGTTGAATTTTTATTGTACCACGAAGTTTTTTATTTTGTGGTTAAAGAAAATTACTCAAGAATTCCAGTTGGATGGCCATCGAAGCTAACAGTATTTTTGTTTTGCCAGTATTTATTGATGCCTTCCTCGCCTTGTTTTTCTGCCCAATGCTTGAGTTCTTCACGTTCGTGACGGTAATCCATAAACGGTACAGCCATTCCGCACGAAGTTTGAACTACTTCGACACTTACATCAAAAATTTGTCTTGCACCCGTATATTTCGGGAAAAGATTGATGTATTCTACCCATTCGGTATCACGTGGGTGGTAAGTTTTGGCAGTACCGTAAAGTCTCAAAATCAATGGTTTCCCCTCGAATGCACAAAACATAATCGTCATTCGGTTGTTTTCTTGTAGATGCGTTGCAGTTTCGTTGCCGCTGCCCGTAACGTTGAGCCACATTACTCGATTAGAGCCAAGCACACGAAAAGAATCCATACCCTTGGGAGATACATTGACAATGCCCGTACTCATGGCAGTACCTACGAAGAAGAGTTTTTGTTTTTCGATGAAATCTTTGATTTCGGGTTGAATTTGGTCGATTTTTTTGCCCATAATTTTGTGTTGTAGTTTTTTACAAAATAATTTTTCGACTAAAAAAGTTCGTTGTTTGTTTTTAGTGCTTCTTTTTGCCAATTTGCCATTGTTTTCACTTAGTCTAATACGAATGTTTGTCGAATTACATTACCCAGAGTCATTAACTGCACAAGAGCTTGATATTTACCTTGCCAATGGTTGGTTTAGAATGGGGCAATCTATTTTTACGACAAATTTCCTGCGTTTTCAGGAAAAACTGCACTCGGCTATTTGGCTCAGAATTGATTTAGAAACTTATCAAAAAAGTAAAACTCAGCTCAAAATCGAAAAGCTAAATGCTAAGTTTAGAGTTGAAATTCAGATAGCCAGTCCGACGGAGCAGCAAGAAGAATTATTTAGAAAATACCGAGAAAGTATGGCTTTCGAACCTGCACCATCGGTTCGAAACTTACTTTATGGGCATCAAGAAGACCGTGCATCACTACGCATTTACGATACTGCCGAGATAAATATCTACGATGAAAATAAGTTGATAGCAACGGGTTTTTTAGATTTGGGTGAAAAAAGTGCAGCGGGAATATCGTGTTTTTATGACCCCGAATATCGAAAATACAGCCTCGGGAAGTATTTGATGTATTTAAAAATGGAGTTTTGTAAGAAGAATGGAGTTCAATTTTTCTACCCTGGCTATTTTGCACCAGGTTATCCACTTTTTGATTATAAACTTGATTTAGCAAAGCCTTCGCTCGAATACTTCGATTTGGTTGCCGATGCTTGGATTCCATTTGAAGAATTTAATGATTCTCGGATTCCGCTCAATTCTATGGTCGAAAATTTGAGAACTTTGAGCGAAATTTTGAGTAGTAGGGGAGTGAAGAATGATTTTAAGTTTTATGACTTCTTCGATGCCGACATGATTCACAACCTCAATGGCATGGGTTTATTCGATTTTCCTGCATGCTTGTTTTGCTTCGATATTGATGAAGAATCACCTTTATTACCAATGGTGATTTATGACGTGCGAGACGAACAATTTCATTTAATTCTCTGCACACGAGTTTATAAATCTATTTTTGATGAAGCCCCTGAAGGTCATTATAATGCTTTTTTACTTCAAATTTCGAGGTTTTTATATACGGGAGAAGTAGTAGAAGAAATGGCAGAAGTAATAGAAATGTACGGGCGAGAATTATTGAAAGAGGCTTGAGAAAACACCATCGAGTGCCGATTTTGACACCCGATGGATTCCATTGTATAGATAAAGTTGGATAGCCTTAGATAACTTTCAGTTCCTTACCCACTTTGGTGAAGGCAGCAATGGCTTTATCGAGATGCTCAATTTCGTGACCTGCCGAAATTTGAACTCTGATGCGAGCTTTTGATTTAGGTACTACTGGATAAAAGAAACCAATCACATAAATGCCTTCTTCCAATAATTTAGCCGCAAATGTCTGTGCCAAAGGTGCATCATAAAGCATGATTGGGATAATTGGGTGTTCTCCTGGCAATAAATCAAACCCTGCTTCGGTCATTTTTGCTCTGAAATACGCTGCATTTCTTTCGAGTTTATCTCTTAGGGTGGTTGATTGCTGTAAGATATCTAATACTTTTATCGAAGCACCAACGATAGCAGGAGCAAGTGTATTTGAGAAAAGGTATGGTCTTGAACGCTGGCGAAGCATATCAACGATTTCTTTGCGTGCAGCCGTAAAACCTCCTGATGCACCGCCAAGAGCTTTTCCGTAAGTACCCGTAACTATATCTACACGACCGATTACGTTTTTTAACTCAATCGTTCCGCGACCCGTTTTTCCCATAAAACCTGTGGCATGGCATTCGTCTACCATTACCATCGCTCCATACTTATCAGCCAAATCACAGATTTTATCCAACTGAGCAATCGAACCGTCCATTGAGAAAACTCCATCGGTTACAATCAATTTTTTCTTGCAATGGTTGGCTGCAATGAGTTGTTGCTCCAAATCTTCCATGTTGTTATTTTTGTAGCGAAAACGCTCGGCCTTGCACAATCGGATACCATCAATGATAGAAGCATGATTGAGTTCATCAGAAATAATAGCATCTTCCGCTCCTAAAAGTGGCTCGAAAACACCTCCGTTCGCATCGAATGCTGCGGCATACAAGATACAATCTTCTGTACCTAAGAACTCAGCCGTTTTACGCTCCAATTCTTTGTGAATATCTTGTGTGCCGCATATAAATCTCACCGATGACATACCAAAACCGTGCGTTTTGATGGTTTCGATAGCCGCTTCAAGCACTTCGGGGTGCGACGAAAGCCCCAAATAATTATTGGCACAGAAGTTTAAAACTTCCTTATTTTGTGTATTTATTGTGGCCGACTGTGGCGTAGTAATGATGCGTTCTGATTTATATAAACCAGCCTCTTTGATGGACGAAAGCTCTTCGGAATAAAATTCTCTGATATTATCAAACATGGTTTTAGGCAAATGTTAATTGTTCTTGTAATTTTAAAATCATTGTTTCGGTGATGTCCTTCAAACTATAATTCGATTTCCAACCCCATTCATTTTGTGCTTCTTTATCGTCAATGACTTGTGGCCACGATTCGGCAATTTGTTGTCTGAAATCAGGTTCGTACGAAATCTCAAAATTAGGAATAATCTTCTTGATTTCTGCCGCAATTTCTTCAGGCGTAAAGCTCAAACCCGCCAAATTATAAGATGTGCGAGTTTTGATATTTTCTTTGGGAGCTTCCATGAGTTGGAGGGTTGCCTTGATGGCATCGTCCATGAAAATCATCGGTAAACGAGTATTTTTTGCCAAGAAGCACGTATATGGTTCATCGCATACGGCTTTATGGAAAATATCAATAGCGTAGTCGGTTGTGCCACCACCTGGCAAAGATTGGTAGCCAATAACCCCAGGATAACGCAACGAACGCACATCTAAACCATAACGATTGAAATAATAGTTTACCCAGTTTTCGCCTGCTGCTTTGCTGATACCATAAACGGTGCTTGGGTCTAAGAAAGTTTCTTGCGGACAAGTGCCCTTTGGTGCAGAATTTCCAAAAACGGCGATTGAACTTGGGTAAAATATCTTATCAATCTTTTCGATTCGACCTACTTCTAATACATTGAGTAGGGCTTTCATGTTTATATCCCAAGTACGAAGTGGGTCTTTTTCACCATTGGCCGAAAGAATAGCAGCTAAATGATAAATCTGTGTGATGCCGTGGCGAACTACGATTTCGTGAAGTTGATTGAAGTTCGTACCATCTAAAAGCTCAAAATTGCCATTAAAGTCGGGTTTTTGATACAAGTCCGAAGCAATTACGTGCTCGTTACCGTATTTCGTCTGAAGAGCTTGTGTCAAGACCGAACCAAGCTGTCCGTTTGCCCCGACTATTAAAATTTTAGTCGTGTTCATGGTTTTATTTGTTGATGAAGTGTATTTTTTTTCGAAGTAATATTTCCTTGCAAAAGTAGTATATGAGTAATAAAGTTGGTTATTTTGAGCTAAAATCAGTAAAAATAGTTTTTAAATAAATCTATTGCAGTTAATTTTACTAAATCTTGGTATATTTATACTTCATCTGAAATAAATTTTATTGTAATATGGAACAATTGGACGAAACCGATAAAATTATCCTACG
>JALQYE010000044.1:13988-26183 GCA_023254245.1 Emticicia sp.
ATTTTGCAGAAAGACGCTAAAAAAACGGCCAAAGAAATAGCCAGTCAATTGAAACTTACTCCATCGCCAATCTATGACCGAATCAGGCGTTTGGAGAGTTTAGGATTTATAAAAAAGTATGTAGCCATTTTGGATAAAGACCTAATTAACAAGTCTGTAACTTCTATTTGTCAGGTTTCGATGCGATACCATAACGAGGCATTTATCGAAAATTTTGAGCAAGAAATTCAGAAATTAGAAGAAGTGCAAGAATGCTATCACTTAGCAGGGCAAGTTGATTTTGTATTGAAAATTCACGTAAATAGCTTGGAGGAATACCATGATTTTATCAAATACAAACTCTCAAAAATCGAAAATATTGGTGTGTTGAATAGCACTTTTGTATTGAAAGAAATCAAGCATAGTTCGGAGTTTTATATTTGATTTTAAAATCAAAAGCCACTCAGTTGAGCGGCTTTTGATGAAATATTGAATTTAATTTTTCTTTTCGTCCTGATTTGGTAGTGCAGGAGCTATTTTGGGGTCTTGTTTTATCTTATCATGTATTGCTTTTGCTTCGCTTTCACTTATTTCGCTTGCTAAACCCAGGGGTTTGATAGGCTGGGGCGATATAGGAGCTAAGGGAGTTTTGATATTCATTTCGCTCTCACGAATCTCTTTGGCTAAACTTGACCCAATAAAACCTTTATCTTTTATTACGATTTGGGCGATATTTGTAGGGGCATAGGTGGCATTTGGCACTCGGTTATTGATTATTTGACTGCGAATGCTTTCATCGGTTTTGAACTCCTGAGCTTGAGAATAATTAGCTAATCCAGCTAATGAAAGTGTAGTTATAAAAAATATCTTTTTCATGAGTATGTTATTTTACGTTAACTAAAACATTAATTTTTTGAATTATCTCTGAATTATATTCTTGCAAGGCTTTGCCAAGCACTTGTCCGATTTTCACTTTGTCGGGGTCGGCTTTCATAGCCACACCAGCAGTTGATGATGTAACGAGTAAATCACCACGTTTGATAGGCCCGCCTTCTAAGCAAACCTTGGTCGGAATTACACCTACTACTCCCATAGGTACTTTATTACTGATGTCGGTATCAATGTTTTCTTCCGTCAATAAAACACCTGGTTTGGTAGCATATACACCCACAACTAATGTAGAATAAGGTTTAGCTGATTTTGTGACGGTGCGGTCTTGACTTTCGGAAATAACTAATACGTCACCTATTTCAAATGTCGAAATTGAACCTTCTACATCAAATGCCTCTGCAATATCTGCACCACTTGCTTGTGTTCCTCCATTGAAATATCCTCTACCTGATTTATCAATTCTTGAAACGTTAGAAGAAGCACTTTGCCAAACCGCAATATTTCCACTTGAGCCTGTATGATTAACTAATAGGGTATTGCCAGTGCCATTGGTTGTGACATGCACAGTAGGTTGACTATTACTGGAGTTGAAATTGGCAAATCTTCCAGCTCTTCCTACACCAAAGTTAGGTACCCAACCATAAACTGCATTACCAGAACCATCAACAGTAGCTTCTACGCCATCGCCACTTCCTCCTGCATTGGCTGTGATTCCATTACCATTACCATCGGTAAGTGCAAGAATAGCTGGGCCATTTCCAGAACTATTTGATGAGTAAAAAAGACCTGCGTACCCTCCAGTACCTGATGATAACCCATAAACACCCGCTGTACCGAAGTTCGCAAATATTGAATTAACCTCACCTTTAACGGCTGGCGAAGTACCCGTGGTTAAATCTACTTTTGCATTAATAACCGTTCCATTGCCTATTGTTTTAGCAGTGATGACATCGCTTGTATTTGAGGTGTTGAAATTTTCAAATCTTCCAGCCTTCCCAGTAGCATACGAAGGAACCCACGCATAGAGAGCATTTCCTGCTCCATCAATATTAGTTTCTACGCCATTCCCATTTTTACTCGCATTTGCAGTGATTGCATTACCATTACCATCCGTAATAGCTACTACAGCTGCTCCGTTTCCGTTGGTGTTAGACGCATGAAAAAGACCAGCAAAACCACCAGTACCCGAGGAGACTCCAAAAATTCCCGCTGCTCCAAAGTTGCCAAAAATTGTGTTTACTTCTCCTCTAACTGCAGCTGCAACACTATTCGTATTATTTACTCTGAAAGAGGCAGCGTTGCCAAGTGTATTATCTGGTATATTTCCATTACCAATACTATACACTTCAAATGCATTAAACTCATTGTTCGTATTGAAGTTTTCAAATCTACCAGCACGGCCTTTACTACTATTGATACCCACACGTCCGTAAACACCGATTCCTGTACCTGTTGTATTTGTAGCAATAAAGCCATGAACACCATATCCACCTCCGTCATTTCGTCCTACCACAGCCCCTCCCACGTTGCTTGTATTTCGCCCTACTACTGCTTCACCACCTCCATTGTTATCTCCTACAATACCTGCTGAAGACTGTTGAGAGGTAATACCTTGTATGCCAAATCCTATTCCCGCAGAACTGAGAATACCAATACCACTTCCAGTGGTGCTAATGTTCAGAACGTTGCCTGCTCCAACAGTAGAAAACTTCGCAACGATATTATTATTACTATTATTGAAAATATTAACATCCATTGGAAGCCCATTATTAGAAGTTGCTGTCAGACCAGTACCAGAGGTACTATTTGCATAGACTCCTATACCGTTTGAACTGGAATTGCCATAAACACCTATACCATTAGGGGTTACGCCATATATACCCCACCCGCTACCATTTTGGCTGCCATAAACACCAATGCCCAGACCGCCAGTACCATTGTTAATACCACGTAAACCAGCTGAAAAACCACCAGGTGTGGTTGAAGAGATTATCCCTCTAATTGTGAAATCGTTGCTTGTTGTACTTGGATTTGTAGCATCAATTTGGCTTTGAGAATAAGAGTAAAGAGGAATTAAGAAGATAAAAGTTTTGAATAGGATTTTCATGATTATATTGTTTATTTCTGACAAAAATAGGATATGAAATTAGGCCTCAATAATTAAAATTGAGAAATTTACTAAACGGTCAATGAAAAAGAATTTTATCAAAAACGTATAATAATGTAGCGTTATCGCCTTAAATCTAAAGTTTTTATTATTTTTTATGGGCTTTGTACCTAATGCCGTATCTTTGCACCTCAATTTAAAAAAGAGAAATGATTTCAGTCGATAATGTTGCAGTTGAGTTCAATGGTGGAACGCTGTTTAGTGATATTACTTTCAATATCAACGAAAAAGATAAAATAGCCCTCATGGGTAAAAACGGAGCAGGGAAATCTACTTTGCTTAAGATTATTGCAGGCGTTGATAAACCTACTCGTGGTAAGATTTCGGCTCCAAAAGATTCGGTCATTGCTTATTTGCCTCAGCACTTACTTACGCAAGATGATAGTACGGTTTTTGAAGAAGCTTCTAAGGCGTTTTCGGCGGTGTTGGATATGAAAAAAGAAATGGATGAGCTTAATCATCAGCTCGAAACCCGTACGGATTATGAGTCGGATGAGTACATGAAAATCATTGAACGAGTATCCGAACTCAGCGAAAAATATTATTCGGTAGAGGAAGTAAACTACGATGCCGAAGTGGAAAAAACGCTTCTCGGAATGGGCTTTACGAGAGCCGATTTTACTCGCCAAACCTCCGAATTTAGTGGCGGATGGAGAATGCGTATCGAATTATGTAAGATTTTGCTTCAAAGTCCCGACTTGATTTTACTTGATGAACCAACCAACCACTTGGATATTGAGTCGATTCAGTGGCTTGAAGATTTCTTGATGAATAATGCCAAAGCCGTAATCGTGATTTCGCACGATAGAGCTTTTGTTGATACCATCACGAATCGTACGATTGAAGTAACGATGGGTCGTATTTATGACTATAAAGTAAATTATACGCAATATCAACAACTCAGAAAAGAACGACAAGAGCAGCAGCAAAAACAGTATAACGACCAACAAAAAATGATTGCCGAAACGCAGGAATTTATTGATAGGTTTAAGGGCACGTACTCAAAAACCTTGCAGGTGCAGTCGAGGGTGAAAATGCTTGAAAAACTCGAAATAGTGGAGGTGGATGAAGTCGATACTTCGGCTTTGAGTTTGAAGTTCCCGCCTGCTCCACGCTCAGGAAATTATCCTGTAATTGTAGAAAACGTAAGTAAATCCTACGGTGACCACTTAGTTTTTAAAGATGCTTCCGTAACGATTGAAAGAGGCGAAAAAATTGCATTTGTTGGCCGAAACGGTGAAGGAAAGTCGACGCTCGTGAAGGCAATTATGGGTGAAATAGACTTTGAAGGAAGCGTAAAAATCGGCCATAATTCAATGATTGGCTATTTTGCTCAAAATCAGGCTTCATTGCTCGACGAAGATTTAACTGTTTTTCAGACGATTGATAATATTGCAGTAGGCGAAATTCGCACGAAAATCAAAGATATTTTGGGAGCATTTATGTTCCGTGGCGATGATATTAACAAAAAAGTGCGTGTACTTTCGGGTGGCGAAAAGACTCGTTTGGCAATGATTAAACTTTTGCTCGAACCAGTAAACCTTTTGATTCTCGATGAGCCTACCAACCATTTGGATTTGAAAACCAAAGATATTTTGAAAGACGCCCTTCGTGCGTTTGAAGGGACAGTTATCTTGATTTCGCACGACCGTGATTTCTTAGAAGGCTTGGCCAATAAAGTTTTCGAGTTTGGTAATAAACGAGTGCGTGAACACTTTGAAGACATTACGGGCTTTTTGCGAAATAAGAAAATGGAAAATTTACGTGAGATTGAGCGTAAAAAATAAGGCGTACTTTAGGTTGTACTATATTTAGCAAGTAAAAACTCGAAAGTTATGCTCAGCAAAGTTTGTCATAATTGTTTTTGATTTGCTCTTCATGCGTTTCTTACGCTTACTCATAGCATTTTCTTTCGGAGAATACTCTTGTACAGAGATTGGCTTACAAGGTAGTTGTATTGGGGTTTGTTGTGCAAATACTGATGTTATAGACAAGATAAATAGCAATATTAAAAGTGACGTTCTCATTGGTTTAAAGGTAAAAGTGTCTAAGAGTTTATCATTCTTAGACGCTTTGTGTTATTTAAAGTAACTTATTTGGAAGTTTGTAAGACCTCATTTATTCCTATATTCATCGGCAATACTTCTTATCAAAAGAGCAGATAATGCCCCAATAACAAAAATAGATAAAAACTGAATTGGTCGAATATTATTATTAATGAGTCGAGCGTAGTTTCCGATTGAAATCATGAGCATTACAGCAATGACAATTCTTCTTTTTCTGGTGTCCATAAGGTTTAGGGTTTTACGGTTGAGACTGTTCTTAAAATAAATATATAAAAAAATGGACAGAATTTTCGTTCTGTCCATTTTTAGTTTTTTACCCTAAATTCGTAATATCAAAAGGTAATTTTCTGATTCTTTTGCCAGTTGCTGCAAAAATAGCATTGCCGAGTGCTGGAGCGATTGGTGGTAAACCTGGCTCGCCAACTCCACCTGGGTTTTCGCCGCTGTCGATGATGTGAATTTCCATTTTTGGAGCTTCGTTCAGTCGCATTACATTGTATTGGTGGAAATTGGTTTGGTCGCAAACGCCATTCGTAAAAGTGATTCCACCTTTGATTGCCGCCGTGATACCCATTACGATATTTCCTTCGGTTTGGGCTTTTACGTGGTCAGGGTTTACATAGTATCCGCAGTCGAGTACCGAAACCACTTTATCAATTTTTACACCCGCACCATCTTTCGAAACCGTTATACAACAAGCCGAAATACTACCAAAAGAAGCAAAAACGGCTATTCCTTTGCCTTGTCCAGCTCCGAGCTTTTCTTTCCAATTAGCTTTTTCGGCAACTGTTTCCAAGACTTTTCTATAACGAGCATCTTGCACTAAGTCCAGACGAGCTTGTAGCGGGTCTTTTCCTGCGAGTTGAGCTAATTCGTCAATGAAGCATTCTTGTCCCCAACCAAAATTTGAAGCATAAACCGAACGCCACCAAACGATTGGAATTTCAGTTTTTACGTTTGTCCAAGAAATTTTTGAAACAGGGAATTCATATTTGCTATTTTCAGTGCTGATTTCACCCGATAACCAAGGGTCAGATTCGTCAGGAGCTAAACCACCAAATACTTGTCCCACAATAGATTCGCCAATGGCATGGTGATGGAAACCTGTGATTTTTCCTTTGTCAACAAACCCTTGCATGTGGCTCAACATACCTGGGCGATATGGCCCTTGCGTAATATCATCTTCACGAGTCCAAATCATTTTTACTGGCTTTTTCAATTCCTTAGCCAATAAACAAGTTTCATTGAGATAATCGTGATAAGCTTTTCGTCCGAACGAACCACCCAATAGTGGTACGTTAAATTTAATTTTATCTTTGCTAATGCCTAAAGCTCTCGAAACATCGGCCAAACCACCATCTGGGCCTTGCACGTGTGCCCAAACCTCGGCCGTACCATCGTCTTTTACATGCACAACCGCACATTCTGGTTCGATTGGAGCATGAGCTAAAAATGGAGTTTCGTAATTAGCCTCTAATTTTTGTTTGGCATTGGCAAATTTGGCGTTGAAATCGCCTTTTTCCTCGTATCTGATACCTTCTTTTTTAGCTGCTTCGTAGGTTGCTGCAAAATAGTTATCAGTAGTCATTGTTTTGGCTAAATCACCATTGTCCCAAGTAACTTTCAAGGCTTTTCTGCCTTTGAGGGCCGCCCACCAGTTGGTAGCAATAACTGCTACTGCTTCGGCCGCACGGTGTGGCATTGGTCTTTTGGTTTTTATCACCTGCAATACTCCTTTCACTTTCAAAGTTTCGCTATCATCAATCGAAACTACTTTTCCATGAATACTTGGCGAGTGTTGGATACAAGCATAAACCATTCCTGGCACATCGATGTCGATTCCGTAAACGGCTTTTCCTGTTACACGGTCTGGCACATCGAGGCGTTTATTGTATTTACCTAAAATCCTGAAATCTTTCGGGTCTTTTAGTTTCGGATTTTTCGGAACTTGTAATTTTGATGCATCATCAACTAATTCTCCATAAGTAAATGACTTATCTGAATTTTTCAAATAAATCTTACCATCTTTGGCGTAACAGTCGGCTACTGAAGCATTCCAACGCTTAGCGGCTGTTTCGATGAGCATTTCTTTTGCGGCTGCACCAGCTTTGCGGAGCGATGTCCACAGGCCACGAACGGTGCTACTTCCACCTGATTGTTGACTACCGTATTTTTCTTGCCCGCCTGATTGAATGAGTTTTACTTTATCTAAACTTACCTCTAATTCTTCAGCAATTAGCGATGGTGCTGCTTGCGTAGAGCCTTGGCCCATATCGGGGCGAGGATTTATCAAAGCAATGCTTCCATCAGTACTGATAATGATAAAAGGATTGATTTCGAGGTCAAGAACTGCCGATTTTGGGTCAATATGAGAGATTTTCTTTGGATTTTTCTCTCTTGCAAATGTATTAAGGCCAATCATTAAACCGACTCCCGTAAGCGAGCCAGCTTTGATAAATGAGCGGCGTGAGGTATTGATATGTTCCATAGTTTCGTTTTGGCTTGAAGATTATTTACCTGTTCCTGCATTTTCAGCTTTCAGACTTGCTGCTGCACGATGAATTCCTTTACGAATACGGTCGTAAGTACCACAACGACAAAGATTTCCGCTCATATATGAGTCAATATCAGCATCGGTTGGAGTTGGATTCGATTTTAATAAAGCTACTGCCGACATGATTTGTCCTGATTGACAATAGCCACATTGAGGAACTTGTTCTTCAATCCAAGCTTGCTGAACTGCATGAAGTTGGGTTTCGCCAATGCCTTCAATGGTCGTAACCTTGGCATTTTTAGGAAGAGAAGAAACAGGAATCTGACATGAGCGTGTTGCTTCTCCGTTTACGTGTACAGTACACGCACCGCACTGAGCCATTCCGCAGCCAAACTTCGTGCCTTTCAGACCCACGAAGTCACGCACAACCCAAAGTAAGGGCATATCTGGCTCGACATCTACTTTTGTTTTTTTTCCGTTTACGGTAAGATTAAATATTGCCATTTTTTTGTTGGTTACTGGTTGAATTGTTATTGGTTGGTTCTCAGGGAATTAGTTGCTGGTTTTACGGGAAATCACAAATCTCTTAGTGACTAATAACCAAATTTCTACTAACTAATAACTATTTCCAAGATTTATAACGTAAAATTTCCTAAAAAGTTAGACTTTTGCAAAGAATTTTACCTTTATCTCAAACTATGTTTATTGATTTAAGAAGCGATACCGTAACGAAGCCCAGTAAGGGCATGAAAGAAGCCATGTTTATGGCAGAAGTAGGTGATGATGTCTTTGGCGATGACCCAACCGTGTTGGCTCTCGAAGCGAAAGCCGCCGAGATGTTTGGCATGGAAGCTGCATTGTTTTGTCCGTCAGGAACTATGACAAATCAGTTAGCTATTCGTGTACATACTTGGCCAGGAAGTGAAGTGATTTGTGATAAATATTCTCACATTTATTTGTATGAAGGTGGGGGAGTTGCTTTAAATTCTTTTTCTTCTCTGAAACTTTTAGATGGTGACCGTGGTCGACTGAATGCCCAACAAGTGCGTGATGCTATCAATAATCCCGATGATATTCATCAACCTACTACCAGTTTGGTTTCGCTCGAAAATACGATGAATAAAGGTGGTGGATGTTATTATCAACTATCTGATATTGAGCAGATTAAGGCTGTTTGTGATGAAAAGAATTTACCATTGCATCTTGATGGAGCAAGGTTGTTTAATGCATTGGTAGAAACCAATGAAAACCCTAAGGTTTACGGAGAATTATTCGATTCTATTTCAATTTGTTTATCGAAAGGTTTGGGTTGCCCAGTTGGTTCATTGCTTTTAGGAAAGAAAGATTTTTTAAAAAAGGCTCGACGCTCACGTAAAGTGATGGGTGGAGGTTGGCGACAAGCAGGCTTCTTAGCTGCTGCGGGAATTTATGCTTTAGAAAATAATATTGAACGTTTGCGAGAAGACCACGCTCGTGCTAAGCAAATTGGTAAAGTATTAGAGGGACTTCCTTTCGTAAAAAATATTTATCCGATTGATACCAACATTGTAATTTTTGAATTACCTGAAAGTATCTTGGCCAGTGATTTTGTAGCAAAAATGCGTGAGCAAAATATTGGTTGTGTAGTGTTTGGAAAACACTTAGTGAGATTTGTTACTCACCTCGATTTTACGGACGAACATCTTACTGAATTTGAGAAAAATATCAGAAAAATCGCTTAAATTCGTTAAGAATGCAAAACAAGTTGATGACTTGTTATTAAATTTTATATCCGACAAGTGAGGAAACTTGTCGTACTGAATAATACAAACTGTGAAAAAAAAACTTACAATCCTCTTTTTTGTTTTTATATCAATAAATTCTTTTGCTCAAGAAGAAAAGCGTAAAGTGTTTAAAGTCAATCTTTCTGCTGCTGCAATGAAAGCTGTAACTGTGCAGTATGAAAGAGTTTTTGGTAATCATTTTTCATTAGCTTTGGGAGCTGGATACAGACCTAAGGCATTACTTCCTTACGCCAAAGATTTAGAGAGTTATGTGGATTTTGCAGATTCTCGAATTGACTATATCAGTTTTGATAATGTAAAAAAGGCGGAATCACGCATTGGCATGTATCATGTTACTCCTGAAATGAGATTTTACTTTGGAAGTAAAGGTGCACCGATTGGTACTTATTTATCTATTTTTGGGAAATATAATGACTTTCACGGTGATGTTCCAGTATTTGTTGATACAGATTATAAAGGTGTTCCTGTTCGACTCGAACTACCCGTTGATACAAAAATACAGACGGCTTCTGCTGGCTTGATGGTTGGTCATCAGTTTCGTTTGGGCAATCGTTTTACTTTTGATTGTTATCTTATTGGAGCTCATTTTGGTCGAGTGAGCGTACACGGGGAGTCGAATCAAAATCTTGAAGGATTCGATGATGATTTCAGAACTCGACTAAGAGATAAAATTTTGACAACCTTTAAAATAAATGAAGATTATTTGGGCTTAGTGGTTGATAATCAAGGAGTGAGGATTGATAACGCACGTCAGTTAAATTATTTGAATCTTCGTGGATTTGGATTTAATTTAGGATATCGGTTTTGAGAATTGAATGATAATATTGTAGATACGTTGCATGCAACGTATCTACTGTGTTGTAGTTTAAAATATTCTAATCCCCCCCTGAATACCTACCCAAGAAGTAAGGTTAGCTTTTTTACCTAAATAATACCCTTGTTTGTCTGAAATCTTCCAGTTATTTAGTTTACCTAAATCAATTCCTTCATCTTTACTCGCCAAGAAGTTGATAGTAGGTGAAACATACAGAGCAATGTGCCGATTTGCTCGAATTTCTAAACCCAAACTGGCTTTGCTATGCTGACGAAGGTTCCAATAATTATCCCTTTGCTGGATATGTGAAGAAACAACATCAAAATTCATCCCAAATGTGCGGTTTAGTTTCCAGGCTGTTCCTAAACCATAGCCGAGTGAAAAATCAGGTTTATTGGCCATTCCAAAATTATAACCAGTAGTTAGGATATTATAAAAGCGTTTTACGCCAGTTTTTAAGGTCAAATTAAACCAATTTACTTCATCCGCACTTACTTCTATACATTTATAACCACCTTTTCCTGCATAGCTTAGAAGTCCTATCGGAATGCTATTTTCATTTTCTTTCGCAAAATTAAATACCCCAATTTGATAGCCACTCTTTGCCTTTTTTGCATAATTCAAGATAGAAATCTGTATCCCACTTAGTGTTCCGCCAACAAAATTGGCTGTTCCTGCAATTTGAATTCCTTTTAGATTTTTTCCATTATAATTAGCAAAACCCGCAATTTGAAGGCCACCTGTATTACCGAGCGTTACATTACCGAATCCAGCGGTCTGAATGCTGACATGTGCATCTTGCAAGACAAAATTACCAAATCCTGCTGCTTGAATTCCCGAAAAATTTTTGAGCGAAGCATTGCCAAACCCAGCCATTTGGATTCCACCTGTGCTTCCACCGTTAAGATTTCCGAATCCTGATGCTTGCACTCCGTAAAAATTTTGTCCGTTTACGCTTCCAAAACCCGCCATTTGTACGCCTTTTACATCTTGTCCAACCAAATTGGCAAATCCAGCGGCCTGTATTCCGTAAACTTTTCCTCGAACCACATTGAAAAAACCTCCGATTTCAAGGCTACGAACGCCCAACGAATAACCACCGATGATGTTGATAGATACATTGTTGATGACGTTGCCGCTCAGATAATGATTTGTACCAATAAATGGTAAAAACGAAATTTGAGCAGGACGATAAATAGTATCACGGATATTGTCAAGATGAATATTTTGTTTGGTTGTGATAAACCAGTCAGTCAAGCGTCTTTGCGTAATTTGGAGCTGTTGTTTAGCGGTATTCCAATATTCTTGATAATCAAACCTTGGAATTTCGATGATGATAGAATCTTTAGTTTCGATGGGTTCGATTTTAGTTATTACAGGCTGAATAACAGGTAAACTATCCAGTTTTTTATTTGGTAATGAATCTATTTTGAAAGAAATCAGCCGAGCAATAGTATCAACTTTTGTAAGTTTTTGGGTAGATAAAAGTTTGATATTGAGTATTTTATCTTGTTTTGAACGAATCAAAATACGTTCATCTTGGTAATTTTGTTTCCTGACCAACAAATTCACGTTATTCAGCTCTTTCGGGATTTTTAGACGGTAGTAGCCATATTGATTCGATACAGCAGAGGCAAGTGTTACGGGTTCATAAATACTTGCTTTCTCAATTTTTAAGCCCGTTTCTCCGTCTGAAACGTAGCCCATTACGAAAAAATCTTTTTGAGGTTCTTCGCTTGCTTTTTTTAGAATGATATGATTATTGCGGTTCTTGAAAGTAGCTGTATTGCCAAAAATATCACTCAAAATTTCTCGAATAGCCAGATTCTGTGCTGAAACTGAAATGCGTTTTTCGACCGAAAATTCATCAGGATTGTATGAAAAACTAAAGTTTCCTGCACTGGCAATATTTTTTAGTGCATTATCGAGTCTTTCGTTCGAGATTTTAATAGAGATAATTCGTTCGAGCGCCGGATGGTTTTGGGCAAAAACTTGGGTGA
>JALQYE010000450.1 GCA_023254245.1 Emticicia sp.
GTGATTTGGTCTGTAGTTCTCTTTTTTTACAACGGAAGCTTCCGCCTTGACCTCACCAAAGCATCATGGACGCTCTGGTTCTTAATTGCACTGGCAATTTGGCGCATCGTTCTGCCTTATTTGGTGGCCTTGAAATACCCGCTGCTGATTAGCATTGTGATTTCTATCTCAGCTGGCTATTTCCCCATCGACCAGACCTTCTCTGCTGCTCGCGTTCTTGGATTCCTTCCCTTCTTTGTCTTCGGATGGCAACTCCGGGAATGGAACCTCGGCGAGCGCTGGATGGCACTGTGTTCGCAGACAGTTATGCGTTGGCGTGTAGTGGCAACGGCTTTCATGGGCCTTGTGGCAGTCAGTATTGCAGTCAGCGTTCCATTGCTGCGTGAAGTTCAAATCCGCAGCTTCATTCTGATACCCCGCGAGAAGACGTGGTTTACCCAGTTTGGGCAGGCCACGATGTATGTTTACTTGCTCCACACGTTTGTTCTTTATCCCCTGCGGCAAAACGGTGTTCTCGACGGTGAGCGTCCGCTCTGGTACATCCTCTTTGCGGTTATTGGCTCATTTGGCTTGACGGTTCTTCTGTCCACAAAACCGGTGGTGAAACTGTTCAGGCCGATTGTTCAGCCCTACCTAACTTTGATCT
>JALQYE010000451.1 GCA_023254245.1 Emticicia sp.
ATTATAACAAACAAACCCGACTGCGCACAACCGCAGCGGACAAAAACAAAAAACAAATATGGGATATCTTTTCACCTCAGAATCAGTATCAGAAGGCCATCCAGATAAGGTTGCCGATCAAATTTCAGATGCATTAATTGATAATTTTTTAGCATTCGATCCACAAAGTAAAGTAGCTTGTGAAACATTAGTAACAACTGGTCAAGTTGTTTTAGCTGGAGAGGTTAAATCAAAAGCGTATTTAGATGTTCAAGAAATTGCTCGTGAAGTAATTCGTAAAATTGGATATACAAAATCTGAATACATGTTCGAGGCAAATTCTTGTGGTATTTTATCTGCTATTCATGAGCAATCTGCAGATATCAACCAAGGTGTGGACAGAAAGAAGAAAGAAGAGCAAGGTGCTGGTGACCAAGGTATGATGTTTGGTTATGCAAGTAACGAAACAGCTAACTACATGCCTTTAGCATTAGACTTAGCTCATGGTATATTATTAGAATTAGCGGCATTACGTAGAGAAAATAAACAAATAAAATATTTACGTCCTGATGCAAAATCACAAGTTACTTTAGAGTATAACGATAACAATGAACCAGTTCGTATTGATGCGATTGTTGTTTCTACACAGCATGACGACTTTGATA
>JALQYE010000452.1 GCA_023254245.1 Emticicia sp.
AGAGAAAGCCCTTGAGCGCTACACACGTGTTGATGCCGAATTCAATGCCGCTGGCGGTTACGCCGCAACAGCTGAGGCGGAAGCGATTGCAACCTCGCTTGGAGTCTCAGAATCAGTCTTTCATAATCAACTCGACACACTCTCTGGTGGTCAACGACGCCGAATTGAATTGGCGCGAATCCTATTTTCAGGTGCTGAGACTTTATTGCTCGATGAACCTACCAACCACCTCGATGCCGATTCGATTATCTGGCTTCGCAACTATCTCATCAACTATTCAGGTGGCCTAGTCATCATCTCTCACGATGTGAACTTGATTGAAACAGTTGTCAACAAGGTCTTCTATATCGATGGCAACCGAAACGTCATCGATGTGTACAACATGGGATGGAAGCAGTATCTCTTGCAACGCGAACAGGATGAACATCGCCGCAAGAAAGAACGTGCCAACGCTGAGAAGAAGGCTGAAATCCTGCAGAAGCAAGGCGAGAAGATGCGCGCCAAAGCCTCTAAAGCAACAGCTGCTCAAGGCATGTTACGTCGCGCAGATAAATTACGCGCCGGACTTGAAGAAGTGCGCGTTAAAGATAAGGTCGCAAAGCTTCGCTTTCCAACACCTGCTCCCTGTGGCAAGACTCCC
>JALQYE010000453.1 GCA_023254245.1 Emticicia sp.
GAAACGCCAGTCACACCATCAGCCTGTGAAGGCTATGGTGAAGGCTCTATCCAAATTCTGGAAGGCCTTGAGGCGGTTCGCAAGCGTCCAGGCATGTATATTGGCGATACCTCCGATGGCACAGGTTTACACCACTTGGTGTTTGAAGTAGTTGATAACTCGATTGACGAAGCCTTAGCAGGTCATTGCGACGACATCGTGGTCACTATTCACAGTGATAACTCTATTAGCGTAACTGACAACGGCCGTGGTATTCCTACTGGTGTAAAGATGGACGACAAGCATGAGCCTAAACGCTCTGCTGCTGAAATTGCTTTGACTGAATTACACGCGGGTGGCAAGTTCAATCAAAACAGTTACAAGGTATCTGGTGGTTTGCACGGTGTGGGTGTGTCATGTGTGAATGCTCTGTCCAAATCATTGCGTTTGGTGGTTCGTCGCGAAGGCAAAGTACATACTTTGGAGTTTTCCAAAGGTTTTGTGCAAAATCGTTTGATTGAAGTGGTGGATGGCGTTGAAGTTTCACCCATGCGCGTTACAGGCGAAACTGAAAAACGCGGCACAGAAGTTCACTTCTTACCTGACACAGAAATCTTCCAACAAAATAACGATTTTCATTATGAGATTTTGAGCAAACG
>JALQYE010000454.1 GCA_023254245.1 Emticicia sp.
GAATCTATTTTTAAATCTGAGAAGGATCGCTATGTAGTTTTAACTGTGACTTTTCAACTTCGCAAGGGCGAGCAATCTCTACCAATTACTTATGCAGAGTTGGCCAAACACTTAAATTTAAATGTTGGAGATCGTGCGCCAGTTAAAGAGGTTCGAAGAGCAGTATTGGAACTTCGCGCTCGCAAAGGCATGTTGCTTGATTCTTCAGATAAGCAAATCATGTCTGCCGGTTCATTTTTTGTTAATCCAATTATTTCCAAAGCAGATGCAGATAAGTTGCCAGCTGATGCACCACGTTGGCCACAAGCAGATGGCAGAGTAAAAACTTCTGCAGCATGGTTAATGGAGCACTCAGGTGTTGCAAAAGGCGAGAAGTTGGCTGGTGCGCAAATTTCAGAGCGTCACGTTTTAGCTTTAACTAATAGTGGTTCAGCAAAAGCTGAAGATATTGTGCAACTAGCTAAAGCATCACAGAAGCGCGTGATGGAAAAGTTTGGAATTGAATTAAAGGCTGAGGTTCAGTTAGTTGGTTTGGATTTAAATTAAATTGCTTCCGAAAGCAATTTCTTAACTCGTGCCATACCTTCAACAATATCGGCATCACTTGTTGCGTATGAAAAACGTAAGTATCCAGATGG
>JALQYE010000455.1:0-455 GCA_023254245.1 Emticicia sp.
GGGACGGAGAAGGTTAGCTCAGCAGACTGTTGGATGTGTCTGTTCAAGCCTGTAGTCATGCCCGGTAGGCAAATCCGCCGGGCTTAGATGAGGGGTGATAAGGAGTCTGCTTGCAGACGAACTGAGTGATACCCTGCTTCCAGGAAAAGCCACTAAGCTTCAGCTTGTAACGACCGTACCGCAAACCGACACTGGTGCGCGAGATGAGTATTCTAAGGCGCTTGAGAGAACTCAGGAGAAGGAACTCGGCAAATTGATACCGTAACTTCGGGAGAAGGTATGCCCCAAGTAGGTGAACTCGAACAGAGGGAGCCCAATGGGGTTGCAAAAAATCGGTGGCTGCGACTGTTTAATAAAAACACAGCACTCTGCAAACACGAAAGTGGACGTATAGGGTGTGACGCCTGCCCGGTGCTGGAAGATTAAATGATGGGGTGCAAGCTCTTGACTGAAGT
>JALQYE010000455.1:465-636 GCA_023254245.1 Emticicia sp.
AGAGAACTCAGGAGAAGGAACTCGGCAAATTGATACCGTAACTTCGGGAGAAGGTATGCCCCAAGTAGGTGAACTCGTACAGAGGGAGCCCAAAGGGGTTGCAAAAAATCGGTGGCTGCGACTGTTTAATAAAAACACAGCACTCTGCAAACACGAAAGTGGACGTATAGG
>JALQYE010000456.1 GCA_023254245.1 Emticicia sp.
GAATCTGACGGCTTCCAAACGAAATCGTTCATGCCAGTTTTATATTTGAAGGCTGCAACGTTTAAAAATTTTTCTAGTTTTTTACCACTCCCTTTTTCTATGCTTTCAAATAAATCTAATAACGATTGAAAGTTTGCGGGCACATCTAGTGCATCATTTTCTCCAAAATAGATTCTATAAGAAGGGTCTAATCTCTTTAATTCGTAAAAATCTGCTGTATTCTTGCCAAATTCTTTAAAAAAATTATCAAAGACTTCGGGCATCCAATACCAACTTGGTCCCATATCAAAGGTAAAGCCCTCATTTTTCCAAATTCTTGCCCGTCCACCAGTTTGGTCATTTTTTTCAATTAAATGCACTTCGTGGCCCGCTTGCGCTAGCTTTGCAGCAGCAGCCAATCCGGCAAATCCTGCGCCAATTACTACAATCTTTTTCGAATTCTTCATTTATAAATGGCTTAATATCGTATCCTTACGAATTTCTACAAAATTATACTATTTTTAGTTCCTTATAAAAGAAACCAAAATATCTTTTTTCTGTTTTCTTTATTTGATAATATTATGATGGAGCTATATAATACTACTTGTTTTGAATGTAGCAAATTAATCACGCATAGATACAGTACTTCTTT
>JALQYE010000457.1:0-249 GCA_023254245.1 Emticicia sp.
ATAAGCCAGCACAAGGAACAGTGGTAGAAGCACAATTAGACAAAGGTCGTGGTTATGTGTCTACAATCTTAGTTCAAGCCGGTACGTTGAGAATTGGTGATTATGTATTAGCAGGTAAAAACCATGGTAAAATCCGTGCAATGTTTGATGAGCGAGGGCATGCAATTAAAGAAGCAGGTCCTTCAACACCAGTTTCTGTATTAGGTTTAGATGGAGCGCCTACAGCTGGAGATAAATTCAATGTGTATG
>JALQYE010000457.1:259-628 GCA_023254245.1 Emticicia sp.
TTGCTGCAAAACGTACACAATTGATTCGTGAGCAATCGGTAAGAACACAAAAACATATTACCTTATCTGAAATTGGTCGTCGTATTGCTTTAGGTCAGTTTAAAGAATTAAATATTATCTTAAAAGGTGACGTGGATGGTTCGGTAGAAGCATTGTCAGATTCATTCTTAAAATTATCTACTGAAGAAATACAAATTAATATCATCCACAAAGGTGTTGGAGCTATTACAGAATCAGACGTATTATTGGCTTCTGCTTCAGATGCAATCATTATCGGATTTAACGTTCGTCCGCAAGGAAATGCGAAAATGTTGGCTGAAAAAGAGGAAATCGATATCAGAAACTACTCAATCATCTATGCTGCAATTG
>JALQYE010000458.1 GCA_023254245.1 Emticicia sp.
CCTATGACCGCTAATTTTGTTACATTTTACCTAATAATCGTACTGATTACTGGCCCTTTTTTTCAGTATCTTCCAGTGACGACTTATTTAAAATGGGACGAAGTTCTTTTGGCAAAAATACTCAATCAAGCACCAACTGTTTTTTTGTTGGGTTACTTAACCTTTCCTCTTAGTAAAGAGAAAGCAAAAAAAACTTGGCTCTTAATCTTGTTTCTGATAAGTTCCATTATTCCCGAAGTTTATCATTATATTATTCATCCAGATAATCAATTTATGATTGTCGTTGTGAATAATATCGTATCTTACGCCATTCTTCTTTCAATACTTCTAAATAAGATTAATAGTTTCAACAAAGCACCTAAGTCGGTTTGGGCTTTTGCAATAGGTTTTACAATGCTTGTAGCAGTAGCATTTAGTTTTTCGGGAACGGCAATCTTCCAATATTACCTCCCTGCTCGCCCGTATACTTTTATGATTTTGATTAGCTTCTTACTTATTGCCACTCTACTTATTTTTCTTAGCTTTTTCTTCAACCGACCTTTTAAACGGACTTGGTACGAACTTGTGGTAGGAATGCTCTCTATCGTTACGGTTGATATTTATGTGTATACTTGCTTTTTCGTACTA
>JALQYE010000459.1 GCA_023254245.1 Emticicia sp.
TATCACCTGTAATTTTGGAATTGGAACAACAAATTTACAGCCCCAGGTTTTTACGTAATCCAATTGTTTTACAATCTCCTCTTTAATGTTCCAAGGAAGAATAATAATATAATCGGGCTTATCATTTTTAATGCGCTCTTCGGTTAAAATAGGAATATGACTAGCAGGCATATACTTATTTTGTTTGGCAGGATTAGCATCAACCACAAAACTGATCATATCATTTTTAATACCGCAATAATTTAATAAGGTATTACCTTTGGCAGCGGCACCATAGGCTGCGACCTTTTTACCAGCTCGCTTTTGAATTAATAGAAATTCTAAAAGATCATTTTTAACACCTTCTATTTTTACTTGAAAATTCTTGTAATAATCAATATTCAACATACCTGCATCTTTTTCTTTTTTAAGCATATTGACCACGCTATCGCTAATCGTTTTTGATGGATCATTTTTGTGTTTTGCGAAAACACGCAACGATCCACCGTGTGTTGGTACTTCTTCCACATCAAACATCACCAAATTATTGGCTTCAAAAATTCTACTTACTGTGGTAAATGATAAATAAGAAAAATGCTCATGATAAATCGTGTCAAACTGATTGTTTAGCACCAATTGATATAGATG
>JALQYE010000045.1 GCA_023254245.1 Emticicia sp.
GACAAATAACAACCGAAGCAGGAGAAATTGACGGTGCATTTGGAATTGGATTAATTGTCACTTTCACCACGGCCGATGTACCTTGATTACACGAACCAGAACCTGTGCCTGCACAACTATAAATAGCTCGGTAGTATTTTGTAATTGCAGCAGTTGTGCTATTAGTTAAGGTAATCGTAAAGCTAAGTCCTCCTACTTGCTCGTTGATGTATGTTCCCGATGGCGTAGTGGATGCTTGCCACGTAGCCGTACACGTTCCCGAACCTCCGATTGTTGTGGCTGCTAAATTGATGCTTCCACCCGAACAAATCGTGCGGTCGCTTACATCGGTAATAGTAATTTGTGGGTCAACTACGATTTGGATTTGGTGTACGTTTGATGAATAGGCTTCCGCTCTGCAAGCATCGCTTACTTTTCTGCGGTAATAGGTCGTTTGCGTAAGTGCTGGTGGGTCATAGGTCGCTAAATTCGCTCCTGCTATGTCAGTAAAATTTATTCCATCGGTTGAAATTTGCCATTGATAGACATAATCAACTTTGCCACCACTGGCTAAACTGACACTCGAAATCGCTCCAGCATTATAACCCGAACAGTTGATTGTGCTTGCTGATGTTTCGATGCTACCGCCACTCAAGGCTGGTAAAATATTAATACTGAGCGATTGAGTTCCAATACAACCAGTCGTACTATTTTTTATAGTTAATGTAAAATTCTGATTACCCGTTTTACCCGACGGAATTGTTATCGAAATTAGAGATGCAGGAAGATTCGTTTCGGCAACAGGAACAAAATCAGGTATTGTAGAAGTCAAACTATATTTATCTGGATTATTCGTTGTTAAAGTAAATGGTAAATCAAAATTTGTAGCAGCATTGCATAAACTGCTGAGTGTCCCCAACGAAATTGTTGGCAATGGATTTGAATTTACTGTTTGCACTATTGACTCCGCACTTGTGCATGAGTTTTCGGTACAAGTTGCACTGTAAGTTCCTGCCGTTGAAATGCTTAATGTATTTCCTGTTACGCCAGTATTCCATGTTATTCCCCCCAAACATCCACTGGCTGTTAATATAGTGGAACTTCCTGCACAGAAACTTGTATTTCCTGAAATAGTTGGTGCGTTGGGTATCGCATTTAGTGTTACTGATTGGGTTTGCGAAACAGTACTCATACACCCATTTAGCGTACAAGTAGCGTTATAAGTTCCAGCAGAAGAAACACTTAACGTGCTACTGGTTACACCCGTATTCCAAACGACTGTTCCTAAACATCCATTTGCGGATAATGTTGTGGAATTGCCCGCACAAATACTTGTATTTCCAGAAATCGTTGGAGCCGTTGGAATAGCATTTACAACGATAGTTTGTGTGGAAGAAGCTACACTCGAACACCCATTGATTATACATACCGCACTATAAGTACCTGATGATGAAACACTTATTGAGGTAGCATTGGTATTATTTGACCAAACGACTGTTCCTCCACAGTTGCTTACACTTAATTGAATACTCTTACCTGCACAAACAATATTATCAGCATCATCAGATGCAACTGTTGGTGCATTTGGTATTGGATTGACCGTTATAGTCTGAACACTTGATGCGACACTTGTGCAATTATTTACGGTACAGGTTGCACTGTAAGTGCCTGATGCTGAAACACTCAATGTGCTTCCTGTTGTGGCATTACTCCAAGTAACCATACCTGTGCAACCATTAGCGGTCAGAGTTGTGGAAGAACCTGCACAAATAGTTAAATTTCCCGAAACCGTTGGGACATTTGGGATATAATTTACCGTAACTTTTACCGTGCTTGAAACCGATTGATTACAAGCACTTGAGCCTGTTCCTGCACATGAATAAGATACTCGATAGTATCGCACCAACGGTGTAGAAGAAACATTGGTTAGTGTTTTAGAAAAACTTAGCCCACCTGTTTGCTCAACTGAATACGTTCCCGTTTGAGTTGCAGCCGACTCCCAAGTTGCGGTACAAGTTCCAGAACCACCTATTACTGTGGCATCTAAATTGAGTGCCCCTCCCGAACAAATTGTACGGTTGCTTGCATCACTGATGGTAATGTGTGGGTCGGGTACGATTTGTATTTGATGGACATTTGATGAATATGCTACAAAACCGCACGCATCGGTAACTTTTCTTCGATAATACGTTGTTTGTGTAATGGCAGGTGGATTGTATGTCGTAAGGTTTTCTCCAGCAATATCCGTGAAACTTTGATTATCTGTTGATGATTGCCATTGATAAACATACGCCGTTTTTCCGCCACTTGCTGCACTTACACTCGAAATTACACCCGCATTATAACCCGAACAATTAATTGTACTTGAAGAGGTTTCAATACTTCCTCCGAGCAAAACAGGTAATACCGTCAAGATAAAAGTCTGTGAATTTATACAGTTAGTTGACTCATTTTTTACATTGAGCGAAAATGTATGAGTACCTGTTTTACCCGATGGAATATTTACCACAATCGGGGAGGATGCCAATATAGCATCAGAAACCGATACAAAATCTGGCATTGTTGAAGTCAAGCTGTATCTGTCGGGGTTATTGGAAGTTGCTGTATATGGTAAATCAAACGAGGTTGCTGCATTACAGATACTACTGGTAGAGCCAAGCGTGATAGTAGGATTTTGATTTACTACAATAGTCTGCGTTGATGAAGCGACACTCGTACAACTATTGACCGTACAAGTGGCATTATATGTGCCCGAAGCCAAAATATTTATTGATGTGGCACTTGTACCATTCGACCAAACGACCGTTCCAGCACAATCACTTACACTTAATTTTACGTTTGTACCTGCACACACAATATTATCAGTATCATCTGATGTTACTGTTGGGGCCGAAGGAATTGTATTTACCACGATTGTCTGCGTTGATGAAACTACACTCGTACAACCGCTGACAGTACAAGTTGCATTATAAGTGCCTGATGAAGAAACTGTGATGGCCGTAGCACTTGTACCATTCGACCAAACAACTGTTCCTGCACAACCACTTGCCGTTAAAGTCGTCGAAGTGCCAGAACAAATGCTCGTATTGCCCGAAATACTTGGTGCATTTGGAGCAGGGTTTACTACAATACTGGTAGAAGTCACAGCACTCTCGCAACTTGCACTTAGCAAACATTTGAAATCATAATTAAGAGTAGTGACCGATGTATAAGTAGATGGAGTAATCGAAACTGAGCTTCCATTTGCCCAATTACCATTATTCAATCGATACTGTGCATTACCCGATGCACACGAAACTGATAGAGAAAAACTTGATTCACTATTACAAAAGTTTGTTTTATTAGCAGAATTAAGAATAGTTGGTGTTTCAGGGATGGTGTTTACATTAACTGTTGTAGCAGTTCTGGCAGTTTGACAACTGAGATTTGCCGTGATTTGCTGTTCACGAGCCACATAATAGGTTGTCGTTGAAGTAAGGTTTGGCGTAGCAAAGCTTATTCCTGCCGTAAGTTGCGTTAGAGTTGTAGCATCTGCAAACCATTTATAAGTACCAAACCCACTTGGACTAACAATCGACAAAGTTTTTGAGCCGCTTCCACAAATATCAGGTGTATTGCCAGAAACACTCGGAATATCAAGCCAACCTTGTTTCGTAACAGTCACACTTGCTGTTGCAGTACAGTAACCAGACATGACAGTCACTCTATATGTATCCGAGTTAGCTGACTGAACTGAACTATTTACATCATAACTTTGGAAAGCTGCCGATGCTATATTTCCAGCTAAATTCTGCCATTGATAAGTATATGACCCATTTCCGCCCGTAGGATTGGCGGTCAAAGTAGTTGAACTATTCAATACTCCCGTAATACAAAAAGCATTTGTGCCTGAAATTGTCGCTGTTACACTTGGCGATACCTCAATATCAATTTTTGCTCTTGTACTTTCACAATTATTCGCATCTTTTTGACTCACATAATAGCTCGCTGTTCCTACCGATGTTGTAATTGGTGTTGGAGCAGTTCCACTCGATGCTCCTCCAACTGAATTTGTTCCATACCACACTAAAGCATTTAAACCAGTTACGGTAGCTGTTAATGCTGTAGCTGCGGCATTTTGACAATAATTTACGGGTGTCACCACAGTCGGTGCTGGAGGTAACTCATTAATTGCTACGCTAATTGTAATTTTTGCACTTTCACAATTTGCAGGTGAAGGACTTTTTTGGCTTACTTTAAAAATCTGGACTCCAACTGTAGTGGTATTTGGTGTAGGAGCAGAGGACAAAACATTATCATTTTCATCATACCATATCAATGAATTTGAGCCTGTCGCCGAGGCTGAAAGGGCTGTTGCTGTACTATTTTTACAATATGCAACCGTAGTAGTAACACTTGGTGGAGCAGGAATAACATTAATAACGACTTCAATAGCAGCTCTTGAACTTTCGCAATTATCTGTACTTAGCTGGCTGACATAATAAGTTGTCGTTCCTACCGTATTTGAAGATGGATTCGGAGCGGATAAACTCGAGGTACCACCTACTGAATTTGTACCATACCATAACAAAGAATTTATACCATTTGCAGTAGCTGTTAGTACACTGGTTGGTGCATTTTGACAGTAATTAATAGGGGTGATTATAGTTGGTAGTGTAGGCGTATCATTAATTTTTACGCTAAAAATTTGATTAGGCGAAACACACGTAGTAGTGGTATTTTTCACAGAAATAACAAACTGATAGGTATTTGGTAAAGCATTGGCTGGGATGGGTACACTTATCGGCGAGCTTCCCAAAGAGGCATTTGAAATTGTCGAAAAGCCACTCAAAGCAGGGTTTCCACCCGAAATACTATATTGATTAGGTGCATTTGTTGTTGAGCCAAAAGGTAAACTAAAAGTAGTTGTATTATTACAAATGGCTGTAACACTACTCAGAGTAATAGATGGTAAAGGATTTATTGTAACGGTTACTGGTGTACGAGTACTTTCGCAAGTGGTCGAACTATTATAAACACTCAAATAATAAGTATATGTACCAACAGCCAACGATGTTGTTGTATAACTGGCATTTGTCCCTAAAACTGTTGTAGACACATTACTATCATACCATCTAAAACTTTCGCCTGCTCCTAAAGTAGACGTTGCCGTAAGAGTCACTGCACCAACATCGCAGCGAGAAGCACTATTTGCTGTTGGAGCAGTTGGGGCTGCAATTACTGTAAGTTTACCTGTAATTGCAGCTGTCACAGATTGTGTTTGGGTACAAGTTCCAGCACCACTATTTGTTACTGTGGCAAAAGTACTTCTAACTCGATAGAAAGTATTATTATCAGTTAAAGGAATATTTGTTAAAGATAATGTAGTTGTGCTTGAACCTACAATATTTGGCGAGTTATCCGTCATATCAGCATAAGATGCAGCTGATGTTTCACTTGTACCTTTTTGCCATTTTATTGCAGTAGCTGTCCCAACCAAGGTAGTTGTAAAACTGGTTGTTCCACGCTCACAAACTGTTGGAGAATCGGCAATATTTCCAATAGAGTTAACCGATAAGTTAGCAACATTTGTTGTAGTAGTACACGAATTTGCATCTGTTATAGTACACTGATATTGTGATAAATGTGGATTTTCAGTATTACCTATATTCCTAACTTTTAACTGTGATGTAGTAGTTGTATTCGTAATTACCGAATTTGTTGTAGCCGTAACTTGGAGAAAAGAAGCATCGGTTGGTTTCTTTCGTTGCCAAGTAAAAGTATTTCCTGCCGAAACTGTAATATTAAAATCAACAACATTTCCATCACAATCTGACTGCGAAATAGGTTGCAAATTAATTATTGGTCTTTGTGGAGTAACTGTTACTGTTTGCGTTGAC
Source organism: Emticicia sp. (assembly GCA_023254245.1). Taxonomy (GTDB): domain Bacteria; phylum Bacteroidota; class Bacteroidia; order Cytophagales; family Spirosomataceae; genus Emticicia. The sequence continues at coordinate 5,859 of JALQYE010000045.1, forward strand.
AAAGTATTGATACCTCCGCAATTCGTAAATAGACAACGATATACTTCTGTTGTGGTTATATTCGTAAGATTCAATGTTGTAGTTACACCACTGGCCAATGAGCCGCTACTTACATTCGTCCAAGAAACCCCATTTTGCTTTTGCCATATATAAGCATCGTTTCCTGTTGCAGCGGCGGCTAAAGATGTACTACTGCCATAACAAACTGTCGGCGTTGTCGGGTTCGTTGTGATTATTATCGGGTTACTAATTGTAAAAGTAGCCTTATAATTAGTTCCACTAACATTTTGATAATGCGTTCCACTATTACCATTATACGTAAAATCTGCACTTGAGTAAACCTCCACCGTATAAGTTCCATCGGCTAAGCCCTGCAAAATGTTGTTATTAGCAGTAGAAGTTGTCCATTGTTGGTCGCCTGGATTCGATAAGTTTATATCAAAAGCAAGATTAATTGAGGTAAAACTTACTGTATTAGGGTCTGTTCCGTTTTTATACACCTTATAATACAAGTAGCCATTCAGAATATCATCCGCACCATTCTTATAAGTTTTATTTTGTCCACCCTTTATAACCAATGAATTAGCACAAGAAAATGTACCAAAATTATACCCTTGAAAATCTGGATTTGCGGTAGAGGCATACAAGTCATAATAATTTGCGGAGCCACCATTAGCTTGTATAATTATATAAGTCTCAAAAATACCGCTACTTGCCGTCGCAGCCTGTGAGTAAAGTGTAAAAATGATAGATACAGCAATAAGTTTTTCAGCAAAAGAAATAAAAAGTTTCTTCATAAATAAAAAGTTATATTGTCAGCAATTTTGTTTTGGAAGTAATTATTTCCTACCACCACATCCATCAATAAAAGCCTCGAAGATTACTCCTTGCTCAGCCTTAAAACCTGGATTTAGTAAAATTTTCTTGGCGGCATCATATTTAATAGTTGTGCCATTTTCGATTAAATTTGATGCAGAAATCATATCTGGCGACTCAAATTTTATAATGCTACCATTCGATATTTTTTTAGTCAAATCATATCCAAAACATGGAGGTTCACCTTGTATATAGACGGTAAAACTCTTAGGAGGTAACGAAATAAAAATCCGATTTTGAGCATCGGTAGTTGTAGTCAGTGTTGAAGATTTCTGAAGAATATCAGTAAACTTTGTTCCTGCTGGATAACGACCAGCATTTGCTATTAAATGATTGACTTTCAAGCTATCATCATCAAAGTTGATGGCTACAATTAATTCTCGCTTACCAGCACTTCCAGTTGAGTCAAGTTGATAAATCAGACTTCGCCAATGTTTGCCTTTTTGGTAAAAATTTGGCGAAGGTACGGGGTTAGTTGCACCACCATAATGATTGAGATAATGAACCGTTTGCGAACCATTAATAAATCGCTTCTGAATCTGTAAAAGTTGGTCGATTTCTTTTTTCAAAGGCTGTAAACCTGTTGGATGATAGTCAAAACCATAAGTATCAGTTCCATAAGTAGTATTATGTGCTGGATACCCATAATAATCAGGGTAAAAAACCGTAGGTACCCCCAACTGATTATTTGTTAGGATATAGGCATAAGCCAAAATCGGATTTTGCCAAACCAGAGCATCGCCATAAGTTGGATTCGAACTTCTGCAATCATGGTTATTCACAAAGGTCACTAAATTGAAGCCACTCATACCACGAGCATCTCTGAAACTATTATAGAAAGCGTATCGGGCATCAGCACCATTATCACAGGCTTGTTTGAGGGCATCTCTCAGAGCAAAATCAAATACCTTTGGCTGAATTGCCGTTCGTGCGGCCACACTCATCGAAGCATTCACATCGGCTACCCAATTTTGAATGGCAGGGTTTTCTTGCCCATACCACTCTCCTACCACAAAATCAGGAATTTTATTAGCATTATACATTTCGGTAAGCATTTTACCAACGAAATTTGCATCAAAATGCTTTATGGCGTCCATTCGTAGCCCTCTTACATTTAATTCATCATACGCCCATTTTGTCCAAGCAATCAAGGTATCACGAGCCATTGATTGGTTATGGTCGTAATCATAGAAATAATCCATGCTTTGCATACTCCATTGTGGCCCCAAACAAGTAGTAGTTGCCCCACCCGTAGTGCTTGGCCCACCTTCATTCCAGTTTGGTCTGAATGATTTCCAATTACTTCCACCACGCCCACTCGGTAAATCCGAAAAATCGGTGTAGGTCTGAAATTGAACTTTATAGGCAGCCGAATTCCAATTTGATGGATTAGCAATGTCTGTATTTTGACCAGTGTACCAAATCTTTGAAATGCGATGGTCAGTGTAGTCTCCACAGAGATTTATTGCTTGAATTACTAAAGTATCACCCGCTGAATTAAAATCTGAGGTATCTAATGTAATCTTAAATTCATCAATATCATTCGCAAAATCAAATGTATTCCAGTAACCTTGTTTTAGATTGGTTACAAATTCAGCACCCGATGCGGCAATATCAACATTAACTGTGATAGCCGTATTCTTCGGGTCGCAACCATTCACAAAATCCCAAGCTTGCCCACCACCGGCTTTGGTAGTGGTTGCAAAAAACATGATTTTCTTACCTATGTACCCGCCCGAACGAGAACCAATACTCACATAATAGGTACCTGTACCCAAGCCAGTAGAACCACCAATTGGAATCATCATTCTCACACGGTCAGAAGGAAACGGTGATTTGTAAGAAGTACCAGGACAAGAACCATCGTTTCTCCCTGCATAAAATAACATATATTCCTTCACGGCATTATTGGCTTCGGGTTTTCCACCATCACGGTGATTATAAACCATATCTCCCACCGCTTTCAGATTATTCTCTCCAAATGTGGCTATCATATCTTTTATCTCTTGTTTCGTCCCGAGCGAAGTCTGTGTAGAATTTTGTCCGATAAATAAATCTTTGGGGTCATAGCCACCTGATTTATTACCATTACCAGCAAATGGCGGAAACCATATATGAGTAAATCCTGCAGCCGATAATTCAGGAGCTTTATTTTTGAGGGTATCTGACCAATTATAGCCTTGACCTGTCTTCGGATAATCCCAATAAAAACCTTGAAAAAGCACCTGTTGTGCAAAAATAGAAGTCAAGCCTCCGAGATAAATCCAGAGGAAAAGTATGAAGCATTTCATTGTAACTATTTGGTTATAAGTATTATCGTAAAACCGAAATTAGTATAAATGCTGCATTTTTTTAGAAAAAAATATACTTTTTTTATAATTACTATAATTATATTAAGAAAACAAACAAAACACGAAATGCATTTGAAACTGTACCCTAACAAAAAAACCGTCTCAAATGAAACGGCTCTTTGTATACAACCCTAACCACTATGATGAAACATAATCTACTTAATATATCTACGCTGGCCGAAGTTTCGGCCTATGCTTAAAAATCTCCCTAATTCTAAAAAATGATATAATTCATACATCCCCAAAACGAGCAACACACTAACCAACAAAAATTGTAGCGGATAAATCATAATTAAATGACTAAGACTTGTGTAAATTTCTAAAAACATAAAGTTGTTTTTTAGGGTTAATTGAACATAACAAAGGTCTGAAAGAATATTTATAAATTTTAGCGTAAAAACCCCTGATTTTTAGTACGTATTTCACGGTATTCCTACTTATATATCTGGCTTCAGCCTTCTTTTTTATTTTACTCAAAACAAGCTACCAACAATGAAAATAACTATTGAAACCGCTGTTGAACAGTCGGTTAGTGATGTATGGGAACAATTTGATGATAAACTGCTACTCAAATTATCGCCTCCATTTCCTCCCGTGAAGCTTATATCCTTTGGACAGAAAGTTGGTGAAAAAGTTACATTTGAACTAAACTTTTTTATTTTACGGCAACTTTGGGTGAGTAAAATCACCGATTCTTATTTATCGGCAGACGAATCGTTCTTTATTGATGAAGGAATAACACTTCCTTTTTTTCTAAATTATTGGAAACATAAGCACCGAATCGTAAGAGATAATACTACTTCTGGGAGCAAAATTATTGATGAAATAGAATTTCGTACGCCCACAGTTTTGACAGATTACATTTTTTATCCTATCTTGTATCTTCAATTCCTTTATCGAAAACCAATTTATCAGCGAGTATTCAAAACCCCTAACCCCTAAAGGGGAATAAAAGTCCCTAAATGCTGATGTTGGTTGACTAAAATATAACCAAAGAAGATATTTAACACTCCCATAGGGCAAGGAGTAAATCAACTAACTAAAAAGCACATCCTTTAGGTGGAGGATGTAATTAACACTATGAAATTAAACATTACCTGGAAAATCTTCATCGGCATGACGCTCGGTATCATTGTCGGTTATTTTATTCATAATCATTTCGATTTAGGTCAGTACAGCATCAAAGATGCCGCCCTGCTTACACCCGAACAACTAAAAGCCAACGAGGGAGTGAAAGATTGGAGTTCGTATCTCCAATTGCTTTCTAAAATATTTCTTCGTTTGATTCAAATGATTCTGGGGCCGTTAGTTTTTTCAATCCTAACCGTTGGAATTGCCAAATTGGGTGATTTTAAAGTAGTGGGTCGAATCGGACTTAAAACATTGGGCTATTTTTATTTTGCTACAATCCTTTCGTTGGTAGCAGGTATGGTAGCCGTAAACGTCATGAAACCAGGTAAAGTAATGACACTCGATTTACCAAGTAGTGGTTCAGAAACAGGAATCGAAGCAAAAAAAATGACCCTCGAAAACTTTATTACGCACGTTTTCCCAAAAAGTATTTTTGAAGCACTTTCCAGCAATGAAGTCCTACAGATTGTTGTATTTTCTCTGTTTTTTGGCGTAGCGTTGGCAGCCATTGACGAAAAAGGTAAAAGTGTTACCAAAGCCCTCGATGCTGTGGCTGAAGTAATGTTTAAGATTGTTGGATACGTAATGACATTTGCCCCGTACGCAGTGTTTGGCTCAGTTGCTGCTGTAATTGCCTCTAAAGGTTTAGGTGTTTTAGGTGGCTATTTGTATTTGATTGTTTGTTTCTTCGCAACACTCGCATTTTTCATCATTATCGTTTTGTGGGTGATATGTCTTACACAAAAAATTGACTATTGGAAATTACTGAAATACGTAAAAGATGCCCTTTTCTTGTCGTTTAGCACCGCCAGTTCGGAGGCATCAATGCCATTGCAGATTGAGCAGTTAAAGAAATTCGGTATCTCAGAGCGTATCATCAGCTTTGTTTTGCCGTTGGGTTACTCGTTTAACCTCGATGGCTCAATGATGTATATGACTTTTGCTACGGGCTTTATCGCTCAAATTTATGGCATTGAATTATCGCTCGGCCAACAAATCACAATGTTACTTACGCTTTTGCTCACCAGTAAAGGTATTGCGGGTGTGCCACGTGCATCGTTAGTGGTAATTGCAGGAACGCTTACTATGTTTGGACTTCCGCAAGAAGGTATCAGTTTGGTTTTAGCGGTTGACTGGCTACTGGATATGGGTCGCTCAGCAACTTCCGTAGCTGGAAACGCTGTTGCAACGGCAGTTGTAGCTAAGTGGGAAGGAGAACTAAATGAAACAGCATAAAAATTCAACAGTTTTAGATAATATAGCTTGAGCCACTATTTTTATTAAGATAGTGGCTCAAATTTTTAAAATAATTAACTCAAAAAAACAGTAATCAACTCTTCTACAAACTCATGAAAAAAACTTTTATTTTATTGGTAGTAAGCATATTATCAATTACAGCAAAAGCTCAAACGCTAACTGTCGCACAGCAAGATTCTGCTTTTGTGAGAGAAAACTACATAAAAACCCAAGTACAAATTTCAATGCGAGATGGGGTAAAACTTTTTACCAATATCTATACGCCAAAAGATGCTTCTCCAAATAATACTTACCCGATTATGATGCAGCGAACTTGCTATGATGTTGTTCCTTACGGGAAGGAAGAATACCCAAAAATGTTGTATTATTCACGCTATATGATGCGAGAAAAGTTCATTTTTGTTGAACAAGATGTACGTGGACGCTGGATGTCGGAAGGAGTATTCACCAATATGACCCCTCATATTGCTAACAAAACAAAGCCAACTGATATTGATGAAGCCTCAGATACTTACGATACCATTGACTGGTTAGTAAAAAATATCCCAAACAACAATGGTCGAGTTGGGCAATATGGCATTTCTTACCCTGGTTTTTATACCATTGCAGGAGCTTTATGCGGGCATCCAGCCTTGAAAGCAGCTTCACCACAAGCACCCATTTCTGACTTTTTCTTTGATGATTTTCACCATAATGGGGCTTTTACTTTGGGTTATGGCATGACTTTTCCTGTTTTTGGAGTACAGCATCCACAGCCAACGCCCAATTCGTGGTATGATGATAAATTTCCAAAGCTCAATACAATCGATGGTTTTGATTGGTACAAAACCATGACTCCTCTAAAAAACTTCAACAAAGTTTATGGTGATAATTTCTTTTGGAATGAACTCGTCGAACACCCCAATTATGATGAATTTTGGCAAAAACGAAATATCCTTCCACACCTAAAAAATGTCAAAAACCTTCCTGCAATCATGGTAGTTGGCGGATGGTTTGATGCCGAAGATTTACCTGGCCCATTGAATATTTATAAAAATTTAGAAAAATATAATACAAATGCCTATAATACAATTGTAATGGGGCCTTTTGGACATGGAGATTGGGCTCGTGAACGTGGACATCATTTTCACTCAAATGTATATTTTGGCGATAGTGTTTCTACTTATTTTCAGAAAAATATGGAGTTGAAATTTTTCAAACACTTTTTGAAGGAGTCAGGCGATGGAAAAACTGGTTTACCCGAAGCATATTTATTCGATACTGGGAAAAAAGAATGGCGTGAGTTTGCTGAGTATCCAGTAAAAACTGCTCAAAAAATTGATTTTTACTTAAATCCAAATGGTAAATTAGCGAACGAAATGACTGGAAAAGGTTTTGGAGAATACATTTCTGACCCATCCAAACCAGTACCATACACCGAAGACCCAAAGCAAATTACAGGCTTTAGTCCACGAAATTATATGAGTGAAGACCAACGTTTTGCTGGCCGCAGGACTGATGTAATGACTTACGAAACGGAGGTTTTGACAGAAGATATTACACTCGGCGGCGAAATAATGGCAAACCTTAAAGTTTCAACAACAGGAACTGATGCTGATTTTTTTGTTAAATTAATTGATGTTTACCCTGGTGATGAACCAAACTCGCCATACACCCCCAAACACATTACATTGGGAGGCTACCAACAAATGGTACGTAGCGAAATCATGCGTTCTCGTTTCCGAAACTCGTTTTCAAAACCAGAACCTTTGGTGGCAAATAAGAAGACTGATATTAATTTCCGTTTGCAAGATGTTTTGCACACATTTAAAAAAGGCCATAAAATCATGATTCAAGTACAGTCAACGGCCTTTCCATTGTTTGATATTAATCCTCAAAAATTTGTACCAAATATCTATAAAGCCGAGGAAAAGGATTTTCAGAAAGCAACGCATCGCATTTATGCCGATAGCAAGATTTCAGTAGAAGTATTGAAGTAGGTATCAAACAAAAACGCCTCATAATCAGATGATTATGAGGCGTTTTATTGGTAAACGAAGTAATCTTACGCTGCTTCTAACTTTGCAAGAATCAATTCTTCGATATATTCTCTAATTGAATCAATTTTGATTTGTGTTACAACGTCTTGAGCAAAAGCTAAAAGCTGTAAGCGAATGGCTTCTTTTTTCGGAATCCCGCGAGATTGCATGTAAAAAATTGCTTCATCGTTTAGTTGACCAGTAGTTGTTCCGTGCGAACACTTCACATCATCTGCCCAAATTTCCAACTGAGGTTTGGTATTCATCGTAGCTTCATCCGATGTCACTACGTTGCGGCAATTTTGATACGCATTTGTTTTCTGGGCGTCTTCTCTCACGAAAATCTTACCATTGAAAACTCCTGTCGATTTATCCATCAAAATTCCTTTGTAAAGCTCGTGGCTTTCGCAATTGGGTTTGCGGTGGTCAACAACCGTATGATTATCAACGTGTTGCTTGCCATTTGGCACGTATAAGCCAAACAAACGGCTTTCGATATGCTCACCATCAAGCACTACATTGAGATTATTTCTCACAAAACCGCCATTAAGTGTGGCAGTGGCTGCATAAAAATAACTATTGCCTTTTTGGTAAACTTGGGTTGTACCGATATGATACGATTTATCACTTTCGTTTTGGACTTTGTAATAATCAACCATTGCCGACTCGTCGACAATGATTTCGGTTACTGTATTCACAAAAGCCGCTTCCTCTCCAACTGTGCGGTAGGCTTCGGCAATTTTTACTTGTGAGTTTTTGCCAACAATAATTAAATTACGGGGCTGTGACCCCACATTTGCCGAACGAACATCTGAAATGAAACGTAGAATAATTGGCTCTTCAACTATCTTATTATCAGCTACTTGCACCACTACTCCATCATTAGCAAGAGCTGTATTTAGAGCAGTAAAAGCATCGGTTTCGTAATTCGCATATTTACCGAAATACCCTTCAATTAGTTCTGGTTGCTGAGCAAGAGCATCAGCAAATGGAATAACTTTTAGTTTATTTTCTGCCGTTGCAATCTGCGAAAGTTCAGCATTATAGACACCATTGATAAAATACAAAACATTACCAGTAAGGTGCGGCAACGGAATTTTATCAAGGTCAGCCTGATTGAAATCGGTTTTTGTATGAAAATCGAAAGTTTGCTTTACTAAATTGCTTACATTAGAGTATTTCCACTCTTCATGACGAGTAGTTGGAAAACCTAATTTGTCAAAATTTTGCATCGCTTCGCCACGTAGCTGATGAACTGGCAACGCACTTTTGCCATTCAACTTAGCTTGTGATGACTGAAAATCAGCGATTAATTCTGCTTTAAGACCCGAAGCGTCTTTATTGTCTATTGAACTCATTAGTCAAATTTTTCTATAATCAATTTCTCCGAACAATTTCGGAAAATTGTTCTACAATTCTGCGATTGCTTCTAATTCTACTTTATAGCCAAAGTGTAACTCTGGTACTGGAATGATGGAACGTGCGGGGCGGTGTTCAACAAAAAACTGAGCATAAAGCTGATTTACAATACCCCAATTTTCGCCACCTGCAATATATATCGTTGTTTTTATTACCTTATCGGTAGTTAGCCCTGCTTCCTGCAAAATCTGAGTCAAGTTTTCAAAAACAAGTAATAGCTGTTCTTCAATACTTGAATCAATGGGTAATTTTTCAGCCGTTTTGATTTTTATCGGCAAAATGCCTGAGGAAAAAAGCATTCCATTACTCACGATTGCTTGTGAATAATGCCCCACTGGCTTCGGGCTATCTTTAATTTGCAAATATTCCATCTTACTCCCCTTTTGGGGCTGGGGTTATACTGTTTCTAAAGCATCAACCTCGTTCTTAATCCAGTCATAACCTTTTTCTTCTAACTCAAGGGCTAATTCTTTTGTACCTGATTTTACGATACGCCCTTTATAAAGTACGTGAACAAAATCTGGAACGATATAATCGAGTAAGCGTTGGTAGTGCGTAACTACTACAAATGAGCGTTTACCATCACGAAGTTGGTTTACGCCTTCAGCAACAATACGAAGAGCATCAATATCAAGGCCAGAATCAGTTTCATCCAAAAGCCCTAATGATGGCTCAAGCATAGCCATTTGGAAAATTTCGTTACGTTTTTTCTCTCCACCCGAGAAACCTTCGTTGAGTGAGCGTTTCAAAAGAGCATCATCGATTTTTACCAATTTTGCTTTCTCTTTCATTCTCTTTAAGAACTGAGCAGCATCAAGAGGCTCTTGACCATTGTATTTACGGATTTCGTTGAGAGCCGTCTTTAAGAAGTTGATGGTTGTTACGCCTGGAATCTCTACAGGGTATTGAAACGCCAAGAAAATACCTTCAGCAGCACGTTTTTCAGGAGCTAAATCAAGTAAGTCCTTTCCGTGAAAGGTAACCGAACCATCGGTTACTTCGTAGTCTTCACGACCTGCCAAAACCGAAGCTAAGGTACTTTTACCAGAACCGTTTGGCCCCATAATGGCATGTACTTCACCTGGTTTGATTTCTAAATTTATTCCTCGTAATATTTCTTTCTCCTCAATTCTGGCGTGTAAATTACTGATAGTGAGCATTTTATTTTTTTGCTTTTTAAAGAATTCAATGATTTACGAAACAACTTTCGTATGCTTATTAATTTGCAAAGATACAATCAAAATAGCCAAGATGCTATTCTTAATTATAATAACTCTAAATAAAGCATTGTTGTTCCGTAAATTGAATAATTTTTATGTAGTTTTTAGGATTTTTTCAAGAAACTACTTCATATACCTTCACAGGATAGGCTTTGTTTTTTAGATTAATCTCGCCAACTTCTTGGCAAGTAAACGATTCTTTCACGAGCTGATAGGCACTTTCACTCAATAAAATTTGACTTGGTTTGGCAGCCGATTGCAGGCGTTGTGCGGTGTTCACTACATCGCCGATAACTGTATAATCTAAACGACGAAGCGAGGCAGAACCAATGTTGCCCGAGATAACTTCGCCAGTATTGATACCTATCGAAACTTTGGGTAAGTAAGTAATATGATTAGGTAGACTCTCTTCGATGGCATCAATTTTCTCACGAAGAGCTAAGGCCGCTTCAATGGCACGGTCGAGGTGGTAGTCGCCTCTGAAAACAGCCATTACAGCATCGCCCATGAATTTATCAATATGGCCACCCTGCTCAATAATTTCTTTGACCATCACATCAAAGTATTTATTGATAAGATTTACGACTACATCAGGCGATTCCTTTTCGGAAATAGCTGTAAAACCACAGATATCAACAAATAAAACCGAGGCCTGAATAGTTTCGTTGGCTGTCAATGAAGTTTCAAACTCGTGGCTTCCCATAAATTTTAATACATTTTCATCGACATACATTTTCAAGATATTATTTTCTTTGATGGCTTGGAGAGTCTCACGAAGTTGCACTACGTGCTTGAGGGTTTTCTCAACGGTGAGTTCTAAATCTTCGAAATTGATGGGTTTGCACAAAAAATCAAATGCTCCACGATTCATGGCCACTCTGATATTGTCCATGTCGCCATAAGCCGAAACGATTACCGATTTTAAAAGTGGATTTTGTTCGGCCAACTTTGTTAGCAAAGTCAAACCGTCCATTTCTGGCATATTAATATCGCTCAATATCATATCAATATCGGGCTGCTCCTGCAAAAGCCTTAATGCTTCGGCACCGTTGGCCGCAAAGGAGAACTCGTATACTTTTTCTCGTATCTGTCGGCGGAATTTTTGTTTGATGAGGATTTCTAAATCGGCCTCATCATCAACTACCATTATTTTGGCGTTCATAGTGAGCTTTGTAGTTTTTGTTTGAGTTCGATGAAGTCAAGTGGTTTTGTAAGAAAATCGTTGGCCCCCAGAGCCATAGCTTGGTCGTGGCTTTGGGCATCGCCATAGGCCGTAATCATCATAATTGTGGGCGGTGAAGACGGCGATTTTAAGCGAATTTGGCGTAAAAGTTCAATTCCACTCATGCCTGGCATGTTGATGTCAGATAAAATCAAAATAGCTTCTAAATCCTGTCCCTTCAGGTATTCAAGAGCTTCTTCTCCAGAGCCACTAAAGGCAAAATCAAACTCACCTGCACGGATTTCTCGACGAAAACGTTGCTGAAATAGCACTCTTACATCCTCTTCGTCATCAACAACTAATATTTTCATGGGAAATATAATCTGGTTTTAAATTCACTTTCAAATATAAGGTAATTTAATGATAAAAGTTGTTCCTTCACCTTCGACACTTTCTACTTCGAGCGTGCCGCCATGCCCTTTTGTAATAATATCATAACTCAGCGAAAGCCCTAAACCTGTGCCTTCACCCGTAGGTTTGGTAGTGAAAAATGGCTGAAAGATTTTTGCTTGGGTGGCTTGACTCATGCCTGTGCCGTTATCTTTAATCCTAATCTCAATAATATTTCCTATTTTTTCTGTTGATACAGAAATCATTGGATGGTATTGCATTTGTGGAGACGCTGCATGCAACGTCTCTATAGTGTGAATGTTTCGTTGGTTCACCGCATAAAACGCATTGTTGAATAAATTCAACAAAACTCTACCAATTTCTTGTGGAATTATTGCGATTTTAGGCAAATTCTCAGCAAAGTCAGTCTTAAAATCAGCATTAAATCGAGAGGTCGAACCGCTTTTATCTTTCGCTCGTAAACCATGATAAGAAAGTCTCAAATATTCATCCGCCAAGGCATTGATATCGGTTAATTCTTTTTCACCCGAACTGGTGCGAGAATGTTGCAACATTCCTTTTACTATACTACTCGCCCGTTTACCATGTTGATTGATTTTTTGTTGGTTTTGGGTCAAATCCGAAATAATTTCATCGATAAACTCTTTATCTTTTTCAGGAATACTCACCTTTTCAATTTCTTCTTTCAGTTCTTGGGCAAGGTCGATGCTTAATTCCGAAAAATTATTAACAAAATTCAATGGATTCTGAATTTCGTGAGCAATACCTGCCGTAAGTTCACCCAAGCTTGCTAATTTCTCCGACTGAATTAACTGTGCTTGAGTGGCTTTCAAATCTTGCAGAGTTTTCTCAGCTTTAGCTCGCTGAATATCAATTTCTTCTTTCTGACTATGCAACAGTTGATTAGCTTTATGCTTAATTTTATTATTTCGATAAAGAAAGAAAAGCACCAAAAGCACAATCAACAACAAAGCCGAAAGACCGTAGATTTTGATTTTATCTTCAAGGTCAGCTTGATGCACCTCAATTCGGCGTTGAGTCATCAACTCACGCTCTTTTTCATCATACGCAAGGCGTTCGATTTGTCGAACTTGTTCTTTATTAAAAAGGCTATCTTTTTCGGCAGTTGCAATCTTCGTATAATACAACGCTGATTTTAAATCATTTTTCTTCTCGTATAATTCCGAAAGTAATTGTGCCGAAAATACAGTAATAGGAATAAACTGATTCTCGTTAGAACGAGTAAGTGCCTTCTTGGCATAAAAAATCGCTGAATCAAGTTGGTTGGAAGTTTTAAAAACACTGGCTAAACCATAATAAACGCGTCCTTCGTGAAATTTTGCTTGAAAAGTAAGACTTTTACGAAGGTATGCCAAGGCTGAGTCTCTTTGATTAAGAGCCGAAAAAGTACTTCCGATATAATAACTGGTTGTTAATAATTGGTGAGCTGCTTTCTTTTTTATTAAATTCTGATAAGCATTTTTAAAAAATCCAAGTGCTTTTTGAAATTCGCCCATATCTTTATAGACATATCCAGCGGTTTGATTAAGCGAATAATCAAGGTCGGGTATTTGCAAAGAATCTCTAACTCGCTTAGCCTTTGATAAATACTCCAAAGCACTTTTGAATTGTTTTCTATTGGTGTAGAGTAAGGCTAATTTCAGATTTATATTGACAATTTCTTTTGCCATTTGGCTCTTTTCTGCCAAATACTTTGCCTCCAAAAGTTTATTAAGTGCCTCTGAATAGTCAGAAGTATTGAGCATGATTTGCCCAGATGATAAAGCACTGAGAACTTTACCTTTATCATATTTAATTTTACTTGCCAATGCCCAAGCCTCTCGCCCATAACGCAATGCTTGCGTAGGATTACTGGCAGTTAAGACAGTAGTAAGCCTATCTAAAATCAGGATTTTTGATGTATCATCTTTGACTTTTATCAGCTCATTTTTAAGGCTATCAATCGAAATATCCTTAAAAGGTTGTGCAAAAAGCACATTTGTAGTGAAGATTAAAAAAAACAAACAAATGTACTTTTTCATAATGAACTTATTTTAACGGTAATGTAATGATAAAGTTAGTTCCTTCACCCTCAATACTTTCTACCTCAAGCGTTCCGCCATGCCCTTTCGTGACAATATCATAACTCAACGAAAGCCCCAGCCCAGTGCCTTGTCCAGTTGGTTTGGTGGTAAAAAATGGTTGAAAAATCTTTGTCTTTATGCTTTCTGGCATTCCTCCTCCATTATCTATTATTTTTACTACAATTTCGTCCTCAATTTTAGCAGTACTCACCACAACACTTGGCTTATAGCCTTCGATACCTATTTTTGCCTTTTGTTGAACTGCATAAAACGCATTATTAATGATATTGAGTAAGACTCGACCAAAATCTTGAGGAATTAATTCGATTTTAGGTAAATCGACCGCTAAATCAGTCTTGAAATCGGCATTGAAAGTTTTATCTTTGGCTCTTAGTCCGTGATAGCTGAGGCGTAGGTATTCATCGGCCAGTGCGTTTATATCGGTCAATTCTTTTTGACCATTACTTGCTCTTGAATGTTGTAACATACCACGTACGATGCTGGCTGCTCGCTGACCGTGATGCGTAATTTTTTGTTGGTTCTGACTGATATCATTCAAGATTTCGGCAATATAGGTTTTGTCGAAATCTTCACGGTCGAGTTCTTCTTGCAATTCTTGGCACAGCTCAACCGAAACCTCCGAAAAATTATTAACAAAATTGAGCGGATTCTGAATTTCGTGGGCAATTCCTGCCGTAAGCTCGCCCAAAGAAGCCATTTTTTCAGCCTGAATGAGTTGGTTTTGTGTAGTTTTTAGCTCTTCAAGAGCTTCTTCGAGCGATTCTTTCTGTTTTCTTAATTCAGCAGTACGTTCGGCCACTTGGTATTCGAGTTCTTGTTTTTTAGCTTCGATAATTCTTCTTTCTTCTTCAGCTTTATCACGCACTACTTTATCACGTTTGGCTTGGCGTTGGGCATAAATCGTAAAGCCCAAAACCCACATAAAGGCAAATCCACGTGCGGTATCAAAATAGTCTCGATTATCTTTAAAAAAATTAGGGGTGAGTTGTAAAAAGGTATCGTTTATTAGATAAACAATAGTGGCTGGCACAAAAGCGATTGACAGCATTCGGGCAGGAGGAAAACCTTTTGAACGCTGCACAGCATACAAAACCGTAAGACATATAATCGTTGAATAAGACACTTCGTAACCCAGCATATTGATGAGCATGGTAAGCAACATTATGCCGAGCCAAGCAAAATTTAGGATAGTATGCAACTTGTGGTCACGAGTCTTGGTTTCTAAGATTTTTGTAACAAGCCCCATCACAACTGCCATGGTCGAAGTAGCTACCACAACATCGCTAAAATCAATTTTACTCATCGAATTTTATGAATTTTAAAAGTTAGCTTAATGTACGGATTTTATCATTTTGCTTTCGGATACGTTGACACAAAATGCGTAGCACATTGCGAAGTAATTCATTGCGTTCTTCCATCAAATCAAAGAAATCGCTTTGGTCGATTCTAAAAACCAGAGCATCATCTTCAACAATTGCCGACGCCGAACGAGGCTCGGCATCAAGTAAGGCCAATTCTCCGAAAACATCGCCTTTCGTAAAAGTTGCGAGCAATGTATCGTGGTCATAAATGCCAATCTCGCCTGCGTAAATGATATACATACAATTACCTATTTCGCCTTTTTTGAAAATAGTTTTTCCTTCATGAAAACTGACTTCTTTCATGATTGGAGCAATTGAAGTTAGTACATTCTCGGGGGTTTCAGCAAAAAGTTGGGTATTTTTTAATACAATTACTCGTTCGAGTTCCGAAACTGTCGCTTTTTCGTGTGAATGACTCATATCTATTTGTTTAATGTATTTCTCAAATTCGGGTTGTTGTCTAAAAACCTCATTTTCAGTAAGTTTTTTATAAGCAGCTTCTCTTATGAGCGTATTAGAATGATTGAGGTAGGCTTCAAAAATACTCAACTCACCTAACGAAAATTTACTCTGGTCAGGTCTCCATGCTTGCAAAGCTTGTACAATCGTCCAATTTCCGAAATAACGTTCACCTTTATCCATGATTACCGAAACGAACGGTTTCAAATCAGTATTCTTACCGAGATATTCTTTAAAAATACTCTTCTTTTCTTCAATACTCGAATCATCGAGCAGTGCATGAAGGCATTTATAAATTTCTCTTGGAATAATATTGTCCAAAATTTCAAGAGCATTGGCTCGTTTTTCTTTCGATGAATGTTCTACTCCCTGCATGGCATCTTGCACAATTTCTCGGTCATAAAGTGATGCCAAGATATAAAAAATACGGTCGGAAGTTTGGTCTAATTCATAGTGCAAAGTATCTTTTGGCACCGAATCAAAACCATTTAAAAGTTGATAAACATGCTTAAATTCATGTTCCAAAGATTGTTCAAAAAAGCCTTGATGAGATTCATTTTTTTCAAAAGTGCTCAAAGCCTTCATAGCAGCCGTACTTACTTCCCAATTTTTGTTTTCGATTAGATAAAACAGCAGTTTCCGAGCATCTTCGGTTTGATATTTCTCACAAAAACCAATAAGTTTTCTGAGTGCAAAGGTATCATCAGTAGTTTTTAGTGTAGAAATTGTGGCGAAACCCTCTTCACCGATAGCGATAAGTTGTTTCAATGCTCGTTTGGCCATCGAATGGCTAAATAATAGTTGTGCCAGCGAAACTACCAATCGCTTCGTAGCCAAACTTCCTGCCGCTTTTATTGCCTCTGATTGAAGTTCGGGTTTCAATAAAGAGTCTGAAACAAAAACCTCGTATTCGCTTAATTTTAAAGCTTTTATGACTCGTAAAGCCACTTGTTTCTGCTCTAAACTACTTTCGGATAAACAATAGTTATCCAGTTGCTGTTTGCCAATTTTATTGGGCGTAGCGAGCGTGGTTCTCAGAATCCCTTCAGCCAATGCCAAATCATCAGATGTTAGGTATTCTTTTAATTTTTCGTCTGTCCAAACCCCTTTTTTACTTAAAATTTGTCCACCCAATTGTCGGCAAATTATATTGGGTTCGGTGAAAATATTATGACTTAGAATTTTAATACTTTCAGCATTTAATTCAAGTTTATAGGCAGCACGCAAGGCTGCGATACGCACGTTTTCGGATGAGTGTTGGAGTAAATTTGGCAGATGTGACTCTAATTTTGGTGCGTCGAAACGAGTTATCCAATCCATGGCACTGATAACTTCCTCGGGCTTTTCGCTTTCAAGGTTTTTCATGATTGCCTTGAAGGCATCTTTCTGCATCACCAATTCATCATCGCTCAAGAATCGCTTACTCAGAGCCGATTTTAACTCAATAATATAATGTCGAAAGGCTCGACTAAGATAATATGAAGCCCAAAAAGCCGAAACAACCGTAAAACCGAAATGAATCCAAGTAAACGAAAAATCAAAATAATATTCTGCCAAGAGCAAAAGGCCCGCAATTCCCATACCGAGGGGTTCATAAAAACCTTTGGCAAGCGTGTGTCCTTTGAGGCGTTGATGGGTAGTAAGTGGCTGAAACATGACCAAAAATACAGGGTCGAAAATGGTTCGACGCATTACCTCGAACAGCAAATAGGCAGCACTAAATTCTACCCATAGTGCAGATTCATCGTTTTGAAAAGTTGAGATGATAACCAACACTATCGAAATCAGTACAGTACCGATAGGTAAAAAAAGCAACGCATTGCGAAGCCCAAAACGTTCAATTACTTTACTCGAAATTAGCAATTTTACGATAGTCGAAATAGAATAGGTAATGGCCAATGTATAACCCACAAATGCAATAACATCGTGCTGGTTATGAAACTTGTATTTGACATTTACGAAGAAATTATACTCAATCCAAGTAGCCGAGAGGGCTACCGCCACTAATCCGATGCACATTTCAAATATCAATCGGTTTCCTCCAAAAAGTTGTTGAATATACTTGGCATCACTTTTCCGAATCTTACGTTCGGGTTGAGACTGTGGCACTTCCGTGAGCTGAAAAGTACGTTTTTGGGTGAAAAATGCCAGTAAAAAAGTAACAAACGCCACTGCAATCAGAATAGAAAGCAAGGATGTTGAATGAATAAGCACCGTCAGAATAGCACCGATGGCTTTAGCAGGAACATCGCCCGAGCCAATGACGCTGAAAATACGTTTACTCTGACGCACATCAAAAACAACCGCCGAAACTCCCCAAAACTCTAAATTGACCAACAAGTAAATAATCCTGAACCCAACCATTATAACGATAGCCGTAAAAATCGAATGACTCACATAAACTATCAAGCCCATGAGCATCGAAATCACCAAAACCGACAATAAAACCCGCATACTGAGGGTTTGCAGCAAGTAATGGTGTTCGTAATATTCGTATATTTTCCCAACAACCATCATAGCCAGTGTAGAAACAACATAAGCAATTGGCAATGAAAACTCTGGGTGATTTTCGAGCAAAATAATATTGGCAGAAACGTACACTAAGACGGTTCCGATACTGATAAAAAAATTATGAAGAAAGAATAAAATTAACTGCGACTGTTCTCGATTTCGGCTAAACAAATTGGTCATTGTGGGTCTTAAATGTGAACATTGCAAGTTAGGAATTTTGCTCGAAAAACCTTTGAAATAAGTCTAATGATTTGTAATATTGCAACATAGTATGGTAATAATACAAAAAAATATAGCCCACAATAACCTCTGGTTTGTTGAAAACTGTAGCCAAAATCCTATGGGGTTATACCGCCATTTCTGTCAATTACACCGAATTTTAGTTTTCTTCTTTCAATTGCTTGCCTTCATGGCAAATTTCGGTTTTTACTAACCTAACTCATCTCAGCATTCCTAAAGGAAATTTTCTATATCACATTAGCTTAGTTTTTAAAACATAAATTCTTTCGTCGGTGGACTGCTGTCCGTGGACTCTAACTCGTTATTTCACAATGAATAATATATTTGTATCGTCCGAAGTAGGCACGTTGCGTCGCCTTATCATACATAGCCCTGATAGTGGACTGGGCAAAGTTGTGCCATCAAAAGCCCAAGATTGGTTGTTTGAAGACATCGTGCATCTTGAAACCATGCGACGAGATGAGTACGATTTCTATGTAAAAATCCTTTTGTATTTTCTTGATACTGAAAAAGTTAAAGGAAAACTCAAACGAATTGATGCCGACAAATCTCGTGATTTTTACAAGCCTTCCAACAAAAAATATTTCAACTCCGACAAAGTTATTGAGTTTGAGAAATTGCTCTCTGATATTCTGAAAATGCCTGCCGTGCGTACGCAACTCATTGCGGCAGTTTGTGCAGTCGAAGAATGCTCATACCAGTTTCAAAACGAGATGGCTCAAATGATAAACGTTGATTTAGCGAAAGTACTTATAACAGGTATTTTG
>JALQYE010000460.1 GCA_023254245.1 Emticicia sp.
AATACATCATCTGTCCACTATAAGTTGCCATTCTACCTAAAATAGAAGTCATTGTACTCTTTGCACCATTTTCTGCATCAGCAAATTTGTATTCTCCTTTTGCAATGGCTGCAAATAATTCATCATGTTCAGTTTGGTATGGATTGTTTTCTTTTTTAGTATCGTATTGGTAAATGATTTTTCCACTATGATCTTTAATATTTGCTGCACCACATGCAATTCGTCCTTTAGTACCAATTAATAATTCATCCACTCTACTCATCGTGCCTGGCATATGTCTACACTGACTATTTAAAATAGAACCGTCTGCATATTCGAATTCAACATAGTGATGATCAAAAATTTCTCCATGCTCTTTACTTGTTCTTACTTGTCTACCACCAAATCCTTGTGCTTTTACAGGATAACCACCTTTGAACCAGTTGATCACATCTAAATTATGAATATGTTGTTCTGTGATATGATCTCCACATAACCAGTTAAAATAATACCAGTTACGCATTTGATATTCCATTTCTGTTTGACCAGCTTTTCTTGGTCTTGTCCATACACCATCATTGTCCCACCAAGCTTGCATGCTAGTGATGTCTCCAATCAAATCTTTTCTTTTAAATAACTCTCTATATG
>JALQYE010000461.1 GCA_023254245.1 Emticicia sp.
CCAATGCCGAAGCCGAAGAAATCAATCATTTGGCTCACGGTTGGGAGGTAGATTTTACCAAATATGTAGGTGGAATTTATTCATCAGAGTGGTTTTGGGCAAAGATTCTCCGCACACTCAGAGTTGATGAAAGTATTCGAGAAAAAGCCTTTTCGTGGGTAGAACATTGCGATTGGATTTCTGCAGTTTTGACTGGAAATACAAACCCACTCACCATGAAGCGTTCACGTTGTGCAGCGGGCCATAAAGCCATGTGGCACGAAGAGTTTGAGGGGCTACCATCGGAAGAATTTCTCACAAGACTCGACCCACTTCTAACTGGTTTACGAGAACGACTCTTTAGGAATACGTTTACCTCTGACCAATCAATGGGTCAGATTTCTGAACAATGGGCAACCAAACTTGGGCTTTCTACAAAAGTAATCATCGGAGTTGGGGCGTTTGACTGCCACATGGGGGCGGTTGGGGCCGAAATCGAGCCGTATGATTTTGTACGAGTAATGGGTACTTCTACCTGTGATATGCTCATTGCTCCAAACCGTAACGACGGACCGCTCGAAATTGAGCATTTACTTATCAAAGGCATTTGCGGACAAGTCGATGGCTCTATTATTCCAAATATGCTT
>JALQYE010000462.1 GCA_023254245.1 Emticicia sp.
GTCATTTGTCCACATAAAATATAAATCGAGGTCTGATAGTTTAGCTTTTCGGTAATGAATCTGCATAAGTGGTATGAATCAAAACGTCGATAAATTTTCCTTCGAAATAACAATGTTCTTTTAGTCGGGCTTCTTCTGCGAAGCCATTCTTTAACAGCATTGTGTACAAGTGCGGGCGTAAATCAAAAGCATACGTGAATATTTTATGAAAATTGATTTCTTCAAACGCCACTTTCTTTATCAAGGATAAATAATTGCTCCAATGAAGTTCAAAAAAGTCTTTTTCAAGAGCCGTATCCATAATGAATGAAATTTCGGCGTTTTGGTCAATCCAATTGATATGAACCAAGCCCCCGTAGCCAATGCACTCTCCGTTTTTTAAGAACGAAAAAAGCAACTGACTTGGGTTCTCTTGTTCAAAAAGTTTCGAGACAACGTTGTCGAAGTAATTTTTCTGGTCAGCTTCGGTGAGTGGTTTTGCTTGGCGAAGGTGATAAATCTGTTCATTCCGCCATTTCATTATCGAAAACTGGTCTTCATCTCGAAGTGGAATCAATGCAAATTCATTGTGTTCAAAGCGTTGATTTTTCAAACATTTGTAGTGTCTCATATCTTCGATTTTATT
>JALQYE010000463.1 GCA_023254245.1 Emticicia sp.
CTGATTCTTCGCTCAATAAATTGATTGAGAAGGGTATTTTAGAGCAGTTTGAAGTGGTGGTTTCTCGTTTTGGCGATGATATGCCTTCTGAGCCTGTAAAAATCGAATTGACCGAAGCCCAGCAACAAGCCAGCAACGAAATTTTAAGTAATTTTCAAGAAAGAGACATTGTTCTGCTACACGGAATTACGGGAAGTGGGAAAACTGAAATTTATATTGATTTGATTCAGAAAGTATTGGAAGGTGGTTCACAGGTATTGTTTTTATTGCCCGAAATTGCTCTAACTACCCAAATTGTGGTGCGTATGAAACGAGTTTTTGGTGATAAAATGGGCGTTTATCACTCCAAATTTTCGGATAATGAGCGTGTTGAGGTTTGGAAAGGTGTGCTTGAAGGACGCTACCAATTTGTGGTGGGTGTGCGTTCGGCAGTTTTCTTGCCGATGGACAATTTGGGTTTGGTGATTATCGACGAAGAACACGAAAGTTCGTATAAACAATATGACCCTGCTCCTCGCTATCACGCCCGTGATGTGGGCATTATGTTGGGGCTGAAACAAGGGGCAAAAATCTTGTTGGGTTCGGCTACGCCATCGCTCGAAAGTTATTATCAAGCCTCTACTGG
>JALQYE010000464.1 GCA_023254245.1 Emticicia sp.
ATAAACTTCAGTTGGTGGAATAAAAACTAAGCGTTCACGTCGTGGCTCTTCAAATGCGATTACAGCTTCACTTTTAGTTATTGTTGGTATTTCTAAATTCTTACTAACTATCTGAATATCTGTTGTTCTTGGTTTTATAAAAGCTAATTCTTGAATAAAACCATTCTGTTTTTCACCATTTATTTCTGTTTTATTTGCTTCATTTTGGATAATTAAAGTTAGTGCGTCACTTGGCTTTTCAATTTGGGCTTTTGAATCAAATCCATCATTATTTTTAATCAAAAGTTCATTTCCTGCGGAAATAGAAACAATTCTTTGATTCTTCTCGATTTTGTGTATGTCAGTATCAGCAGCTTCGTTATCAACAACCTTACTTTTGGAAAGTAAGTTATCCGATTCCATAATATTCTTATTGCCTATTTTAGAAACAACACCTTTTTTTGCTTCTTTATTTTCGGAATAAGTTTTTTGGGAGGTACGTTTTTCAATATTTTCCAGTTCTGGTTTATTAGTATTTTCAGTTAAAAGTCGTGTAGATTGAGTAGCTTGTTTATTCTCCCCAATTGGTGTAGATTTAGTATTTTTTACTATTATTTGTGACTTTTTTGTCTCATAAAATGTCGA
>JALQYE010000465.1 GCA_023254245.1 Emticicia sp.
TTTCCGAATCGAATCAAATCATCAATAATTAATACCAAAACCGAGAAAACCTTTGAGATATAGAGAATAAAAATTCCCGCCATTAAGAAGGTTCTGAAACTTGCTCTTACGGGTGCCGACATGGGCATATAAGTAAAAATGGCAATGATTGAAAGGATTGAGAATACGGTAAGCCCCCAGAAACCAAAACCAACGATGCGTTGGGTAGAAAGAGTAGCCGAACGCATTACTACTTTTATAGCTTGCCAAACGTATAAATCAATCAAGAAAAAGAAGACCGCCATGAGGGCAAATCCGAACATTCGATTCATAAAGATAATTGCATATTTGTTTAGAGAAAACTGAATGAAAACACAACGGTTTTGACAGAAATAAGGTTTCAAACTTTATGGACTGATTCTCTAAACTGTTGATAATTAGTTATGAATGGTACATATAGCTGATGTATAGAATCTAAACTTTATTCTACCAATCGTTTGGTAAATAAAAAATAGTTATTACATTTGAAGTCAAATAAAATAAACCATAGCCACTTGTTTGTGGACTATCGACTGAAAATGCCAGTTCAGAAAATTACTAAAGAGGAAATATTACTAAAATCGTCCGACATTTTTCGGGTGA
>JALQYE010000466.1 GCA_023254245.1 Emticicia sp.
TTTACACCAATAACTTCAATGAAATAGCCTGTAAAAAAAGTAATTACGACAAAAATGATAAAATTACGGTTCCAATCATTATGAAAATAGAGTAGAATGCCCAACGATACCACCAGATTAAAAGGCGTGAGGAATTTAAAAAGCTCGGCAGTAACATTTATGTTTAGACCAATTACTCCTGCTATGTACATCGAAGTCAGGAGGTAAATGTAGGGTTTATGGTTTTTCACTGAAGGTTTCTTAATTAGTGGTTTTCAAAATTATTTCTTTTTCTTGCGATGCACAACGTGTTTGCTCAAAATTCGCTTGCTTTCGGCTCTCACTTCTATGTTTTTTCTGATTCCCCAGAGTTTATCTTTGGCAAATTTAGTGGCTTGCTCTAACTCGATTATCGGAAAAGGATAATTTTCACCCAAACGAAAATTATATAAATCTTGCTCCATTGGTGTCATTTTCCACGGTTCGTGGATAAAGTTTTCGGGGCAATTTTCAAGTTCTTTTACCCAAGTTTTAATAAAGACGCCGTGCGGGTCGTGGTCTTGCGATTGCTTTACAGGATTGTACATTCTGACAGTATTCATACCCGTAACACCCGCTTGCATCTGAAATTGCGGATAG
>JALQYE010000467.1 GCA_023254245.1 Emticicia sp.
TTCTTGTTTCTTTATGTAGCTCACAACTTTCTCAACTTGTGACTCACTCACCGAAACTGCAAAATAATCATCTTGCCAAGAAAATTTCTGTGCAGTAAGCTGCTGCTTATTTATCCAAAATGAAGATTCTCCTTTGATTAGTTTTGCAATATGAGCAATAGATTGGTCTTTACCCAAAGAAATCAAGCAATGAATATGCTCGGTGTAACCATTGATTGCTTGTAGAAAGATATCTTTCTCTCGGCAGTTTTCGATGATATGATTAAATACTTCATATCGAATATCTTTAGTAAGAAAAGGAAATCGGTTCTTAGTAGAGAAGACTACATGAACCCAAATTTTCACATAAGACATTTGTACAGCATAGTTGTTTTGGTAAATATAGTATTGTTTTGACTAAAGTCAATAAAGGAATTTGCTTTCTTGCAATCCGTCAGCTAAAGCAGACGGCAATGAATAGTTTTCCTTTGATTTTTTCATTGCCGTCAGTTTTAACTGACGGATAACAGAAAATATATTAAAACTGGGCTTTAGCCCAAACAAAAAGGCAGTATTGAAAAATCAATACTGCCTTTTACAATTATTCTAAAATTCCTCAACCCAACT
>JALQYE010000468.1 GCA_023254245.1 Emticicia sp.
CTCCGGTCGTTCCGTGATCACCGTGGGCCCGACCCTCAAGCTGCACCAGTGCGGTCTGCCCAAGCTGATGGCGCTCGAATTGTTCAAGCCCTTCATCTTCGCCCGCCTCGAAGCCATGGGCATCGCCACCACCATCAAGGCGGCCAAGAAGGAAGTCGAATCCGGCACTCCGGTGGTGTGGGACATCCTGGAAGAGGTCATCAAGGAGCACCCGGTTCTGCTGAACCGCGCCCCGACGCTGCACCGTCTGGGCATCCAGGCATTTGAGCCGATCCTGATCGAAGGCAAGGCCATTCAGCTGCACCCGCTGGTGTGTGCGGCCTTCAACGCCGACTTTGACGGTGACCAGATGGCCGTTCACGTGCCGCTGTCGGTGGAAGCGCAGATGGAAGCCCGCACGCTGATGCTGGCCTCCAACAACGTGCTGTTCCCCGCCTCCGGCGAACCCTCCATCGTGCCCTCGCAAGACGTGGTGCTGGGTCTGTACTACACGACCCGCGAGCGCATCAACGGCAAGGGCGAAGGCATGGTGTTTGCCGACATCGGTGAAGTCCAGCGCGCGCTGGACGCCAATGTGGTCGAACTCACGGCCAAGATCAATG
>JALQYE010000469.1 GCA_023254245.1 Emticicia sp.
CAGCCTTTAAAGCAGAAAACCAGAATGAACCCTTTGGGAACTACTCTACCGTAACGAAGCTGTCTCCAAAGACCCATAAAAGTGATATTCCAAAAGGATACTCTTTAATGCTATCAGTCGAGCTTAAATGTTCAAATTTATGGATTCCAGCCTATTCAGATTATCAACAAAAATTATTTGATATAATAACAAAATATCATGAAATTGAGAATTGGAATTTCAAACAAATTAGTGATTGGTTGAATCAGAATAATTTTAAAACCTTACGGGGTCATACATTTAGACAGGCTCATGTGTGGAGCATATACCAGAAAAAGAATAGAAGTATTCAAAAATTCTCAAGGGCGTATGACCACAAGATAAAGGATATGAAGATTGATATTGTGGACTATATTCCAATGCCAAATGAGTAGTTTATTCTCAGGAGAAGTCTTTTATATTTCCTAAAAGGTAGGGAACATATTTGGGTAGTTTTTATTCTTGTATCTAATTTATTTTATAATATTCATAATTATTTTAACCATAATCTATTTAATTATATCTTTTCTAATCATATTTTATCAATATTTTTATTATTTTAATTTTTATATTATCTTTAAT
>JALQYE010000046.1 GCA_023254245.1 Emticicia sp.
CTTACCGATTTATGTACACTTACTTGTTCAGCGACTTCGACCCTACCAATACTGGTGGAAAAGCACTTGCCAAAAATCAAGGATTTTACTATCAACAAACTCGTTTTAGCTTTCAGTCAAATACCAATAAGCCTTTTTTCTTCAACCTAAGCGGTAGAGCTGGCGAATATTACAATGGGCATTTCGTATCGCTTGGTAGTACTGTCAATTATCGTATTATCCCTCATGCGTTACTTTCGGTTGATATTACGCACAATCGAATCAAGCTACCTAAGCCATACAATTCTGCGGTTTTGTGGTTGGTGAGTCCACGTACCGAAATCACATTCAATAAAAATATATTCTGGACAACCTTCGTGCAGTATAATAACCAAGCCAACAATGTGAATATTAATTCACGTTTTCAATGGCGTTTCAAACCAGCCAGCGATTTCTTCATTGTTTATACCGATAATTATTTCGCAACCGACCCCGAAATGCTTGAAAAACCTTATAATTTAGGCCTACTGAATAGTAAAAGCCGAGCTTTAGTTATGAAACTTACTTATTGGTTTAATATATAAGTCCTGATACCGTAGGGCGTATGCGATACGCTCCTACTCCTTTTACTTATTTACGCCTTTGCCTTCCTCTTTTTTTCTTGCCAAACAATCCTTACTCGCTTCAAATTTCTCAAATCATAAAAATATCGTAACTTAGGGCAGATTTTAAATACTCCCAAAAAACCTTCCGATGGCAACTCATAAAGTTTCAAAAAGCAAATCTGCCAAGAAAAAAAAGGTAGAAACGCCCAAGAAAATACCTTATTACAGAAAGCCCGACAACTTAACCCTCGACCAATGGCAAATTGCCCTAAGAAAACAATTCGGACAAGACAATGAGTTTTTGGTGACAAACATTGGGCAAGAAAAGTTTTTTTCGGATTTTCAGGTAATCAATAAGGCCACCAACAACTCGTATAAAGTTGCCATCAGAAGCATCGACGACACACAAAACTTTTGCGAATGTCTCGATTTTAAAACTAACCGTTTGGGAGTCTGCAAACACATCAGTGCTACGCTCCATTATTTAAGCAGTCTTCATGGTTCAAAAAAAGCATTTAAAGAAGGTAGTTTGCAACCACATTATAGTTCGGTTTATTTAGATTATCTAAATGGGCGTCAGATAAAAATCCGAATCGGCTCCGAAAATAAAGATGCCTACACGCAGCTCGCCAAGATTTATTTTGATGAGAGTAATATCCTAAAACCAGAATCGTTTGCCGTATTCGAGGTTTTTCTGGAAGAAGCCAAGAAAATCAGCAAAAGCTTTAGGTGCTACTCCGATGCCCTCGATTTTGTAATTGGCGAGCGAGATAAGATTCGTCGCCGTGAGTTTTTCATGAATCTGATTCCTGAAGGTAGCGAAGACCTAAATTTTGAAGGTTTGGCCAAAGCAGAACTTTTTCCGTATCAGAAAAAAGGTGTTTTGTTTGCTGCAATTGGAGGCCGTAGTCTCATTGCCGACGAAATGGGACTCGGAAAAACCCTCCAAGCAATCACTACGGCCGAACTCTATAAAAAAGAACTGGGAATTAACCGAGTATTGATTGTTTGTCCGACTTCTTTGAAGTACCAATGGAAATCGGAGATTGAACGATTTACCGAAAATTCGGTGCATGTCATTGAAGGTTCGCTTATCAAACGTACGGCCCAATACCAGTACGTTGATGCTTTCTATGTCATTGTGAGCTACCATACCATGACCCAAGACCTCGATTTATTGAATAAAATGGAGGCCGACATGGTGATTCTGGACGAAGCCCAGCGTATCAAAAACTGGAAAACGAAGGTTTCGCAACAAATCAAAAAACTTATCACACCCTACGCCATCATACTTACGGGAACACCACTCGAAAACAAACTCGAAGAGCTATATTCAATCATTCAGCTCATTGATGTTTTCCGTCTGGGGCCTGTTTATCGTTTCTTAAACCAGTATCAGATTAGCGACGAATCGGGCAAAGTAGTGGGCTATAAAAACCTGCACGAAATATCGAAACTCCTTGCCGATATTTTAATCAGACGTACAAAAAAAGAGGTTTTATCGCAATTACCGAAGCGAATGGATAAGAATTTGTTTGTGCCAATGACACAAGAACAAATGGATATTCATAATAGTTTGGGCGATAATGTAGCAAAATTGGTCAGTAAATGGCGTAAATTTGGTTTCTTGAATGAAACTGACCGCCGACGCTTGATTTTATCGTTGAGCCAAATGCGAATGGTTTGTGATAGTACGTACATTCTCGACCAAAAAACTCGACACGATACCAAGATTGAGGAAGTAATGAATATTTTGGACGAGTTTTTAGAAAATTCCGACGAAAAAGTAGTTATTTTCAGTCAATGGGAACGTATGACAAGGCTTGTGGCTCAGGAACTCACCGAACGAGAAATTAAGTTTGAAAACCTACATGGCGGTATTGAGAGTACGAAGCGAAAAGATTTACTCGATAATTTCAAGAACGACCCTAACAGCCGAGTTTTCTTATCGACCGATGCGGGTGGTGTTGGCTTAAATCTGCAATCAGCTTCCTTGCTGATTAACTTAGATATTCCGTGGAATCCTGCCATTCTGGAACAACGCATTGCCCGCATTTATCGACTTGGCCAAGAACGCAATGTATCAATCATTAACCTTGTTTCGACGGGTACGATTGAACATAAAATGCTTGATGTTCTGAAGTTTAAAGGTGCAATGGCCGAAGGTGTGCTTGATGGTGGCGAAGATACTATCTTCTTAGGTGAAGATAAATTCAAGCAGTTTATGAGTTCGGTAGAAAACCTAACCGACGCTCCGCAAAACGAAAACACTATCATTGACTCGGTGGAAGAACACGAAGCTGAAGAACAAGATTCAACGAATATTCTCGACAGAGCCTTGATAGACTTGCCACAAAATACTACTACATTTTTGGGCGATGATGATGTAGAAGAAGAAGGTCTTTCGAGCAGTGAATCGGTTGGAGAAAACACTAACCCCAATGAGGTGCTTATCAAAACTGGTGTTCAGTTTTTCACACAATTGGCACAAACCTTAAAAAATTCAGAAGAAAACAAAGCCTTAATAGAGCATCTGATTTACAGAGATGAAACAGGCAAAATTTTCTTGAAAATACCTATTGAAAATGAGTCGGTGGTGGTTGAAGCGTTGCAAGGTTTGAGTACTATCTTTGGAGCATTTCTGAAACCTTAATCACTAAAAAACACCATAAAAGTCTAAAATACACTAACCTAACTAATGAAAAGTTGCTCAATTATTTTGATATTACTGACGCTACTCAGCACATCGGCAGTATGTCAAGAGAACCAATCTGTTACACTAAAAGGCAAAATCAGTGACTATAAAAGTAAGATGCCACTGGCGGCTCAAATAAAGATTATCTATACTGATAGTCAATTAAATACACAAGAATCTAACACCAAAGGAGATGGAAGTTTTGAACTAAAAGTTTTTCAAAAAAACTTTATTTTACAAGCCAAAGCAGAAGGCTATATTGTATCGAATGTAGTAATGAATCTTGAAGCCCCTGCTATACCATCTATTGTAGAGGCCCAAGTTCCGATGATTATAGATGGCAAGTTTAAGAACAACCAATTTATTGTGGATTTTACCCAAAGAAACCAAAGCGATAACGCCAGCAAAGAACCATTCAATAGGCAAGTTTTTCAGGCGATAGATGCCACAGATGGAAGTATTATTGGAGCTAAGTTCAGATTGATTGGCTCTAACCGAAACGAGATTGTCAACACAGAGACCAGCGTTGAAGAGTCAGTATTTGAACATGACTTTACCAAAAAAGATAATTTACTGCTCGAAGTAACCGCTAAAGGATACCAAAAATTTTTGGGCAATATAGTGATTGATAATCTTGATAATAATACTAACAGATATATTGTAAAACTCATCAAAAGTGTATCGTTTCTCAACCTTATTATTATCCACAATAAAATAAACTTACAAAGTATTGATATCATTGATAATACCACAAAAAAAGCCATTCAACTATCAGAAAATGGAAATGTTTATTTTGGAATGCTTGATATAAATAAAAAATATACTGTAAAGATAAATACTACTGAAACTGGGGGAATTATTAGAGAATTAGTTGCCACGGAAGGGGTAAATCAACTATTAATAAAACTTGAGCCTAAAGTGCAAAATCAAGTGAATTTTACGGATGAAAATATTTCTGTATCAGCACAAACAAAAGTAGTTACGATTGAAAAACAAGCCTATACCTCTGAGAAAAAAATAATTAACTTAGAAAATAAAACGCTCTTTTTTGACCAGAGTAGTTATGTTTTAAAACCCGAAGCAAAGCAAGTTTTAGAAGAAATTAGTAAACAATTGCTTGACTCACCCAATATAAATATTGAAATTACGGGCTACGCCGATAACGTCGGCGATGCTCGACAAAACCAATATTTATCGGAATTCAGAGCAAAAGTTATTTCGAGCTTTTTATTCAACAAAGGTATTAATGACAAACGAATTAAGCTCAAAGGCGATGGCGGCAAACAAGCCGAAAGCGACACCGAAGAAGCCCGACAACGTAACCGTAGGGTTGAGTTGAGGTTTTATTAATACCCCTAACGACAACAGCCGACCGTCATTAAAGGTAATAATTATTCAGTTTTATGCAAATACTCGAAACCGAGCGTCTAATTCTACGCCAATTTACGCTTGATGATGCCGCATTCATACTCGAACTGCTCAATACGCCAACTTGGTTGCGGTTTATTGGCGATAGAGGCGTGCATAGCATTGAAGATGCCGAGAATTACCTACGAAACGGAAGCCTAAAAAGCTATTCAGAAAATGGCTTTGGGTTTTATGCCGTAATAGATAAAGAATCAGAAAAAGCCATTGGCATGTGTGGCCTAATTAAGCGTGATAATCTACCCGATATTGACATTGGCTTTGCATTTTTGCCACATTTACTCAGCAAAGGATTTGGTTATGAAATCGCTTCTGCAACGCTCGATTATGCACTGAATACGCTAAAATTAGAAAGGGTAATTGCGATTGTAAACCCTGAAAATGAAAAATCGATTGGGTTAATTAAAAAGATTGGAATGGCATTTGAAGCAACCATTCCTTTTGGTGAAAAAGAAGTGATGGTGTTTGGCACTACCCAAAAATCTGATTGACACTTATTTCAAATTCGGGAAGCACAGGATTAGCTGAACAACTATCATCATCGGTACAAATTTTTACGTTTTTTCTTGAAGTATAAACATATACAGCTTTTGTTTCGTGATAAATATTCCAAACTACTTTCACACCTGCTTTAAAATATTCAGCCACTTTTTCTTCTACTTTATTTACATTATCGCTCTCGGATAAGATTTCTACAACAAACTCAGGAATTTCATCAATACCTTCTTTTGTACGCTGTACTTGCTCTTTTGTTAAGTATGCAATATCAGGTCTTCTCATCTGAATTCCAGTGAGCATTGTATCATATTCTGCTACAAAAGTGCCTCGTTTCCAAAAACCTTTTTCAATAAAAAGATTATTTAAAATCTCATAGATATAAAGTTGTTTTTTGTTCATTCCCGTAAATTTGATTAGCTCACCATCGTTCCACTCATACTTGAAACCATCATTTGGCTCCCAAATCATGAACTCAGCTCAGGTCTTAGGCAATTCCGAGATTTCATTAGTTCTTACCATTGCTCTTTTATTTTCTACCAAAAATATGTTATTCGCTCTTCAAATCAAATATATACTATGTTTTTTCTCAAAATCTCAACACATTTTTCAAGTTCCTCAATCGTAGAAGAGGCAAAGCCCAAACGAGTAGAATTAATGTTGTGGTCGGGTAAATTATGTTGTGTGCCATTCGAGAAATAAAGTCCATTTTTCAGAGCATTTTCGGCAGTTTTTACCAAATCAATACTTTTATCAAACTTTGCCCAGACCGACATCCCGCCTTCTGGAATCTGAAAACTGACTTCATTTTTGAGTTTTTGCTGCAATAGTTCACAGAAAAAATCTCGACGCTCTCGGTATTCTCTCAGTGATTTCCGTAAATGCTTTTGAATAATTCCTTCATGCAATAGCTCCGCAATCGCATTTTCGAGCATTACATCACCTTGGCGGTCAATAATTCTTCGATGATACGACAAATGTTCAATCACTTCTTCAGGAGCTACCAAATAACCAACTCGAAATGCGGGCGAAATACTTTTTGTAAAAGAGCCAGAGTATAGCACCACTCCTACCTCATCGGCACTGGCCAATGGCAAAAGTGGCTTACTTTGATAGTGAAAATCGTAGTCATAGTCATCTTCAAAAATAATAAAACGATACTTTTCAGCCAGTTTTAAGAGCTTTATTCGTCGGTCAGCTTTCAGCGTAACGGTTGTTGGGTAATCATGATGCGAAGTGATGTAAATTAACCGAATTGGGTGCTTTTTACACAATTCTTCCAAAGCATCAACCATAATTCCATTTTCGTCGGTCGGAATTGTCAGAATGTTTGCTCCCGCATGTTGAAAATTAATCTTAGCACTGGCCCAAGTCATTTCTCCCAAAACCACAAAATCGCCAGCTTTTACAAAGGCCGTTGTGAGCAAATACATTCCCATCATCGTCCCTCGCACAATCAATACATTTTCGGCGGTAATTTTCAATCCCCTACTTTCATTCAAATAAGTAGCCAATTCCTGCCTTAACCAATACGAACCTTTCGTATCTCCATAGCCTAATTTTACATACGAATTTCCATAAATTAAATTCCCTCGATAGGCTCTTGCTAAATCGAGTAACGGAGCTAAACGAGGGTCAGGGAAACCATCATCTAAGTGTAGTTTATCTGATGCTTTAACCACTTCTCTCTGCAAAAATGGCTTTGAATCAAAACTAAAACCCGCTTTTTTGGGCAAAAACACAGGATTATCAATTAATTTTTCTGATTTTATCTCAGGTAAATTATTAGCTACAAATGTGGCACTTCCTTGTTTGGTTTCGAGCCAGCCTTGTAAAATCAGCTCTTCGTAAGCAATCGTGATGGTTTTTCGGTGCAAATCAAGCAATTCGCTTAATTTTCTCGAACTCATTATCTTTTGTCCTTTTTTGAGTGTACCAGTCTGTATCAAATAGATAAATCTTTCAGTGATTTGCTGGTAAATAGGTGTCTTTGAGTCTTTCTTGACAACGATGAGTGTATTTAATGGCAACATAACTGGACTACTAAGTATTTCTTTTTTGGACTACAATGATAGTCCAAAAGTAAAGTAATTTTGTTTCGGAAAAAGAAAAAACTCAGATATGTTTTCATTTAGACTCAAAATCATTTTTGCATTTGCAGCCATTTATTTGGTTTGGGGTTCTACATATCTATTCGTGAAGATTTCTCTGCACTCGTTTCCACCGTTTTTACTCTCAACACTTCGTTTTTTCATTGGCGGAGGAGCCTTAATGATGTATGCTTACTGGGTAAAAGACCAATTCCCGCAATCAAAAGAATTATTAAAACAAGCACTTTTGGGTTGTGTTATCTTCATTGGCGGGATTATGTCGGTAGTTTGGGCCCAACAATACTTATCATCGAGCCTTACTTCCACTATCATCACAACACCTTTCTGGTTTGTGGTTTTAGATAGAAAACAATGGCGGTATTACTTTTCTAACTTCCATATAATCGTTGGCTTAATCTTGGGTCTGATTGGCGTAACAACCCTCATGATTTTCAAAACTCATACACAAACGAGCAGCAATGGTTACATGCAGTTATTAAGTATTTTAGTGATAATCTCGGGGAGTTTTTTTTGGGTTTTAGGCTCGCTTTATCTTAGAACTAATCCGAGTTCGTCTTCGGTTTACGCCAATACTACAGTACAATTACTCGCAGCAGGAATTTGTTGTTTGTTGATTAGCCTCTTCAATGGAGAAATGAATCATTTTAGCCTATCACAAACTCGGCTTGATGGCTGGTTATCGGTTACTTACTTAGCTATTTTTAGTAATACCCTTACGTTTTTGGCTTTTGTTTGGCTAATCAAAATCAAGCCTCCTGCTATTGTTAGCACATACTCGTACGTCAATCCGATGGTAGCGACACTTTTGGGATGGAGCTTTGGAAATGAACATATTTCATTGGTTCAGATTTTAGCACTTAGCCTAATACTTTCGGGCGTATTATTTGTGAATTTAGGAAGAAATAAACTATAAAGATATGCAAATCAAAATCGCTCAAACCAAAGAAGATTTTTTGAAATGTTTCGATGTGATGCAAGCCCTACGTCCACACCTTACGTCCGAATTGCTTTTGGAATTATTACCCCAAATGCAAAAAGAAAACTACAGCTTAATTTTTATCGAAGAAAACGGCAAGGCCATTTCGGCATGTGGTTTTAGGTATTTAACCAGCTTATTTGATGGCCGATACATCTATATCGACGACCTTTCGACCTTACCAGAAGCTCGTGGAAAAGGATACGCAGGAGCGTTATTTGATTATGTCGTTGAAAAAGCAAAATCCGAAAATCTTTCAGCAGTGCACCTCGACTCTGGTCATCAGCGTTACGATGCACATCGATTGTATTTAAACAAAAAAATGAAGATTGTCTATCATCATTTCAGACTTGAATTATAAAAACACCTACGCAAAATTATGATAAAGCAAACTCCTCGCACATCCACGAGCCGTATGCCCAAACGTACGCAGTACGACGAAACATTGATTTATTCAATTTTAGATGAAGCCTTGTTTTGTAACATTAGTTATTCGATTGACAATCAACCTTTTTCAATTCCTACGGCCTTTGTTCGTAAAGGCGATAAACTCTACATTCATGGGTCAGTAGGAAGTCATTTTTTGAGAGGAATTGAATCGGGAATACCCGTTTGTATTTCGGTTATGCTTACCGATGCCTTAGTTGTGGCCAAATCGGCATTTCATCATTCGGTCAATTATCGCTCGGTAATTATTTTTTCAAATGCAAAAAGAATTGATGATTACGAAGTAAAATATCAATTCTTTAAGGAATTAACCGAAAAAATTGTTCCGAATAGTTGGGAATATCTACGCCCCATGAAACCCAGCGAAGTTAATAAAACTATGCTTCTGGTTTTTGATATTTCGGAAGCATCAGCACGCCTACGCACAGGCATGCCCAATGATGACGAAGAAGATAAAAGCCTGCCAATATGGTCGGGACTTATTCCGATTCCACCCAATAGACTCACACCCATTGCAGACGAAAATAGTGTTGGTATTCCATTACCCAAGCATTTAAGCTAATTTTCACTTCATAAGCTCATCACTATTTTTAATACTGTCACCAAAAAATGGCAGTATTTTTTATTTTTAAATACATCATCTTGTAAAGTATATAAAACTTTATAATACATTTCCATCATGAAAAACGAATTCTTAAAAAATTGGGATACGCAACTCAAAAAAGGGCGACTACCTTTTTATATTTTGTAAGCACTTAATCAGAAGGAATGCTATGGCTATTAGCTTATTCAAACGCTCAAAGACACACTGAAAATTGAAGTAACCGAAAGTACGATTTACCCATTATTTATCCGATTAATGAAAGATAATTTATAGATACATAAATGATAAATGGGTAGAACAACAGTCGGAAATTCCGAGGAAGTATTATTTCATTACGGAAAAAGGTAAAATTAACGTAGCCGAAATGCAAAAAGTATTGTAGAAATTATTGAAAAAAATACAAAAATAATGAAACTGAATATCCTACAATTGAGCAAACATTTTCGCCACTCGTGATGGAAGATTGCACCAAATGGATTAAAGAAAGAACGAAGTAATATTTAAAGTTATGAAATCAATTGTTCATGTAGCGATTGTTGTAGAAGACTACGATAAAGCCATAGAATTTTACACGCAAAAACTAAATTTTGTACTTATTGAAGATACTCCATTATCCGAAACCAAACGTTGGGTATTAGTAAAACCCAATGCCGAAAGTGGCTGTGCTTTACTGTTAGCAAAAGCGGCAAATGATAAACAACTGAGTAGAGTTGGAAATCAGACAGGTGGCAGAGTGTTTTTATTTCTGGAAACCGATAATTTCGAAAGAGATTATCAGAACTTGCTCGAGAAAAAGATTACAATTATCCGACAGCCCAGTGTAGAGGCATACGGGCAAGTGGCTGTCTTTGCCGATTTATACGGCAATCTTTGGGATTTGATTGAATACAATAGCAAGTAATGAACAAATATAGGGGCAATTTAGCCCCTATATTTATGATAATCACATATAAACCCCTAAGTATTACTCTAATTTATTTACTAATATTACAGCACTTTTCTCATAGTTTTTTTGCTTACTAAATCGTTCCCGACACCAACTCATCAATTGTTGAAACTCTTCTTTTGTTGATTGTCGTAGAGCCTTTCTCAATTCTTTTCTGAAAATTCGAGGCTCAAAACTTACTTTTTCAAGAATCATCTTAGTATATTCGAGCATTGTCATGATTTTAAACGGTTGGATTGTGAACTTTTCGAGTAACCAATGATTACTCGGAAACGATAGGGTGATTAATTGACTCCGCTACTCGAAGTCTCGTTTCTATTTATATTTATCGTAGTCTGATGTGTGTTCACTTCTTTAGCTGCTATCTGTTTACCAAAATCTGTTGTGATAAAGTGCGACTTATAATTGTTTGACGACCGTAAAGGATTGAAAGTTGTGGGATTTGTAGGAATCTGTAATGCTAAAGCCGCTTCGGATGTAAAATCAACAACCCCTTGACGCTTATAATTATGAACTGAACTAATGCTATTTCTAATTTGATGCGATGATTGACTATAAATAGTTACACTATTGCTCTCTGCGAATGCTTTTCGTTGCTGAAAAACTGGACGTTTATAGTTATGTGGTGAATCGATGGACGCCTTTTGGGCACATACCGAACTCGAAGCCATTGCTAAGAAAGCAAAGGCATATTTTATGAAATTTTTCATTGTCTCTTAAAATTAATTTTTCGAATAATATTTTGGTCAAGCAGCCATTAACCTCTGATGACACCACAAAGATAAGAAAGCAAGATTAGGCTGAAGTTAAGCCCAAATTAGAAAAGCCTTAGAAATTATTAACGAGGAAGAAAAAGATTAAAAGTAGTACCAGCATCATGCGAGGATTCAACGTCTATCTTACCATTGTGTAGTTGTACAATTCTTCGAGTGAGTGATAGGCCTACCCCATGCCCTTTGGTATTACGAGCGTTTGAGCCTCGCTTGAAAGGTTCGAAAATCTGTGATAATTCGTTGGCAGGAATCATCGAGCCTTCATTATGAAAGCTGAGTTTCAGAATTTCATCATCCATATAAATCTTTACCTCAACCGTATGTTGGGGCGAAAACTTCGCTCCGTTTTCTATCAAATTGATTAGTGCCGTATAAAGTAAACCTTCATTTCCTTTTACTTCGGGCGTTAATTCGGCATTATCATCTAAACTGATAAGTATCTTATAATCAGGGTTTTTCTTGAGTAATTCGGCACGAATTTGCCAAATTACTTCTAAGATATTCACGAGTGAATATTTGAATTTTGTATCGTCGGCATCAATACTTGTTAGGTCTAAAAGGTTGTTGGTGAGCTTATTGAGCTGCTGCACATCATCAAGCACTGATTGAATCATAAGTTTCAAATCGGCGGGATTATCATTGGCCAAAAGTGATACTTGAATTTGGCCAGTTATTGCAGTAAGGGGTGTTCGTAGCTCATGAGAAGCATGTGAAACAAACGAACGTTGGGTCTGAAAAGCGTGTTCGAGTCGGTCGAGCATTTGGTTGAAGCGAATTGAAAGCTGCTCTAACTCATCCGCTTTATTGCCTTCATCAAGCCTGAGGCTCAGTTGAGAAGCACGAATTTTATCAATTTTTTGAATCATTCGCTGAATTGGGAGTAACATTCTACGAGCAAATACCCAACCAGTAATGGCACTAATACAAACCAGTAACAAAGCCGAAAATCCCAACGTTAAAGCCAAATTACGTTGTTTTTCTAAACCATATTTATCGACAGATGAAGTCAACACAATGAAATCCTTATTTCGGTTTCTGATAACAATTCCGTACATTTCGAGGCCATTTTCTTCCCAAAAAAGCTCTTTTTCTCGTCTAATTCGGTTTAGAATTGTGTGTTTCAGATTAGGCGAGTCAAAGCCACTTTCATAAATCACTTTATCATCTACATCATAAATAATGATTTCTTCTTGGTTGAGAGCCGTAACGTTATTTTTATCGAGAAGTTTGAGCAGGTCGGGGCTGATTTCGTTTTTATTAAAGATAATCGTAGCCGCCGTTAAAGCTTCCTGACGCAGGCGAGTTTTGTATTCTTTTTGTCGGTAATTTTCGCTTTCAAAATAAATGACGAACGAAAAAATAAGCAATAAAATAGAAAAGATGCCCAAAAATAGCACCGCCATGCGTGTACGAATCGTCATTTATTTTTTAGCATATAACCCATCCCAACAATGGTATGGATAAGTTTATTTGAAAAACCTTTATCAATTTTATTACGCAAATAATTGACATAAACCTCAATAAAGTTTGTACCAGTATCAAAATTTATATCCCAAACTTTTTCAGCAATATCGACCTTTGATACTACCCGACCTTTATTAATCATCAGATACTCGAGTAAACTAAACTCTTTGGCGGTAAGTTCGATAACTTTTCCGTCTCGTCGAGCAACTTTCTCTTTCAAATCAAGTTCTAAATCGGCCTCTTGAAGGCGTTCGGAAGGCTGTTCGATTTCGGTAGTTCTTTTCAACAACGCTTTTACACGCACTAATAACTCCATAAAGTCAAATGGCTTTACCATATAATCATCAGTACCAACTTCAAAGCCTGATAGTTTATCAGCCACACTACCCAAAGCGGTGAGCATCAGTATCGGAATCTTTGTATTCTTTGTCCGTACATACTCACAAAACTCTAAACCACTCATATCGGGTAGCCCAATATCAAGAATAATAAGGTCGAAATTTTGCTCATCAAAGAGCATCTTGGCATCTATCCCTGTTTCGGCAACTTCTGCTTCGAAATTCTGCGTTTGTAATCCTTTCTTGATAAAAGTTGCTACTTTTACTTCATCTTCAACGATGAGTATTTTTTTATTTTCTATCATTATATATACTTTATTCAATAGAGGACGCTAATTTAGCAATTCTTTTGAAATATCGCTTAAATTAAAAAAGCAGTCGAAAATCAACTGCTTTTTCACCTACTCTAAACTAAAAACTGAACTTTTCCTAAAGACTTTCTTCTATTATTTTATGATGATACAAAGGTACATTACCAAAATTAGACTGGTGTTAAACTGATATTAGAAAAGGCTTAGAATTACAAAATTCTAAGCCTCTTCAACGTAAACTATATTCATATGAATATGATTACTTTTTAATAATACCTTCCAAAACCTTAATGTCACCATCGACTCTGGGTGGAGTAATGCCCAAAAGTGCCGCCACCAACGGATAAACGTGGATATTATCGAAAGCTGGAATCTTAACTCCTGGGTTGATATTAGGGCCTTTCGCGTAGAAAATTGCTCCCATTTCGGGCGTTATAGACGGGTCGAAGCCATGTACTCCCCAAACCGCACGAGTTTCGGGCTTTTTGGCCAATGATTCTTTGGAATAAATACTATATGCAGGCTCAACCACAAAAAATAAATCTCCGATACGTGGATGCGAATTAAAATGCAATTTTGCAGGAATTTCGGCTTTCTTATAAACTTTAAAGTGCGATTCTCTTGCTTTTATTACGTTATAAATCGAATCTTCTCTGGACTTATTTTTTACAAAAATATTGGCGTGTGTACTATTATTAACAAAAATAAAATCGTCTTTCGGTAATCCTGCCAAAATATCTTCTTGATAAATAAAATACTCAGGCTTATTCTGCATTTCGTACATACCATGGTCAGAAACCAAAATAACATTTACGGGTAAATCTATCTTTTTCAAACCTGATACTAACATGCCAACCAAGCTATCGGCCTGCATAACAGCTTCTTTAGTTTTATCACCGTTAGGGCCATATTCGTGGCCTTGCGTATCGACCATTGAAAAGTAAATAGTCATTAAATGTGGACGCTCAACTTCTGGTAAATTTAACCAATCGAAAACAGCTTGAACTCTATTTTGAGGGGGTACAGTATCATCAAATCTGTGATAGTAGCTTGGAAACTGTCCACCAATCGGGGCTTCCGAACCTACCCAAAAATATGAGGCGGCTTTCATACCATTTTGCTGCACCAATTGCCAAAGTGGCAACCCACCATAGTAATAAGGGTCTTCGACTTTTGCACGCTGACGAATTGAGTAAAACGTATCTCGGCCTTTATCATAAAAAGTATTATCTACCAAACCATGATTATCAGGGTAAAGTCCCGTAACGAGCGTATAATGATTCGGGAAAGTCTTGCTCGGAAATGATGGACGCATAGCTTCGGCAGCTGCACCTTGTTTGATGAACTCTTTGATATTAGGCGTATTATATTTTTCTACATAATCGTGTCGAAAGCCGTCAAAAGATACCATCACGACGTAGGGTTTATTGGCCGTTTGGGCATAGGTAGCTAAACTTGTGCACAGCAGAATTAGAAAAATAAAAATAGTTTTTGAGCGTAAAAACATATTATAGCATTGGTTAAGATGAAAACTTAAGGTAAAATTATAGATAATCACTATAAATTATTAAACTCTACAAAAAAGGTTTTGGAAAAATACCTATTTACCACAAAATCCTAAGTAAAACATTACGAAACAATGAAAAATTTGTATTTAATTTGAGTATTATACAAAGACTCTAACACATGAAAAAACTACTATTACTCAACCTTTTCATATTTTTTTGCTTTTCAATACAAGCTCAAAAACAAAAAGTTATCCTCGATTGTGATTTGGGAGATGACATTGACGATGCCTACGCCGTGGCATTGATGTTGGCCAGTACCGATAAATTTGATATTTTGGGCATAACAACCTGCTATGGTCGCACCAACGACCGTGCAGAATTGGCCTGCAAAATGCTCTACGAAACTGGTTTAGAGAAAATACCAGTAGCTATGGGACGAAATACTTCAAATATAGACGAGCGTGCAAACTGGTACGCCGAGCAATATTATTGGTCGAAAGGGTTCAGCAAAGTTAAACCGATTCAGCAATCTGGGGCTGATTTTATCATCGAACAATTACGTAAATATCCCAATGAAGTGATTTTATTTTCTGTTGGTCCCGTCACCAACATGAAAGATATTATCGAAAAAGACCCACAAGCCTTGAAATTGGCCAAGAAAGTAATTGCCATGTTTGGTTCGTTTTATATTGGTTATAATGGTAGCCCAACAATCAATGCCGAATGGAATGTAAAAGTTGATATTGAAGCCTCAAAAAAGTTTGTCAATTCGGGGGCAAATATTGTTTATGCGGGGCTTGACATAACAGCTTTTGTAAAATGGGATAAACTAATGCAAGAAAGATTGCTTTACCGCCAAAGTCCATTGACCAATGCTCTTTGTGGTCTCAAAACGCTTTGGTCGAATACGGCAACTCCTACACTTTTCGATGCTGTGGCTATCGGAATGGCTCTTTACCCTGATTTATTCAAAACCGAAAAAGTTTTCGTTGAAGTTGATGATAAAGGTTTTACACGCATCGACAAAACCAAAACGCCCAATGCCGAAATTGGCGTGAGCATCAATACCGATGAGTTTTTGAAGCGAATAATGGACGTTTATTTAAAGCAAAATTTAGGAAGATGAAAGAAAATAATCC
The DNA here is from genome assembly GCA_023254245.1 of Emticicia sp. Classification (GTDB taxonomy): domain Bacteria; phylum Bacteroidota; class Bacteroidia; order Cytophagales; family Spirosomataceae; genus Emticicia. The sequence goes on from JALQYE010000046.1 coordinate 15,817, forward strand.
CACCCTAAATCCCTCCCCGATGGAGAGGGACTTGAACACAGGAAAAAAAATATTCGTTATCGGGAGCTCAAATACCGATATGGTAGTAAAATCTGAGAAATTACCAGCCGCAGGTGAAACCATTCTTGGAGGTACATTTCTGATGAATGCAGGCGGAAAAGGAGCAAATCAGGCAGTGGCAGCAGCAAAATTAGGTGCAAATGTAACTTTTATCAGTAAAGTTGGTGATGATATTTTTGGTAAACAAGCCATTCAAGGTTTTCAGAAAGAAGGTATAAATACTGATTTTGTGTTTACTGATGTAGAAAACCCTTCGGGCGTGGCTTTGATTTTAGTTGATGCCAAAGGTGAAAACAGCATTGCGGTGGCTTCGGGGGCGAATGGAAACTTACAAATATCGGAAGTAGCAAAAGCAATTGACCAAATTTCGACCAATGACACGGTTTTACTGCAACTCGAAATTCCGATTCCGACCGTAGAATTTGCTATCAAAAAATGCTATCAAAACGGAGCGAAAGTAATTTTGAACCCTGCACCTGCTCAAAAACTTGATGAAACAGTTTTTCAATACCTCGACATCATCACACCCAACGAAACCGAAGCAGAATTACTGACAGGAATAAAAGTTATTGACCTCGAAAGTGCCGAACAAGCCGCTCTCAAGTTCCACGAAAAAGGTGTAAAAAATGTTATTATTACACTTGGTTCAAAGGGAGCATATTTACACAATTCGACTACCAATCATTTAATTACTGCTCCAATTGTTCAAGCCATTGATACCACCGCTGCAGGTGATGTCTTCAATGGAGCTTTGGCAGTTGCACTTTCTGAGGAAAATGATTTAGAAAAAGCCATTGACTTTGCTTGCAAAGCAGCCGCCATTTCGGTTACTCGTATGGGAGCTCAAGCATCTGCTCCTTTGCGAAGGGAAATAATTTGAAGGATTCCATTTCCTAAAATTCATTTACCAGACTGATTATTAGATTGTAATACATTACAAACCAAGATAAACGATGCAGTTTCGCTTTCATCAATAACCAATGTTACCCTGTTTCCAATTTTCAAATCAGATTTAGAAACAGGCCCCATTGAGTTTTTAATCATAGTGTTAGCTGTAAATTTAATAGTTTGAACAACTCCGTCATTCCGTTTGATGTTTATTGAGTTATTTCCTACTTCTACTATCTGCCCTGTGCCACCAGTACCATTACAGGGGTCATCGCCTTGTAAAACTTCAGTTTTATTATCAGAATGTATATCTCTGACCTTATCTCTATGAGTTACAATTAGTTGGTCTTTTGGGTAAATAGCATATAAAACAGTCGCACTTGCTATAATAATAAGAACTATTGTGGCAATTATGGCTTTGTAATTCTTTGAACGTAGCCATTTATCAAGAATCAAAAAAGCCCAGTAGCCAATCATCACGCCCAAGGCATTCAAAAGTATATCGTCAATATCGAATATACCTACGCCCAACACTACCTGCATCATTTCGATGGTTAAGCCAGAAATAATGGCTATAAATAGTGAGCTTTTCGAATTTAATTTTTGGTTGATGAAAGGTGCAAGAAAGCCGATTGGAACAAGCAAAGCAATATTTCCGATTAGATTAATACCCGCAATGATTAGTCCTTTATGCCCAAGAAGATAAGGCAAAATAGTTCTGAAAGGCACAAAGTTTGGTCCATGACCCGTACTTGTGCCTGAAAAATTCAACATTAATTGCCCTATTCTAATGGTTGGCATATCCTTAAAGACCATTATCTTGATTAGGATTCCACAATAGATAATCAAAGCCAGTATTGACAGTAATCGCTTTTTCATTGTTTGAAGAGTAAATGTTTCGAGGTTTTCTTTAGTTTCTAAGATATTGACTAAGCAAAGCTAATCCAGCAAAATGGTAATTATGAGAGAATGTTATGAAACCCTCAAAATGTGGGATGAATTTAGTATTTTAGCAATTAAATTTTGTATATTATCTTTGTTTTGTACGACAATAAGAAAAAACCTCAACCTCAATATGAAAAACAAACTCCTACTCATTACTTTTTGCCTATTATCTACACTCACCCATGCTCAAAAAATGATAACCATGAGCAAAGACCAACTCAAAGACAAAATCATGGGTGGTTGGGCAGGTCAAACAATTGGTGTTACGTTTGGAGCTCCCGTTGAATTCAAATTCAACGGAACAATGATAAACGACTACCAAAAAATTCCGTGGTACGATGGACTTTTGAAAAAATCAATGACCAATAATCCAGGCATTTATGATGATTTATACATGGATTTAACATTCGTAGAAGTCTTTGAGCGTGAAGGACTCGACGCTCCCGTAGAATCGCACGCAAAATCTTATGCCAATGCGGGTTATATGCTTTGGCACGCCAACCAAGCGGCTCGCTATAATATTTTGCAAGGAATTATGCCGCCTGCTTCGGGGCATTGGCTCAATAACCCGCACGCCGATTGTATTGATTATCAGATAGAAGCTGATTTTGCGGGACTGATGTCACCTGGAATGCCAAATACCGCCTCAAAGATTTCGGATAAAATCGGACATATTATGAACTATGGCGATGGCTGGTACGGTGGCGTTTATATCGGAGCGATGTATTCGTTGGCCTTGACCTCAAACGATATTAATTATGTAGTAAATGAAGCTTTAAAGACGATTCCGAAGGAAACTCAATACTATAAATGTATTGCCGATGTGATAAAATGGCATAAAATGTACCCTGATAATTGGAAGAAAACGTGGTTTGAATTACAACAAAAATGGACAAACGATATTGGCTGTCCCGATGGTGTTTTTGCTCCTTTTAATATTGATGCCACCATCAACTCGGCTTATGTAGTTTTAGGTTTACTCTACGGAAAAGGCGATTTTACACAAACTATGGAAATCACCACTCGCTGCGGCCAAGATGCCGACTGTAATCCATCTTCGGCGGGCGGAATTTTGGGGGCAATGTTGGGTTACAAAGCTATTCCCGCCTACTGGAAGTTAGGATTGAAGGAAATCGAAGACATGGATTTTAAATATACCTCTACTTCGCTCAATGATGTGTACGAAATTGGCACAAAGCACGCCTTGCAAAATATCGAACGCAACGGAGGAAAAGTTTCGGGCAATATGGTTATGATTAAGAGCCAAATTCCAACCGTTGTTCGTTTTGAGCAAAGTTTTGAAGGACATTATCCGCTTGATAAAAAATGGATTGGCAAAAATTTAGAAAACGAAATTGAACTCGAATTTGAAGGCAATGGCTTTGTAGTAAAAGGAGAAGCCAAACCCAAAGAAGGCAGTTCGTGGGACTCAAAAAGTGATAAATTTGCGAGTGTAGAAGTCTATATTGATGGGAAATTAAGCGAAACAGCTAAACTTCCTGTAAAATTTACGACTCGTCGCCACGAAATTTGCTGGAAATATCAACTGAGCGATTCAGCTCATAAAGTAAAACTAAAATTACTCAACCCCGACCCTGAAGTGATTTGTTATTTATCGGAATTAGTATGGTATTCGAGCAAACCGCAACAAAAAATGACCATCGGTACTTTTGGGCCTTATAAGAAAAAATAACATTGAATGACGATTTACGAATTTATCTAAACTAAAATAGTAATTTCTATTTCATTAATCGTCATTCGTAAATCATAATTCGTAAATTCTTCAAATCATGTTCATCATTCAAGATTATACCCTCGCCGTTATTTTTACACTGGTCACAATGCTCTGTTGGGGTTCGTGGGCTAATACACAAAAACTTACCTCCAAAGATTGGCGTTTTGAAGCCTTTTACTGGGACTACGTACTCGGGATTTTACTGATGTCAGTCATTTTTGCTTTTACTTTTGGTAGTATGGGCGAAGGCGGACGAAGTTTCTTAGCCGACATCAAACAAGCTGATAATCAGAGCATTCAGTCGGCTATTATTGGCGGTGTGGTGTTTAATGCTGCAAATATTTTGTTAGTAGCGGCCATCACGATTGCGGGAATGTCGGTAGCATTTCCTGTCGGCATTGGATTGGCATTGGTTATCGGAGTGGTTGTTAACTACATAGATAACCCCGTTGGTGATAAAACCTTGCTCTTTGGTGGAATGGCTCTGATTGTTTTGGCAATTTTACTAAACGCCAACGCTTACCGAAAAATGCAAAGTGGGCAAGGAAGCGTTTCTACCAAAGGTTTAGTTTTATCAGTGGTGGCAGGTATTCTGATGGGCTATTTCTATAAATATGTCGCTGCATCGATGTTCCCAGATTTCAATGTTCCCGAAGCTGGAAAATTGAGTCCATATACTGCTGTTTTCTTCTTTACCATTGGTGTTTTACTGAGTAATTTTCTGTTTAATACTCTACTAATGAAGCGTCCTTTTGAAGGAAAGCCCGTAAGTTATGCCGATTATTTCAACGGCTCGTTTAAAAACCACTTAATGGGAGTTTTAGGTGGTATGATTTGGTGCAAAGGAATGTCGTTCAATATTATTGCATCAGGCAAAGCTGGCCCCGCCATTTCGTATGGTTTAGGTCAAGGAGCAACCATCGTGGCTGCTATTTGGGGCATTTATATCTGGAAAGAATTCAAGAATGCCCCTAAAGGCACTTCTACCATCTTAAATATTATGCTTTTATGCTACATCGTTGGCTTGGGGATGATTATAGCTGCGAGGTAAAATTTTGAGTAAAAAAGCTCTAATTGCAACAATTTTCAAAAAATCGTTGTTAAAATTTAAGAGCCAAGTAACTCAGAACTTATAACCGCACGGGCGACCCCGTCAGAACTCAGAACTCTTGAAACATCTCGCTTACCTCAATAAATACTTTTTAAAATATAAATGGTACTTGATTTTGGGTATCATTTTTACCATCGTTTCCAACCTTTTTGGTATTATTCCTGCCCAAATTGTGCGTCATGCACTCGATTTGGTGAAGGAAACGATTGATATTTATTTTCTCTACGATAATTCGCAGACGCAAAAATCTATGTACGATGTCTTCACGACCAGCATCGGAATTTATGGATTATTGATTTTGGCGATGGCAATTTCAAAAGGAATTTTTCTTTTTGCTGTTCGTCAGACCATTATCGTGATGTCTCGCCATATTGAGTTTGATTTGAAAAACGAAATTTATGCTCATTACCAAAGCCTTCCGCTGAGTTTTTACCGCCAAAACAACACAGGCGACTTAATGGCTCGCATCTCAGAGGACGTCAGTAAAGTACGTATGTATGTTGGGCCGTCGTTGATGTATCTAATGAATATGTTTGTGTTGGTGGTGTTGGTTTTGAGTTATATGTTTTCGGTTAATACTCGCCTTACTTGGTGGGTTTTATTGCCCATGCCTGTGCTTTCGGCCAGTATTTTTATGGTTAGTAGCACCATGAATAAGCGTTCGGAAGAAATTCAGAAAAGTCTTTCTAAACTCTCAACATTCGTGCAAGAAGCCTTTTCTGGTATCAGAGTACTGAAAGCCTTTGCTCGTGAAGATGACTCGGCCAAACGCTTTACCGAAGAAAGTGACGTTTATAAATCAAAATCCTTGGCATTGACTCGTGTAGATGCACTTTTTTCTCCAACTACAGCTTTATTAATTGGCCTAAGTACCGTTTTATGCGTGTATGTGGGCGGGCAGGAAATTATCGCAGGAAGATTAACCCCAGGAAACGTAACGGAATTTATTATGTACGTATTCATGCTCACGTGGCCACTCATTGCTTTAGGCTGGACATCGAGCCAAATTCAACGTGCAGCTGCTTCACAAAAACGTATCAATGAATTTTTACAGGTAAAATCAGAAATTGTTTCTGCTCAAAACCTCACTACTCCAATCGAAGGAAATATTAGTTTCCGAAACATTGATTTTGTGTACCCCGATTCGGGAATTCAAGCTCTTAAAAACTTTAATTTGGATATAAAGGCGGGCGAGTCGGTAGCGATTCTCGGTACGACGGGTTCGGGGAAAAGTACAATTGCGAATCTGGTTGTACGAATGTATGATACAACCAGCGGGGACATTCTTTTTGATGGTACTTCGATTAAGGATTATAACGTGCAATATTTGCGTAGCCAAATGGGCTATGTGCCACAGGAGGTATTTTTATTTTCGGATACGATTATGAATAATGCCAAGTTTGGCTCGCCAAACATCACCGATGAGCAAGTAATTCAAGCCACAAAAAATGCTGACTTGTACCAGAATATCATGGATTTTCCTGAAAAATTTGACACAAAACTCGGAGAAAGAGGAATTACGCTTTCAGGTGGACAAAAACAAAGACTTTCAATTACTCGTGCGATTGCTCGTGAACCAAAAATTTTAATTCTTGACGATTGTCTTTCGGCCGTTGATACCAACACCGAAAATATTATCTTGAATAACCTTCAGCGTATCATGCAAAACCGAACATCGGTTATTATTTCACATCGAGTTTCGTCGGCAAAGTTGGCTGATAAAATCTTGGTTCTCGATAACGGGGAAGTAGTAGAGCAAGGCACACACGATGAACTCTACGAAAAAGGTGGTGCTTACCGTGAATTGTACGAAAAACAATTACAAACGGAGGAAGTTTAGCCAGTGGGCAGTTTTCAGTCTGCAATTTGCATAAACAAAAAAGTCTTGTGAGCATCACTCACAAGACTTTTTTCTGTTGACTGCTGACTATCGACCGTGGACTAATCAAACTAATCAATAACGTCTATTATAACGGTCATCGTAACGGCCACGATTATTCCTACTGAAATCTTCATACGTTACACGGTCGCCATCACGTTTTTCACGATTTATCCAACGATTCAAGACCGTCAAATCTTCCATCAAATCACGGCGTTCACGTGGGTCAATCACGCCATCACGCTTATAACGATTTTCTTTGTATTCGATTTGCTCTACTTCACGCAATAAACGCTTCGATTCACGAGACGTAATACGTCCACTTTCAATTCCCCAAGCAATCTGGCGACGAGCCTCACGTTGATAACTATCAATTCGGTCATAGCCATCTCTACCATAATTATCGTTTCTGTCATAGCGTCCGTTATCGTATCCACGTCGTCCGTAGGCGTCATCATTGCGGTCATACCCTCTTTGTGCGTTGGCCACGGCAGCACTTGCTACCAACATTGCCACAATCATTAGCTTTCTCATAGTCTTCATCTGTTTTGTTTTTCTGTTACTAAATTTCCTCAATTATTGGAATTTAATACTTAGATGCAAAACCTCAGCAAAGGGTTTATTTAGCATTTTGTTAATGATTGTTAATGCCAAAAGATGGTTTTATTCACCAGCCGTAAGTACCTCAAAAGCCTGTTCAAATTCAATATTGCGTACATTCTTGAAATGCTCGTTGTGGAAACTATCCAGCCTTTTCAAGATATTTACAATCATCGTTTTCTCGCTTGGCGTAAGGGTATCAAAAGCCATTTTGCCTACTTTATCCATGTAGGGCATACTTTCAGCCAAAACTTGCAGTCCTTTTTCCGTGATTTTTACTCGCTTCGAGCGTTTATCATGTTCATCGGGAAACTCTTCAACTAAATCGGCGGCAATTAATCGCTTGATAATATCAATTCCCGACGGAAACTCCGATAGCATTTCATAAATCAATTCACTCTTTTTCGGAGTCTTCAAATCCATCAACGAAATCAGATATATCCAATCTTCGATATTATTGAGCGGAAAATGATTCAATGCTTTTTTTGAATAGAGATTTGAATACTTCACTAACCTACCCAACAGACCCGCCAATTGCCCGTTAACAGGTACACTATGCCATTCTTCCAAAGATTGTGTACTATGCTCAGCCAAATATTTCACACAAAAATCAGCGATACTTATCTCTGGATTTTCGGTTTCGTACTTATGCCACGTGTTTACTAATTCTACTATTTTCTTACTCATCACAAAATCTTTTATATACTACTAAACAAAATTAGACTTACTTTGTTTTCATAATAAATACCAAACAAAACTAATAAATAAAATATGTTTTCAAAATAAATATCATATAAACCTTGTATATTACTTTGAAAACATACTATATTTGAATCGTAAATAATGTTTTTATTATAAAAACATAAAATAAATCAATAAAATGATTGCGGAATTAAAAGAAGTTGGAAAACAATATAAATTAGGCGACCAAACCATTGTTGCCCTTCAACCCACCTCGCTCAAACTCAACGAAGGCGAGCTAATGCTCATCATCGGGCCATCGGGTTCGGGAAAAACCACCCTACTTTCACTTTTAGGCTGTGTGATTTATCCATCATTTGGCAATTTGTGGGTAGATGGGAAATACATTAATGACCTCAAAGCTGCCGAATTGGCTAAACTCCGCCTCGATACTATTGGTTTTGTGTTCCAGAGTTTCAATCTACTTGCTCCACTCAATGCCGAAGACAACGTGGCTTTTCCACTGAAATTACAAGGGGTTTCGAGCGGAGAAATCAAGAAAAAAGTAGAAAAAGCCTTAGAAATTGTCGGAATGACCGACCGCCGAAAAAATCTACCCAAAGAGTTATCGGGTGGACAACAACAACGAATTGCGATTGCAAGGGCATTGGTAACAAACCCTAAATTGATTCTTTGCGATGAGCCTACTGCCTCACTCGATAAAGATTCACTATCGGTTGTGATGAAAGAACTCCGAAACTTAGCTCGGCAAGGCAAATCGGTAGCAGTAGTAACCCACGACCCACGCCTACAAGAGTACGCCGACCGTGTAGTTGAAGTAAAAAATGGAATAGCTACCGAAATTTTTAACTAAGCCTATTATTAATAAAATAGTTACTCATCAGATTCGTCAAAAAGCAGAAAATAGCATACAAAAGCATGAAAAATTACATCATTTCTATTCTTACAATGGCGGTTTTGGCCTCTTGCGGCAGCAAAGAAGACAAAGAAGCCGCCGAAAAAGCCAAAGCGGATTCGCTGGCCAAAGTACCCACGACCAATAATCGCATTTTGGGCGTTGCTCGCATCGAACCCGAAGATGGTATTTTGAATTTTACGGCTGGCACAAGCGGAAAAGTTTTGGCGGTTTTGATTAAAGAAAATCAACTTGTGCAGAAAGGACAAAGTTTACTAACCATTGAAAATAGCCTCGAAAATGCCCAACTGGCACAGTCAGAAAGCAAAATAGCTACGCAAAAAGCAGCGATTGCAGTCAATCAAGCAAATTTGGAGGCAGCTAA
>JALQYE010000470.1 GCA_023254245.1 Emticicia sp.
ATCCGGAATAGGTAGGTTTTTTTCTGATTTAAGTGAAGAGCTGGCAGATATTGATGGAGCAGTTAAGGCGCTACAAGATGGAGAGAGAGTAGTCCATATCCATACAAATGTTATTTTAAAGGGCAAAAAAGAAAAGGTCAAACTAGCCTCCAAAAGATACGCCGGGATGATGCGCCGTAATGGTTGGGATTTTATTCCGACAAAATATGATCATTTGGCGCATGTATTAACTGCAATGCCCATGAGTATGGTTGAAGAAGAAAGAGGATTCTTTAAAAATAACATAACAGGCGCTGGGGTAGCACTAAGTATTATAGGTCGTGGAAAACAAACAGTTTCAGGTGAGAGCAAGGCATTAATGCCAATCATTGGTGAATATAAAGGCGATTTAAATGCTCCCGGTTTATTACTTACTGGCCGAAGAGGGCAATTGAAGTTTTTTTCTCAATTTGGAGCGGATTTCACGCCCCATTTGGCAACAAATAGCGTTAATTTGGGCAACCCCAATGTTTGTATAGCAGGTGTTGCAGGAAGTGGAAAATCGGTATTAATGCAAGAAATAATGTTATCCACGCTTGGTATTGGCGGAAGGGTTTTT
>JALQYE010000471.1 GCA_023254245.1 Emticicia sp.
CTCCACAAGGAAGAGCACACAGAATTAGAAAACGTTCTAATCACGTTACAATCGTATTAGGACAATTAGATAACACACAAAGCAATTAATTAAGATGGGACAAAAGACAAATCCAATTGGAAATAGACTTGGTATCATCAGAGGATGGGACTCTAACTGGTATGGTGGAAATGATTATGGCGATAAATTAGCCGAAGATCACAAAATCAGAAAGTACATCCATGCTCGTTTATCAAAAGCTAGTGTATCAAAAGTAATCATCGAGAGAACTTTGAAACTTGTAACCGTTACTATCACTACTGCTAGACCTGGTATCATTATCGGAAAAGGTGGTCAAGAGGTAGACAAGTTGAAAGAAGAGCTTAAGAAAATTACTGACAAAGAGGTTCAAATTAACATCTTTGAAATCAAAAGACCTGAACTTGATGCTTATTTAGTTGCAACAAGTATCTGTCGTCAAATCGAGAGTCGTATTTCTTACAGACGTGCAATCAAAATGGCTATTGCTGCTTCTATGCGTATGAACGCTGAAGGTATCAAAGTTTTGATTTCTGGTCGTTTGAATGGAGCTGAGATGGCGCGTTCAGAAGGTTTCAAA
>JALQYE010000472.1 GCA_023254245.1 Emticicia sp.
GAATAAAACTAATCCTGCTGACGAAAATAACTTAATTGACATTGCAGCAAGATGTTTGTTAATTGAAGATGGAAACCGATTAACTTTGATTGATACTGGAATGGGCAACAAACAATCAGATAAATTCTTTGGTTATTATTCACTTTGGGGCGACCATTCGTTAGATAAATCATTAAAAAATGCTGGTTTTCATCGTGATGACATTACCGATGTTTTTATGACACACTTGCATTTCGACCATTGTGGCGGAAGTGTGAATTGGAACAAAGACAAAACGGGTTATGAAGTAGCTTTCAAAAACGCCAAATTTTGGACCAATGAAAATCACTGGAAATGGGCAACGGAACCAAACGCACGAGAAAAAGCCTCTTTTTTACATGAAAATTTATTTCCAATGCAAGAAAGCGGTCAGTTGCATTTTATTAATCGCCCAGATAGTGATTTTGGTTTTTCAAGCGAGTTAGGTTTCGATATTTTCTATGCTGATGGTCATACGGAAAAGCAAATGATTCCACACATTAACTACAAAGGAAAAACCATCGTTTTTTGTGCGGATTTATTAGCAACCGCTGGTCATATTCCTATTCCTTACGTAAT
>JALQYE010000473.1:0-326 GCA_023254245.1 Emticicia sp.
AACTTGTTTTCCATTTATATTTACTAAAATTTCTTTTTCTCCTTCTAATGAAAAATTGGTGGCATTTTGCGTTATTTCCACTTTTAAAATTTGATTTCTGAAATTAATTTTAAAGGAATAGCCATTCCATTCTTTCGGAATTCTTGGCTCAAAATGCAATTGGTTATTTTTAACACGCATTCCACCAAAACCTTCTACAATACTCATCCAAGTTCCTGCCATGGAAGTAATATGTAAACCTTCTTCGACTTCTTTGTTATAATCATCTAAATCTAAACGTGAAGTTCTTAAATAGAATGTATAAGCTTGTTCCATTCTTCCTAAAA
>JALQYE010000473.1:335-592 GCA_023254245.1 Emticicia sp.
TACTGTAAATGGTTCATAAAAATCAAAATGTTTTTCCAATTGTTCTTTGGTAAAATGATCTTCAAAGAAATAAAATCCTTGCAAAGTATCTGCTTGCTTGATGTATGGCGAACGTAAAATTCTATCCCACGACCATTTTTGATTAATTGGTCGTTGCGATTTATCTAAATTAGCCACTGTAATTAATTCTTTATCTAAGAAACCATCTTGTTGTAAATATACTCCGTGCTCTTCTGAATATGGGAAATACATATTAT
>JALQYE010000474.1 GCA_023254245.1 Emticicia sp.
TGGTCTAATTGATGTGTTGCAACCATCAAATGATTTCCATTCTATCTTACTAACTTCTGAAATTTGAAAATTATTTAATTCTTGAAAATTATTTAAATCTGAATTAATAGAAGCTAAAAAATATTTATTTTTATATATTTTATCATTTGTTCCGACAAAAGTTTCTTCAAACGGAAGTAAATTTTCTATTAAGTTTACATGAGATGAATTAATTCCAGTTTCTTCTTCAAATTCTCTTAAAGCACACTCTAAATCTTTTTCCATATAATTTCTTCTACCTTTTGGAAATTCCCATTCAGTTTCTATCCATTGAGTTGTAGAACTATTAATCAATTGTTCGATAATTCCAGTAGATTTTAAATTCATAAATTTTTGTTTAGAATGATTAAATAAATTTGATTTAAGATTGTCTTCCCACATTTGTTTCCAGAGAATATCAAAATTGTCATTTTCTTTTATAATTTCCTTTTCATGAATTGACATTTCATCAAATAATTTTTGTAAATATTCCAAATTATTGTCTAAATATTGACCTTTGATAAAATCAATATATCCAAATGAATTTTTCCTTCGTATCATTATATATTG
>JALQYE010000475.1 GCA_023254245.1 Emticicia sp.
ACTATAATTGTATACTTTTGAACTTCGTCCCAAGCAGGCCAAGTTACATTAGACTTTAATTCCTCGAAAGCTTCAGAAAAATATTTTAACATGATCTTTTACTTTATTTTGCACGAGCGGAGGGATTCGAACCCCCATCAATGGTTTTGGAGACCACTATTCTGCCCTTGAACTACGCTCGTTTGTTAAAAACTGTGTCGTATTGAAACGACACAGTTATATAAATTGACTAAATTTAGTCTAAAATTTCAGTTACCTGACCAGCACCTACTGTTCTACCACCTTCACGAACAGCAAAACGTAAACCTACTGATAAAGCGATTGCAGATAATAATTCTACTTCAATAGTTAAGTTATCACCTGGCATAACCATATCTCTTCCAGCTGGTAAAGAAATAGTACCAGTTACGTCAGTTGTACGAACGTAGAACTGTGGACGATAGTTATTGTGGAATGGAGTGTGACGTCCACCTTCTTCTTTTTTCAAGATATAAACCTCAGCTTTAAATTTAGCGTGTGGTTTTACTGAACCTGGTTTACAGATTACCATACCTCTTTTGATATCAGCTTTATCAATACCTCTTAAC
>JALQYE010000476.1 GCA_023254245.1 Emticicia sp.
ATCGTTTGGCAATCTGGCTCTGAAATAAAGGCATTGCCAAAACTTGCTACATCAACTCCAATCAATTTCAGTTTGGTTGACATATCGAAAGCTTTGAAAATAGCCCCCCCCGCCCCCGATGGGGGAGCCAAAAGCTTATTCTCGGATAAGGAACTCACCTTTGGTGAGTTTGAAAAAGCTCCCCCATCGGGGGCGGGGGGGGCTGTAAGGTTTCTTGCTACAATATCAGCCATTTCATAGCCAGGTGCAACCAAGCCATAAATCATGTGGTCGTGCAAGGCACATTCGCCAATGGCAAAAATATTGGGGTCAGAAGTTTGTAAGTTATCATTCACAACGATACCGCCACGAGAACCAACCTCCAAACCCGAAAGACGAGCTACTTCATCACGAGGTTTGATGCCCGCCGAAATAACGAGCATATCAACTTCGAGTTTCGAGCCATCAACAAAATTCATGGCCGAAATCACGCCATCGCCTGCAATTTCTTGCGTATTTTTATTCAAATGTATCTGTAAACCCAGTGTTTCGAGTTTTGCTTTCAGAATATCCGAGCCAGCTTGGTCTATCTGACGAGGCATGAGGCG
>JALQYE010000477.1 GCA_023254245.1 Emticicia sp.
AATAAAGAATGCAAAAATTTGACCTGATAAATCTCCATGAAATTTTGAAATTGCAGCAAGTCCAACATTTACAGCATTAAGCATAATTTCTGTTGAGAAAAAAAGCATTAAAACATTTTTTCTTCTTAAAACACCTATTAATCCTATACAAAATAGAATCGTAGATAATATTAAATAAGCATTAAGTGTCATTTATCATCCTTTTTAGAAGCATCAAGCTTAATTTTCTCATCGATTTCATCTTATTTCATTTCTGAATATGATTCATTCATCTTTTTACCTGCTAATACAATTCCACCAATCATTGCAACTAAAAGCATAATTGCTGCAACTTCAAAAGGAACTAAATATTTCGTAAATAAAACCAATCCAACATCAACAGAATTTCCATAAGCTGCATTTACTGGATAATTGGCTTCAACACCTTCTCCAATAATTGGAGCTACTAAAACAATAACAACAATTAAAGCTACCATTCCAGATAATAAAAATACTAATCTTGGATTTCTAATTTTTTCTTTCACTTCAGCAAGAGAATCAAAAAACATCATTCCAAATGCATATAAAGACATAACAGCACC
>JALQYE010000478.1 GCA_023254245.1 Emticicia sp.
ATAGCAAGGCCACACCCAAACCACCACCAATAAAGTAAGCAATCGTCCAATCGCCTGAAAGTTTCACGGTGAAAGTAGCCACAACCGCTCCGAAAAGCCCTACACCCGCTACAAGCGATGTTCCAATGGCACGTAATTGTTTAGGTAGAATCTCCGACACGAGCGTAATACCCGCTCCGAGTTCACCCGCAAGGCCAATTCCAGCAATAAAACGTAGCCACTTGTAGGCTTCGATTTTATCCATAAAATTGATGTGCGGAATCATACCACAACAAAGATTGGCCAATGAATAAGTAATAATTGAGCCAAAAAGTACCGAAAGTCGCCCCTTTTTATCGCCCAAAATACCCCACAAAATACCCCCCAAAAGTAAACCAATCATCTGAAAATTGATGATAGTTGTGCCGATTGAAGAAACCTCTTCTTTAGTCGTTAGTCCAAGACTTTCAAGACTCTGCACCCGTACGATTCCGAAGAGTTGGAGGTCATAAATATCAACAAAATAGCCCAATGCCGCTACAATTACGGGTAAGCTAAAAAGATGTTGAAAAGTAGTTTTTTCTTGATTCATAAATAGGTT
>JALQYE010000479.1 GCA_023254245.1 Emticicia sp.
TTTTTCGTCGTTTAAAGGGTTGATATTCAGTTCGGTAGCGATACGCTGATAAAACTCACTTTCCGAATCAAAAAAGCCCGATTTTTTTGCCGAGATAAAACTTTTCTTCTTAAACCCACTCGTCGAATCCGCAGGGTATTTAATTATCGAAGCCAAAGTTGCGTAAGTCAGATTCAGATTACTTTGATTAAAAATCGTTGTCAAAATCCTAAACGCATTAGCATTTCCCTCAAACCATTTGAAATCATTGAACTGGTTCTCAGTCAAGTTTTCGGTCAAAAATTTGAGCTTTTCCCCCTCCAATTCTCTAAAATAGGTGCGAATTGCTTCTTCGCCCGAATGTCCGAAAGGTGGATTCCCAATGTCATGGGCAATACAGGCCGTCATGACCACCGCCGAAAGCTCAAACTTATAAAACTCAATGGCCTCTTGATTTAGTTCGTTTTCATATTTTTCAACGATTCTTTCTCCGATTGCTTTACCGAGCGAGCGGCCAACCGAAGCCACTTCCAAGCTGTGAGTAAGGCGGTTATGCACAAAAACAGCCCCAGGAAGTGGAAAAACTTGGGTTTTGTTTT
>JALQYE010000047.1:0-12974 GCA_023254245.1 Emticicia sp.
TATCAACATTCATTGCCGCATCAATTGACTTCATGATTTTGCTATCAATATCGGCTTCTACTGGAATGCTTACTGCTGTGTTTTCCCACAAAATTTGGATATTTGCCGAAGCTGCCATCACATCACCGATGATAATCGTAAACGATTCGATATTCATTGGCAATGTCATTGACTTCACTTTGAAACGAGCTACATCTTCTTCTTTTTTATAGCCACTCAAACCACCGTTATTTACGCCTTTGTTCAAGATGATTTCCCACTCGCCCGCATTCGGAATTGAGTAAAGTGCATACGAACCAGCTTTTACGGCCACGCCACCAACTTTTACGTCTTCACCGAAAGTAACTTTGGTTGCACCGTTAGCACCCGTTCTCCACATAGCACCAAAAGGCACTAAATCACCAAAAATCTTACGACCTTTAGCCAACGGACGAGAGTAGTTTACTTCGATTGATGAAAGTGCAAAATCTTGCTTGATAGTTTGGGTTGGACTTGGAGCTGGCGTTTTGATACCTTGTGCCATTGCTCCCATTGATACAAAAAGAGAGAATAGTAAAATGATTTTTTTCATTTGTGTTTGATAGATTTTGTTTGAATACGTATAACGCTGAATTTGGAAAAATGGTTTGATTAAGAAGACAAGAGATATTAGACAAAAGACAAGAGAGTGAAAACGGTGTATCAAAACCTTTTGTCTCTTGTCTAACATCTCTTTTCTAAAGAATTACACCAAACTCACCCGCTTCCCAGTCTGGGCGGCTTCGTAGATGGCCATCAAGATTTTCATATCTCGTTTGCCCTCATCGCCGTCAATGTGCTTTGGAAATTTGCCTGTTTCAATCATTTCCTTGCAGATGGCTTCCATCATTACTGTCTGATGATGCACTACTGGCAATTTCAAGCTCCCGTCGTTGGTACTCCCTTTAATTGGGCCATAACTATACGCTGGACTCAGCTGCATCCAACCTTTATCGGCCGAAACATAAAGCTGCTCAATATTTGATTTATACGAAGTAAAGCCATTTACCATCGCACCACCTGGAAACTCCATTTGCCACGAAACACTTTCTTCTACGTCCTTGAAACGCTCTTTATCAGTAATTGGCCCAAACTGAGCCGTTACCCAAAGCGGTTCTTCGCCCGTTACGTAGCGAGACGCCTGTACGCAATAAATGCCCACATCCATCAATGGCCCACCACCTGCCATTGCTTTTTTCAAACGCCACTGGGTTGGGTCACCGATTGTAAAGCCAAAATTGGTTTGCATAAATCTCACATTACCCTTCTCTTTCTTCTGCCCAATTCGCATAATTTCTTGCGTAAATGGCTCAAAGTGCATACGATACCCCACACCCAGCTGCACGCCAGCATCTTTGCAAGCTTTTATCATGGCATCGCATTCGGCCACCGAATTAGCCATTGGTTTTTCGCACATCACGTGCTTACCAGCCTTTGCTGCACGAATTACGTATTCGGGATGCATAGAATTCGGTAAAACTACATAAACAATATCAACCGATTTGTTTTTAGCAATTTCATCGAAGTTCTGATAATTGTAAATGCTTTCTTTGGGTAAATTGTATTTCTTTGCCCATTCGTCGGCTTTAGTCGGTGAGCCAGTGACAATGGCTGCCAAATAACAATTTTTGGCATTTTCTAAGGCAACCGCCAACTGATTTTTGGCGTAACTACCCAAACCAACGAGGGCGATACCGAGTTTTTTATCATCTTTTGGAGCAGGGGCTTCTGGCACAGCCATTACTGATGGAACGGCAAAAGCAGCCGCAGTTGTGCCAAGTCCGACACCGAGGTTTTGTAGAAACGAGCGTCGAGATTGATTTTCAGACATTTCTTTAGTAAATTGGGGTTGAGAATAGAAATTTGTGCAGATTCATGTAATTTATTATCACGAGAATCTGTTTCTAAAAGTACAAACTAATTTTTAAATCGAAAGTAGAAAAGTGGAAGAAAATAACATTCAAAATAACCAAACAACAATTCGTACACCGATTGTTATCGCAACGACACTCGTGGTAGGAATATTGATTGGGGCAACTTTTTTTGGCGGACGACGAGTTGGCGGTGATGTTTCTCGAAGTTCGACTAAATTTAAAGAGATTCTGACTTACATCAATCGCAGCTACGTTGATAGCGTTAATACCGATTCGTTGGTCGATTATTCGATTACAAAAATGCTCGAAAAACTCGACCCGCACACTTATTATTTTCCACCCCAAGAAGCCGATGTAGCTCGCTCTCAGCTCGAAAGTGGTTTTGATGGTATAGGTATTGAGTTTAACGTATTCAATGATACACTTTATGTAGTTACGCCATTGGCAGGCGGGCCATCAGAGACCGTTGGTATTCAGAGTGGTGATGCTATTATAAAGGCAAACAACAATAAACTGACAGGAAAAGACGCCAATAGTACCAATATTTTTGCGAATCTACGTGGAAAACGTGGCACAGAAGTAAAACTCGAAGTTAAGCGTAGAGGCTTTAAAGATTTGCTAAAGTTTACGGTTGTGAGAGATAAAATACCGCAATATTCGATTGATGCCGCCTATCTGATGGAAGATAAAAAGACAGGATATATCAAAATCAATCGTTTTACCGAAACTACCTACGATGAGTTTAAGCAACACATGACCGACCTCAAAAAACAAGGTATGAAACAGTTGCTACTTGATTTACGAGGAAACCCTGGTGGCTACATGGACAGAGCAACTGATATTGTGGATGAACTCGTAGGTGGAAAAGATGTAATTGTTTATACCGATGGAAAAGACGTACGAAATAACCGAAAAACTTACGCAGGAAACGACGGAATGTTTGAAAAAGGAGCAGTCGTAGTAATGGTTGATGAAGGCAGTGCTTCGGCGTCGGAGATTCTTTCGGGGGCATTGCAAGACTACGACCGTGCTTTGATTGTGGGTCGTCGAACCTTCGGAAAAGGGTTAGTTCAGCAACCAATTCAGCTTTCTGATGGCTCAGAGCTTCGCCTCACTATTTCACGTTATTATATCCCGAGTGGGCGTAGCATTCAGAAACCTTACGAAAAAGGACATTTAGAAAACTACGAACATGAATTGGATGAACGTGGAAAATCGGGCGAGTTTTTCATTGCTGATAGCATAAAGAATAACCCCAAAATGCGTTTCAAAACCAAAGGTGGCCGACTCGTTTACGGCGGTGGTGGCGTAACACCCGATATTTTTGTGCCGAGAGATACGAGCCATATTACCAGATACTTACTTGAGCTTTATGGAAAAAATATCTTGCGTGAATATGCCCTCTCGTATGCAAATACAAATAGAAAGACGCTCGAAAAGCAGCCTTTTAGTTCTTTCTTAAACGGTTTCGTAATAAGCGATGCCATGCTGGAAGAAGTGAAAAAACTGGCTAATAGCTCAGAAATCAAGTTTAATGCAGCTGAATTTGGTCGCTCGAAAGAGTTTATCAAACTACAAATCAAGGCAAATATTGCTCGACACATTTGGCAGCGAAACATGAAAAATGGCTTAAATAATGAGTTTTATCAAATTATTTACAGTCAAGACCCAATTGTGACTACGGCCACCAAACAATTTGGCAAAGCCGAGAAACTTGAACGAGAAAAGAAACTTTAATACTGCCATAAAACGAAAGTCGGCATGGTTCAATGGAACTACATGCCGACTTTCGTTTATTCAATAATATAATCTTTTATCACATCACCCGTGCCTACATCTGTGTAAACGCCATTGTGTTGAAATTTAATTCCTCGAACCGTAAGTTGATATTTATCGCCTGAACTTATCAACATTCTGAGCGGAGCAAGACTTCCTTTTCCTTCGGGAAGCACCAAACTTGCAATTTTCCTATCGTTCCGAATTAATGCTACTTCTACTTCGCTTATCGCAAATGTCACGTCAGGCATTTTTTGTTTTTGTTCGCCCTGCAAAACCGCTTTTACTTCCAGTAAAGTATCAGACTTCACAATGTTTTTTCGGTTATCGGCATTTTTTTCATTCAAGAAAAATGAAATAGTTGGCCGAGGAACAAATGGTATTTTTTGTTGAGAAAAGGCACAAAAACTCAGGAAGGTAAATGTTAAGGCAGCAAAAGTCTTCATTTTAATTGTCGTGTTAAATTGGATAAACAATGTAACGACAAGAAAATAAACTTTATTGTTTTTTCTTACCTAAAACATAGCCGAAACCTAAGTTTGCTCGAAATACGCCTAAATCAAAATTTTTGTTGGCATAAGGAGAAAGCTCAAAAACAACCTGAAACCTTGGTAATTTCTGCACAGGAGAAGCACGCACACCAAAATTTAAACTATACCCTTCCAACGGAGATTGTTTAGAAGCATCAGGATTAAGAGCATTAAGAAAATTAGCCTTTACGCCCGCACCTATGTAGAACTTGGCTCTTTCGGCTTTATTAAGGTTAAACATTGGAGCAACTTCGGTGCTTAAAGACGAGAAATATGAATTCATCTGAAAACGAAAATCAGCCCAAATTACTTTGTTAGGATTAGTAGCAATCGAAAATACCGAATTGAAAGGATAATAGGTAAATGCTTGGGCTTGTGAAAGTTGAGCAACTGATACAAAGGCAATAATCAAAAGTAGTTTTTTATGCATATTTAGGTCAGGTTTCTTGCTACAAAACTACAAGAAATCAGTTTTTGGTCGCTGCAATTCGATTAAATTATTTCGTCTTGTAAGATTAACGTTTCTTTAGCTTTGCTATTTTGCTCATCAACTAAGCGATTGATTTCCTTAATTACTTCAAAAAATACCGCCAACTTCTCAGCAGGAATTTGCTCTTGAATCATCTTATTGAAAATGATTACACCTTCACGAGAAAAACTTCTTTTCTTGCGTCCTTCTTCGGTTAAAAATACCCGCACAAAACGCTTATCGTCAGGGTCGATTTCACGATAAATCCAGCCTTTCTCTTCGAGCGTTTTTAGCATTCGAGTTAAGCTTCGAGGTTCCATACCAATCGAAGGGCCAATTTTGGTAGCAGGTGTACCTTTTTCTGAGTCAATATTAAGCAGTACATAGCCAATCGCCATCGTCATATCGTTGGGATTTGCGTAAGCATTATACATTCGTGAAATTGAATGCCATGCCCATTTTATGTAAAAGTCTATCGTTTTTTCCTTTTTCATTGGTGTTTCTTGCTTCGAACCTACACAAAAGTAACAAAAAAACAGTATGCAGGCATACTGTTCTGTGATTTTTTCTACTAAAACTTTATATTTTTACATGATTGCTATTCAATCTCGGCAATTTTGGTTTTTGCATTGAAAACATACGTTTTCTTTCCACTTGGCTGAATGAAATTTACAAGGTTGGTTTGGTCATCGAAAAGCTCTTGCATGATATTATTATAAAGTATATTTCCTTTAAAATCCTGAGCATTTGGTATCTCGACATAAACCCAAGTTGCATCGCCCTCAATTTCTTTTCCGAGTACATTCATTGCTCTTTTTTGCTTTTGGGTTAACAAAATTGCAAAATGTTGCTGCACATATTTACTCAAAACAGCGTCGCTATTATCATTCTTCCCTCCTATCATTATTTTCTGACCGTTATTGGCTTTTGTTAGGGCCGTTTCCAAATCATCAGTAAACATTCGGATACTTATTTCTAATGATTTTTCTCGGGCATTGTACTGAATTTCAGTCAGAGAAGTATGATAGGCATGAGCAGCCCCCCCCGATAGGGGAGCTTTTTCCACTTCCTTAACGGAAAGTAGGTTTATCAAAGCAAAAAATGCCAAAAATATCTTTATCATTTTAGAAAATCGTATAGTAACTCCCCCATCGGGGGGCAGGGGCTGAATTATTTAAACAAAGCCTTGAAAGTATCATTGAATAACACAAGTACCATTAGGGTCAACAAAATGAATGTACCTACTTGCTGAGTACGCTCCATGAATTTTTCTGATGGTTTGCGGCGTGTAATCATTTCGTATAATAAAACCAAGACGTGTCCACCATCAAGGGCAGGAATTGGCAAAGCATTCATGAAAGCCAATCCCATTGATAATAAACCAGTTAAACCCCAGAATCTTTCCCAATCCCACGATTTGCCGTACATTTGAGCCAAACCAACTGGGCCACTTACAGCATTTCCTGCCGAAATATGCCCTTTGAAGATACGGCCAAAACCTTGAATCTGATTCGGAATCACCGAAAGGGCATCTTTTGCACCAGTAATGAATGATTCGCCGAAAGAAAGCGTGCGTTTACTCGAAGTCAGTGTAAATTCTGAGGTAAACCCTATTGTTCCTTCTTCGGTAACTGTTGGATTTATCTTAACAGTTTGGTTTCCACGCTCAACAGTCAATTCAACTTTTTTTCCCGCTTGCTTCTTGATTGCAGCCTGAAAATCTTGGAAACAAACAATTGGTGTGCTATCAATTTTCACAATTTTATCACCTGCTTTCAAGCCAGCAATTTCAGCTGGCATTCCTTTAGCAATTTCGCCAACTTTAAACGGATAAATTGGCTCCATGAAAGGCACTTTACTTGCTACTTTATCAATCAAATCGTTTGGAACAGGAATTTCTCTTACTTGACCGTTTCGCTCAATCGTGAAGTTGGTATTTTCTTGCATTAACGCCGCACGAACATCGCCTGACGATTCGTAGTCTTCGCCGTTTACTTTGAGGATTTTATCACCAGTTTTCAAGCCAATTTCTTGTGCCAATGGGTGTGCATAATAGCCCAATTTGTTTACTTCCGCTTTTGAGTAATATTCTTCACCCCAATAGAATTTCACGCCCCAGAAAATCAGGATTCCGAGAATAATATTCACGATAATACCACCCAACATTACAAAAAGACGTTGCCAAGCTGGTTTTGAGCGAAACTCGTAAGGTTCAGGCACCGCCGCAAGCTGCGAAGCATCTTTGGTTTCATCGACCATACCCGCAATATCCACGTAACCACCCAGCGGAAACCAACCTAAACCATATTCGGTATCGCCACTTTTCTTTTTCCAAAGTGCAAAATTCAACACATTAGGCAATGGAAAAAGGAAATCGAAGAATATATAAAATTTATTGACTCTGATACCGAAGATACGGGCAAAGATAAAGTGTCCAAATTCGTGTAATCCGACTAAAATAGTTAATGCCAGCAAAAGCTGACCAATCATTGTTAAAATTGCCATTAGTTGACGTTGATTTGTTTGATTTGGGTTTAGCCTAAATCAGTTTTTTAATTGTGAAAAAAGTCTTGCTTCAATATATCAAGTTTTAAACTTGATTGTATTCGGAGGTTGCAGTTTGAAACTGCAACCAGCTTGCGATTTTAGTTATTATTCCAAAACGACTGTTCCCTCTAAATAATCAGAGGCAATGTTGGGATTATTAACCGACCACATTCCTACATACGAGCGATACGGAAATAGAAAACGGTTATCATTCAGCGAAAATATGATTTTTTTTCGATACTCAGCCAGCGTCTCCATCCCATTCTGCAAACGCATTTCATTGATTCTTTGTTCATCGGCGGCATCTATTTGTCGAAAAACCCACTTATTTAGCTTCGCTGCAAAGGGTTTTCCTTGCATTGAAAGCGACTCGTCGGTCATAATCTTAAATACATGACGAGCAAAAAACACATCATTGCCATTGATGGTAGCCATGATGTGCGTAGCCGAATGTGGCGTGATGCGTCCGCTACGAACGGCTGCCATTAAATAATTTGAGAAATTAATTGTTTGATTTTCGGGAGTTTGACGACGAATAACCGTATAGAATGGATATTGAATGATGGGCATTCCGCCATCCCCACAGCCAATTTGGTCTTCCCCAGGAAAGCCATATCTATCAAAAATATAATCTAATTCGGTAGCGTTTTGGCGGTCAACTTTCACGATTGTATCGGCAAAAGCTTGTGCATCTCGCACCCGAAACCACTGGTCACGCTCAACTATTTTTGTGAGTTTATCTTTTAACCCTTTGTTTATTTTTTGGTCGAACTCTCGTTTTTTCGCTAAATACTCTTTCTCAAAATTTCGCCAATTTTGGTCTTGTTGAATACCAATAAAAGCGGTTTCATCTTTTATAAAATCAAGACTGATGCCTTTTGATGCTACTTCGAGCAAATATTTATAGGTATTGGTGGCATCTCCCAAATACGTAGCACAAACCGCCGCATTGAAATAATCTTTCATGAATGCACGTGGTACTGCCGCAAAAGCTTTCTCGTAATTTTCAAAAGCATCTTTGTATTTACCCTCAACCACGGCCAACTCGGCTTTATTGATTTGTGGGTAATAAGCCTTCACATAATTTATTTCTTGTGCTGATGCCAACAAATGTGTGAAGGCAATGACCAAGACAAAAAATAATCTCATAAACAATCGTGACAAATTCAAAACCTTGATTTGATAAATATTTTTTTAGTAACGAAACTATCTTCAAAATTAGCATAGTTTTAGCAAAAAGAACGAATTTTAATGAAAACTTTGTTGTTTCTTAATAGACAAAAGAGGTTTGTCATGAGATAATTGATATTAATTTTTACGGATGAATACTGAAAAATACGACGTAGTTATTATTGGTGGCGGACCTATCGGTCTTGCTTGTGGTATTGAGGCACAAAAAGCAGGTTTGAGTTATGTAATCTTAGAGAAAGGTTGTTTGGTTAATTCGCTTTATAATTATCCAGCCAACATGACATTTTTCAGTACATCCGAAAGGCTTGAAATTGGCGATGTGCCATTTGTTTCCAACAACGCAAAACCTACTCGTAGCGAAGCACTTGAGTATTATCGTCGAGTAGCCATCCACCGAAAACTCAATGTTCGGTTATTTGAAGAAGTATCGGAAGTGACAAAATCTGACGAGAATTATTTAGTGAAAACTCGTAAGAAAACCTATGAAGCTACGCACGTAGTGATTGCTTCGGGTTTTTATGATATTCCACAAAAATTGGGTGTAAAAGGTGAAGATTTGCCAAAAGTAACACACTACTACAAAGACCCACATTTTTATGCTTTTCAGAAAGTTTTGGTGGTTGGAGCTAATAATTCGGCCGTTGATGCAGCTCTTGAAACATGGCGAAAAGGTGCCGACGTAACAATGGTTATCAGAGGCGAAGGCGTGGGCGAACGAGTAAAATATTGGGCAAAACCCGATATTGATAATCGAATTAAAGAGGGTTCGATAAAGGCCTATTTTAACTCGGAAGTACAAGAGATTACCGAAGATTCGGTTATCATAAAAACTCCCGTTGGTGCAGTAGAAGTTGAAAACGACTGGGTGATTTCGATGACTGGCTACCAACCCAACCTTGCGTTTTTGAAGAAAATCGGCATAAATTTATCAGACGATGCAATCATGAAACCGCAGTACGATGAAAATAGTATGGAAACCAATCTACCTAATATCTACTTGGCAGGGGTGATTTGCGGAGGCATGAACACGCACAGTTTATTCATCGAAAATTCAAGGGTGCATGCCGAAAGAATTATTGAGAAGATTTGTAGTAAAACAAGTTTCTAATTTGCCGAAATTCATAAATCATCATTCCGAGAACTAATACGTATTCAAGAGCAACTAAATAGAGGTTTTCTTGGTAGAGATTGGTCTGATAAGTGGCATAACTGAAAAAAGCAGTGTATGACCAAATAATTGGGTAACGAAAACTCGTAAAAATGGCAATCACCAAAAGATTGGTTACATACCACGGATGAACAGTGGTTGCCATAGCAAAATAAAGCGTCAGAATGGCCAACGCTCCTACAAACAGATTTTTGCTTTTCCACGAAATGAGAAGCACTCCCGAAAAAGTCAGAAATGCCATGATTTTTCCTGCTGTTCCGATGATATTATACCCAAAAATCTTAAATCCAACAGCTCGAACCAAATAATAAATACTGGCATTAAACTCAAACTTCTGAAAGTAAAGATTCACGCTTGAAAACAGCTTCTCAATAAGTTTTTGGTCGAGAAATGGCAGAAAAAATAGAGCAGTAAACAAACCTACCAGTGAAGCGTAAGTAATTCCCTTTTTCCAGTCGAGTTGTTTGATAATCAAAGGAGTAAAAATCAAAGGAAGCATTTTTACACAAACCGCACAGGCAAATAAAAAGCTGCTGAATATCAATGATTTTTGATTCTTTACGCCCACATAAAAAGCCAAAATCAATAAACACATTACGACGCCCTCAAAATGCAAATTACCCGTTAGTTCGATGATAATTAAGGGGTTGAAGGCATATAGATTAACCCTATCACGCTGTTCATTCTTTATTAGCATCAATAGTAAAGCTATTTCTGCTAAAACAATAAATATCCTTAAAGCTATCAAATTTCCAAACAAACTCCCTTGTGATAAAGCAACCGAAGCAGCAAAAATAAGCTGATTGAGTGGCGGATAAACTGTGTAATAATTTGGTGAATTTAGTTTTTCAAAAATTGTTCTATCTGAAATAACTTTTTGAAAATCAACCGTTTGGATAAAGTCGGCAGGTAGAATTGTATATGGATTTATACCATTTAACAATAAACGCCCATCCCACACAAAACGGTAAAAATCATCGGATAATGCTGGAACTGCAAACAACAAAAGCAAACGAAAAAAAACGCCCAAGAAGATTACTTCACAAGCGTTTTCGATTCTTTTTACCAAGGAAAAATAAATAACAAAAAGTGCTGAATATAGCCCGATTAATTGCCCAAACGATTGGCGTGGCGTGAAATAGCCAAGCCAAATTATAAGGCATGAAAAAGCAACTATTAAACTTAGTTTTTTAAAACTATCTCGTAGGGATTTACTGTCAGTAGAATAATTCATTAGCTTATTTTTAGACAAGTCTTCGCTTCGAGAGAAGACTTGCCTTTGAACCACTGAAATTTTATTTCAAAACCAAAGCTACAACTTTTGGCTGAACAATCGCAAATTCAGTTACTTTTCCCAATCCAGAATAACGAACCCTAAAGCCTTTGTTTTCGAGAATGTGCATAGCATCTCGCAGGGTCATCCCTTCTACATTTGGTAAATCTTTGGCATCTTCTACTTTCTTCCAAGTAATCGAGTTACCATTTTTTGAGGCTTTTACCCAACCTGCCGTATTTGGGGCATTTTGTAAGCCCAATTCCTCGCCAACGGTTCGAAAATCCTCGGCATAACCCGCTTGTTCTTGCATTTCGATTTTCTGGATATTCGAGGGTTTGTTTTTCGCAGGGTGCAATGCCACATCATACGCAAAAATTTTATCGGCAATGATGCGAAAAACTGGTGCAGCCACATCACGGGCGTAAAGATTTGCACCTTGTGGCTCATCAATAATTACGGCACAACTATATTTTGGATTATCAGCAGGGAAATAACCAATAAATGCTGTGTAGTATTGATTTTTTACATAACCGTTTTCTCGCTTACGAGAAGTACCTGTTTTTCCTGCTACTTTACAAAAACCCGTGTTGATATTCTGGGCAGTACCATTTTCTACTACGCCTTTCATCATTTCTTGAGCCAGTTTGGCGGTGCGTTCTGAGCAAATTGGCGTTGGGTCTTGGTTTGCTTCAAATTTTTCAATCGTGCGGTCGGCTTCACGCACCTCTTTCACAATTAAAGGCTGTACCCAATGACCATTATTAGCAATGGCATTGTAGAATGTAAGCATTTGAAGCGGCGTAAGACGTGTTTCATAGCCAATCGACATCCACGGAATAGTTGTATTACTAAAAGTAGAACTTTTGCGGTTTTTGATAATTGGTTCGGTTTCACCTTTTAACTGAAAACCAACAGGTTGGTCAAGTTTAAAACGAGTGAGGTACGACACAAAATTATCGGCATTATTAAAACCAAAGTGATTTTTAACCAGATTATAAATACCGACATTACATGAATGTGCAAAAACTTGTCTTACCGTCTGATTTCCATGTTCTTCCGAACAAGTCATCTCGGTTTTATTGTGCATGATGCTTCCACCACAAAAACCTGCGTTATCGTCTAAATCAATCTTTGCTTTTTCGAGCAAAGCCACCATGGTTGCCAGCTTGAAAGTAGAGCCAGGGTCGGTGCCGCCACGAACAGCATAATTGAAATCTTCTAAATAAAACTTCTTGGTCGAATCGGAGCCTCCACGACGAGAAAGATTCGTGATTGCCTTGATTTCGCCCGTAGCAATCTCCATCACAATAGCCGAACCATACTTGGCGTTTGTGCTTATCACTTGGTTACGCAAGGCACTTTCAACAATATCTTGAAAATTTACGTCGATAGTAGTAACTACATCTAAACCCGCCTCAGGACGTACCTCGGGCGAATCGCTCACAGGTTTCCAAACTCCGCCTGCTAAACGCTGAAAAAAACCTACGCCATTTCGGCCAGCCAAATAATTATTAAAACTAAATTCAATACCGAAATCTCCACGTGTCTGTGTATTACGGTCGAGTTTCCCGATTGAACGTAAGGCCATGTCATCAAAAGGCATTACTCGACGTTCTAAGCGTTCAAATTTACCACCTCCTTTCATCGGCCCTTCTCTAAAAAAAGGGAAGGTCTTGATTTGTTGGCGTTCTTGGTAATCAACCAAACGATTCCCCAGTGCCACAAAAAGCAATTTCTTTTCATTGCGGGCATTGGTAATCAATTCTTTGTATTCTTCGGCGGAGCGGTCTTGAAAGAATTCAGACAATTTACTGCTCAGCGAGTCAATTCTCGACTTAAAATAAGCGGGTTTTGCACGAGTTACATCAATACCTACACGATAGCGTGGCACCGAAGTGGCAAGCAAACTACGCCCATCGGCGGCAAAAATATTACCTCGTTGAGCTTTAATTTCCATTGGTTTGCGTTGTACTTTTTCAACTTTACTCATCCATTTTTTCTTCTGAAAAACCTGAATCACAAAGATTTGAGCCGCCACCAACGAGCCAATCAAGAAAACTATTCCGAAAGTGACTTTAGCACGCCACTGAATTTCATCACGTATAGAGCGTTTTGGTGCCATGGT
>JALQYE010000047.1:13069-25008 GCA_023254245.1 Emticicia sp.
TAATTATTTTACAACAATTTTTGTAGGAGGTGTAATGTTTTCTTCCAGCCCATCTTCTGATAGTTTTTTGGCTATCTCCGATTGTTTACTGGCAAACATATACCTTGATTTTTGCGAGATATAGGCTGCTCGTTTTTCTTCCATGTCGTTACGGGCTCTATCAATTTTTTTGATAAAACTCTCGTAACTATGCTGCACGTAAATGTAGAAAATACCCAAAATCCCCAACCAGATGATTCGTCGGAGGGTTTCGGTAGGAAGTTCGTCACCAAGTTCTAAACGATTGGTCAGCCAAGTGTTGAGGCGGTCAAAGATACCTGTTTTGCGAGGCGGCTTGGGAGCGGCCATAGTAGCAGGCTCAGGACGGTCCCGAAAAGTATTCGTTGCCATTCCAGTAATGAGTTATAGGTTTATTATTAAAGCACGTTGATTGAGCTTTTACTCAATAGCAAGACAAATTTATAAATTAGGTAGATATAAAACCGATATTTTAGCGAAATTTATTTTACGGGCATGGGTTCGGCAATTCTGAGCTTGGCACTTCTGGCACGTGGATTTCGCTCCACCTCTTCGGGAGTAGCCTCAATGGCTTTTCTCGTAACTGATTCAAGTGGTTTTTTATCATTCCCGAAAATATCTTTTTCTACTTCTCCACTAAACTTTCCGCTACGGATAAAGTTTTTCACCAAACGGTCTTCGAGCGAATGATACGACATCACCACCAAACGGCCTTCGGGAGCAAGCACTTCGGGCGTTTGCTTCAAGAAATCTTCCAAAACTGCCATTTCTTCATTCACAACGATACGCAAGGCCTGAAAAACTTGGGCAAAATACTTGTTTTCTTTGCCACGAGGAGCGAGTTTTTGCAAAATTCCTTTCAAATCATTAATCGTTTCGATTTTTCGGTTGAGTCGTGCCGTATAAATCGTTTGGGCAGCGGTACGGGCATTTTTTATTTCACCATACATTCCCAAAATTTTGTGCAGTTCATCAATCGAATATTCATTAACAATATTTTTGGCCGAAAATGGTGCATTTTGATTCATACGCATATCCAGTTCGGCATCATATCGAGTCGAGAAACCACGCTCAGGTGTATCAATTTGATGCGATGAAATACCCAAATCGGCCAAAATTCCATCTACTTTCTTTACACCATATAAACGCAAATACTGTTTAATATTACGAAAGTTGGCTTCGATAAAAATCAAGTTTTTATTATCTATCAGTTTAGCTTGCTCTTTAGCATCGGCATCTTGGTCGAAGGCATACAATTTGCCCGTTGTGAGCTGTTCTAAAATAGCTCTCGAATGCCCACCACCGCCGAAAGTAACATCTACATAAACGCCATCGGGTTTGATATTCAAACCTTCAAGACATTCTTTGAGCATAACGGGCGTGTGATAAACTGACATAAACTTTTTATATATTTACAATGTTGAAATGCAAAAGTACTAAAAAAATCAACGTTGGCAGGATTCTTCCTACACTCAACGTTTATCGAACCAAAGAAAACCTTATGAAAACACTTACCAAATTACTCTTCATCGTAGCCTTCGTTTTTTCTCTCAATGCCTGCAAGACCTCAACCGAGCCTAAAATTGGCACTTGGCGAGCAGTAATTCCGACAAAAGGAGGTGAACTGCCGTTTAATTTTGAGATTCAAAAAGAGGGCGATGCTTATGCCGTAATGATTGTGAATGGTGAAGAAAAGCTAAAAATGGATAAATCATTCATCAAAAATGATTCGCTACATATTCCGATGGAATTGTTTGACGCCGAAATCGTGGCGAAAGTGGAAGGAGAACAAATGAAGGGTTACTGGAAAAAAATGCGTTCGGATTTTAGTTTTTTACAAGGAGATTTTACGGCCGAATTTGGCAAAACCTATCGCTTTACTAACAAAACCGATAAACCCGAAACGATTTTAGCACCAAAATACAACGTTCTTTTCCGCTCGGAAGATAAAAAAGATTCTACGGTTTCGGTTGGTTTATTCTCTGCTAAAGGTAATATAGTAAGCGGAACATTTTTGACCACAACGGGCGACTACCGCTATCTTTCGGGCAATATCATCGGCGATTCGCTGAAACTTTCGTGCTTTGATGGTACACACCTCTTTTTATTCAAAGCTAAAATTGAGGGTGGAAAACTGATAGGCGGCGAGTTTTGGTCGAGTTTAAATAGTTTTGAATCTTGGGAAGCTATCAAAGACGATAACGCAAAACTTCCCGACGAAAAAACATTAACTTACTTGAAAGATGGCTACAAAACGATTGATTTTGCTTTCTCTAATGAGCAAGGAAAAAAGGTTTCGTTGACCGACGAGCGTTATAAAGGCAAAGTAGTAGTTGTACAAATTATGGGTTCGTGGTGCCCAAATTGTATGGATGAAAGCAAATTTTTAGCTCCGTGGTACGCCAAAAACAAGCAAAAAGGCGTAGAAGTTATTGGGTTAGCCTACGAAAAAAGTACCGACCCAGCTTTTGCTTATCCAAAAATCAAACGTTTAAAAGAACGCTTCGGCATTGGCTATGAAGTGCTTTTGGCGGGAACAAACGATAAAGCCGAAGCCTCAAAAACACTTCCGATGCTCAACCACGTTTTGGGCTTCCCAACTACGATTTTTATTGATAAAAAAGGACAAGTACGTGAAATTCATACTGGATTTTCTGGCCCAGGAACAGGCCAATATTATGATGATTTCGTAAGTGATTTCAACCGCTTGGTCGATAAATTAGCTGCCGAGTAAAACAATTTTGCCTTGTGAGGGGTTATCAAAATAATATCAAAGAAAAAATTTCCCTTTAGGGATTAGGGTGTGTATATGACTGAAATCATTATAGTAAACGAAAACGACGAAGAAATCGGAACGGGCGAAAAACTTTGGGTACACCAACAAGGCTTACTTCACCGTGCATTTTCGATTTTGGTGTTTAACGAAAACAACGAACTTTTGATTCATCAGCGAACTTCGCACAAATACCACTCAGGCAATTTGTGGACGAACACTTGCTGCGGTCACCCCAATGCTAACGAAGAAATCAGTGCGGCGGCACACCGACGCTTGGGTGAAGAAATGGGTTTTGATACACATTTAGATTTTTTGTATAAATTTCAATATCGTGCTGAATTTGCAAATGGTCTGGTCGAACACGAAATTGATAATGTTTTTATAGGAACTTACAACGAGTCTTTTGTTGTAAATCCTGAAGAAGTAGCAGATTATAAATGGGTAGTAGTTGATGAGCTTCTCGAAGATGTATCGAAAAACCCACAGAATTATACATTTTGGTTCAAAGAAATATTGAAAAGCGACGAATTCATGGCATTCGTCGCTTCTAATTTAGTATTGGCTTAATCACTGTTTCTTTTACCGTATAATCAAAAGATTTTCTTTCGCAGAAGTCTCTTCAAATATTTATTGTATTTTTGTGCTTTATCCATAGCCTTTGTCTGCATGAAAAAGCACTTTCTTGTTTATACTTCATTGCTAATTAGCACCATTTCCTTCGCTCAGAAGAAATCAAAGAAAGATTATTTAGTTACGCTCAATACCAAATACGGTACAATGCATTTGGTATTGTTTGATGATGCTCCACTTCATAAAGCTAATTTTGTAAAATTAGTTGAACAAAAATTCTACGATAGCCTTCTTTTTCACCGTATCATTGATGGGTTTATGATTCAAGGCGGCGACCCAGAATCAAAAACAGCCAAGCCTAATCAACGCCTCGGTAATGGTGGCGGAAATATGGAACGTATTCCGTTTGAATTTAAACCTAATCATATTCATAGAAAAGGTGCCTTAGCGGCTGCTCGTGACAATAACCCCGAGAAAAAATCAAGTGCCTGCCAATTTTATATCGTACAAGGAAAAAAACGTACTGACGAAGAAGTAACCGCTGCCGCTCAACGTAATGGCATGAACTACACCACTCAGCAACGTGCCGATTATATGATTTTGGGAGGTGCACCTCATTTAGATAACGGCTATACTGTTTTCGGTGAAGCGATTGACAATCTTGATTTGATTGACACCATTGCCAAGCAACCAAAAGATTCAGCCGACCGCCCAAAAGAAGATATTAAAATGAGTATGACGGTGAAAAAAATGCGTAAAAAGAAAATTACTAAAAAATTCGGATATAAATACTAACCTTCCTTCTACTTCACTCTAAATGAGGAGTGATTTTAATATAAAAATGAAAAAAATTTTAATTACAGGCTCAAACGGTTTGCTTGGTCAAAAACTGGTTGAATTACTACTAAATACGAAAGATATTCAAATAATTGCTACTGCTCGTGGCGAAAACCGTCTTCCTTTTCATGATGGGTACGAGTATCAATCAATGGATATTACAAATCGAGAGCAAGTACAAGAAGTTGTGGCAAACACAAAACCCAATGTGATTATTCATACGGCTGCCATGACTAACGTTGACCAATGTGAAAGCGAAAAAGCAGTCTGTTGGGCTCAAAATGTGAGTTCGGTTGAATACTTAATTGAGGCTTGCTCAAAAATTGATTGTTTCTTACTTCATGTTTCAACCGATTTTATTTTTGATGGAACCTCTGGCCCATATAAAGAAGATGCCGAAGCAAATCCGATAAGTTTTTATGGGTGGAGCAAGTATGCCGCCGAAAAACTCGTGATTCACAGCAATATTCGTTGGGGAATTGCCCGTACGGTTTTGGTATATGGCATTGCTCATGATATGAGCCGCACGAATATTATTTTGTGGGTAAAAAAATCATTGGAAGATGGCAAAAACATCAAAGTAGTTACTGACCAATGGCGTACGCCTACGTTAGCCGAAGATTTAGCCAAGGGTTGTGCTTTGATTGCCCAGCAAGAAGCCGAAGGCATTTTCAATATTTCAGGGAAAGATTTCTTGACTCCTTACGAGATGGCAATCATGACAGCCGATTTTTTCAAATTGGATAAGTCGTTGATTTCACAAGCGGATTCTACTACGTTCTCACAACCAGCCAAACGCCCACCAAGAACAGGTTTTGACCTATCAAAATCTCGTGAAGTACTTGGTTATGAACCTGTTAGTTTTACTGAAGGAATTGAAGTATTAGCAAGACAGATTAGTAAATAGCACTGTAGTGTGAACATTTTGTTTGACTTTATAATCGAACAAAATGTTCACACCACAAAGTTATAAATAAAATTTCTTCCAACGGATATATTCATCAACCACATCCGAAACCATGTAGCGAATCGGTTTTCCTGCCTTAATTGAGTTTCGGATAAAGGTTGCCGAAATATCAAGCAATGGTGCTTCAACAAACTTTACTTTTGGGTGCGTTTTAAAGTTATGCTCGGCCGTATTGGGGCGTGGGTACACATACAGCTCGTAATATTCAAGAATCTTATCGTAGTTTTTCCAGTTTTCAAACTGCACCAAATTATCTTCCCCCATGATTAGCTTAAACTCATGATTAGGGTGGCGTTCGGATAACTTTGTTAAGGTATCTATCGTATAACTGGGCTTGGGCATCGAAAACTCAATGTCGTTAGCTTTGAGTTTATAATTATCCGAAATGGCTTTTTCGACCATCGTCAATCGGTCAAATTCGTGCAGCAAACTCTTGTTTTTCTTAAATGGATTTTGCGGCGAAACAATAAACCAAACCTGCTCCAAATCGGTGCAATTGGCCATTGTATTGGCAATAATCAAATGCCCCACGTGAATCGGGTTGAACGAGCCAAAAAACAAACCTATTTTCACACTTCCAATGGTTTTTGGGTAATCACTAATTCGTCTTTCGTAAATTTATCATATAAATCTTCTGCTTTTTGCCACGAATGTTCGATATCATCATTCAATAAAATCACATCAAATTTATTCTGAAACTCCATTTCAAACTTCATTTTATAGATGCGGCGAGAAATACTATCTTCATCATCCGTTCCTCTCGAACGCAAGCGTCGCTCCAATTCTTCCATCGAAGGCACTTTTACGTAAATCGCCAAGGCATTATCGCCAAAATACTTTTTGAGATTCATTCCACCTTTTACATCTACATCAAAGATTACATTTTTTCCTTCATCCCAAAGTCGTTCGATTTCGGTTTTTAGCGTTCCATAATATGCTCCTGGATACACTTCTTGCCATTCTACGAATTCATCTCGGTCGATTCTTTCTTTAAAGTCATGAATGTCCAAAAAATAATAATCCTTACCGTTTTCTTCGTTGCGTCCACGTTTATCTCGCGTGCAAGCCGAAATTGAAAATCCGAGATTAGAATATTTGTCAAGTAGATGTTTGACAATGGTGGTTTTGCCCGAGCCAGATGGGGCACAAAATATGATTGCTTTACCTTTCATGGGAAGTTTCTCGCTTCGCTTTAAAAACGTGGCACATCTTCAGAGATGTGCCACGTTTGATTTTATTAAAAAAGCCATCAAATTTTGAAATTTGACGGCCAAATATTTTTACAAATGTACTACTTTATTAGTGTTTTAAAAAACTACCGACGGCTATCGCCTCCTAAAATCAACAATTAAAAAGTACGTGGTAGAGCTTTACTTCAACAGCTATAAATCCTATAACTAAAAGTGTCAGTCCGATTTTGGCTTTTATATCAAGAACCAATTTTTCTGGGCAGCATTTCTTTTCAACTTTCACCTGCATGGCTTCTTTCACGCTTTTTTCGAGCTTATAGGTCTCGATACACGGCATACACGCATCCATGTTTTGCTTGAAGTGCTCGACTTCCTCAGCAGATGCAGAACCGTCAAGAACGGCCTGTATCATCTTCATGCACTTCTGATGATTTTCACACTGATACTTCATTGATTTTTTAAATTATAGGAACTGTAATTTTTCTGTTCAATTGTTTAATGGTGCTTAAAGTATTTTATACCTTACCTGCCTTGTAATCACACGTTTGAACAAAGGGACAACAGTAAAGTTTTAAAATTTGTTCATTCCGTTGTTTTTTTGCTTAGAAATCTTCTTCCTCCTCGGCTAATTCATTGGTTTTATAACCCATTGAGTTGGCGTAGGTTTTTAGTTTCTCTTTCAAAAGATTTCTGGCTCGGTGTAGTCTCGAACGAACAGTTCCGATTGGAATATCTAAGATTTTAGCCATTTCTTCGTAGGTAAACCCTTCAATATCGCACAAGATAATAACTGTTCTGAAATCAACGGGCAAGCTGTTTAAAGCATTGGCAACTTCGTCGCCAATCATATCTTGCACGGTTTCAGTACGCAAGTCGGTTGTGGCATCCATTTCGGCATCCTCTGTCGAATTATAGGTTGTCTCAACGTCTTGGTAATCTACCTTTGATGGTTCTTTGCTTTTCTTACGATAATCGTTGATAAAGCTATTTTTCAGAATTCTGAACAACCATGCTTTTGCATTAGTTCCTCGTTCAAAGGAGTTAATAAAACGAAACGCCTTTAGGTATGTATCTTGCACCAAATCATGGGCGTCGTCTTCGTCGTTTGTGAGGCGAAAGGCAAAGTTATACATGGAGTCTATGTGTGGCATAAACTCTTTATCAAAAACTGCGTATTTTTCTTTCTCAGAATACCGGACTTCTACTTCTACGATGTCTTCTTCTTCCATAGACCTAAATAATTATAGTCGGGCAAAATTACGATTTTTACGTCAAGATTAAAATGATTTGTAAGATTACCAAGATTGAATTTTTTAGATTTTGTAAAAACGCATTCAATCTTAGCAGAACATAATTATAATGCAGTATTTTTCTTTTGGTATATACGGCAAAGAAACGCCGAATAGCTTTTGCTTTAAAATATTATTTGTGTAAAACCGCTTATTTCGAGGATGAAAGGGAAGTTTACAGGAATAATATTATTTCCTGTTATCTCCGCCCTCCATCATACTCAGATAACTAAAATAACGGCTCTGAGCGATTGTACCTTCGGCAACTGCATCTTTTATAGCACAGTGTGGCTCGTCGAGATGTTGGCAGTTATTAAAACGACATTGGTTCAATAATTCAAGCATTTCTGGAAAATAATGACTAATTTCTTCTTTTTCCATATCGGCCAGCCCCAATTCTTTGATTCCAGGCGAATCAATGATAAAAGTTTCGGGAGCAATTTCAAACATTTCGGCAAAAGTTGTTGTATGAACACCTTTATTGGCAAATGTTGAAACCTGCGAAGTACGTAAATCTAAATCAGGTGCGATTGAATTAACAAGCGTCGATTTTCCGACACCCGAATGCCCAGAAAGCAATGAAACTTTTCCTTTCAGTACTTCATAAAATTCATCAACCCCGATACCATCGGTAGCCGAAGTAAAAATACATTTATAATTGAGGCTTTCGTAAAGCTCAGCTAACTCTTTTTGGTATTCGATTTGTTCTTCGTTTAACAAATCTAATTTATTGAAAATCAGCACCGTTGGAATGCGAAAAGATTCGGCTGCCACCAAAAAACGGTCTATAAAGCCTAAAGATGTTCGAGGGAAATCGAGTGTAGCAATAAGTACCGCTTGGTCGAGATTGGTAGCCAACAGGTGGCCGTGAGCCGTTTTATGTACCGATTGGCGAATGATGTAATTTTCACGCGGGAGAATATCGCTGATGATGCCCGCATTGCGAACTTCATCTTCCATTTCATAGACAACCTTATCACCAACGGCAATCGGATTGGTTACTTTTAATCCCTTGATTTTGAACTTGCCTTTTAACCGACACTGCATAATAGTTCCTTCGTTGGAACGAACATCGTACCAAGAACCCGTAGAACGCATCACTAATCCAATATTTTGGCTCAAAATTTGATATAATTAAAATGTAAAATACTATTCTTATCTTAAAATAGACTTAAAGGATGTTTTCTATTTGAAAATTATCCGATAAATAAGATTTGTTTGAATAATTATATTTTTTCTTTTCAGAGAAATAAATTGGTACAAATATTTCTGCGATTTATCTAATATTGTTGTTAAATATAGCTTCTAATATGAATTTTTACCGTAAAATAAATTTTTAAGTAATTTTTAAGCGTTTGTTGCAACAAATATTAGAATTTTTCCGTTATTTAGTTGTGCAAAAACACCAAAGAAACAATTTAAACATATTACGACAATGAAAAAAGGAGTATTATTCGGTTTAGCCGCTGTTGCTGTGGGAGTTGTGGTTTATTCTTTAAACAAAAAAGGAAAACTTACAATACCGTTTAAGCCAGCCACAAAATAATTCTGTCACAATGAATTGTAGCCATCAAAGCCGCCAATTTGCCGACATTCTGAATTTTTAGCACCACACATTATTTCTAAGAGAAAAAAATGTCGGGTGCTTTTTTTGTACTACAAATGTTTCTGATATTCTGCCCTTAGTTTCTCTTTTTCGATTGGTACAACGCCTACGTATTCGCACACAAGTCCGCCCCCCAAATTCGACATCTCAGCAATTGCTTTCGGCGAAAGCTTCAAAGCCAAACACATGGCCGCAATGCTCACCACGGTATCGCCCGCCCCCGACACATCGGTAATACTACGCAAATGTGCTGCAATATGGTGTTTTTCGCCCGCAAAATCAATAAAAACACCGTTTTCAGATAATGTCAAAAATACGCCATTCACGCCCAAAGTTTGCTTGGCTGATGCTACTGCAGTTCTTATTTCATCCAAATTTTTGGCATCAAAATCAATTTTCAAACCTTCTTTTAATTCTTTAAGGTTTGGCTTAAAAATATCTGTTCCTTGATAATGCAAGAAATTTCGTTTCTTAGGGTCAACTATTGTCGGAATACCTTTTTCTTTGGCAAAACTTACTATTGATTGAATACTTTCGGCATCTAAAACACCTTTATCGTAATCCTCAAAAATGATTACATCGCACGACTCGGCCAAAAGTTTAGCTTTTTCGATGAGTTGCAAACGCTCATCGGCATTAATGAGGCCGTCCATTTCTGAATCAATCCTTACAACGTGCTGCGAACCAGCCAACACTCGCTGCTTTACGGTCGTGATGCGGTCGTTACTTCGTATGATACCTTCGGTTGGTAAATCGTTGTCAATTAGCAAATTAACCAAATCTGTCGCATCAGAATCATTACCTACTACCGAACACAAAATCGGAGTTCCACCCAAAGATTTGATATTCATGGCCACGTTTCCTGCTCCGCCTAAACGAATTTCTTTACGCTTCACATTGACAACGGGAATCGGAGCTTCGGGCGAAATACGGTCAACTTTTCCGAAAATATATGAATCTATCATTACATCGCCCACAATCAATACTCGAAGTTGGGCGAAGGCATCAAAAATTTGGTTTGCTTGCACGTGTTTAACATATTTTTCACGGCAGACTTCGCTTCAAGAAGAATCTGCCGTTTTTATTCAAGCACAAAACTACGGATTTTTAGAATGATTTTTCAAGAATTCATACATTTTGGCTCAGAGATTGCGTTATTTGCAAAGCGATTTGTATGATTATTCTTAAAATATAAAATAGATTTTATGCGTAAAGCTACCCTATTCTTGCTATCCTCTTATTTATACTTTTCTCCAACTTCCGAAAACGGGCAGCTTTTTGCTCAGTCAATGGAGCAGCTTGGCTCGGCAGTCAATACCGAATTTAATGAATTAAACCCTGTGATTTCACCCGATAATAAAACATTGTATTTTGTACGGGTGAGCCACCCATCAAACAATTATGGAGCCAAAGGCAGCCAAGATGTGTGGTACTCTGAAAACAGAGATGGCTCATGGACGATTGCACGCCGAATGCCCAACAGCATCAACAAAGACCAATACAACGACCTTTTTAGTATTACGCCCGATGGCAATACAATTCTGATTTCGGGGGTTTATAACGGTGGACGTCGTGAAAACGAAGTGGGGCTTTCGACGTGCAAGAAGACAAAAACGGGCTGGGGGGAACCGCAGAAAGTGATAATTCCGAAGTTTGATGATATGTGTAAAGGTCAGTTTCTGACGGCTTGCTTATCGAACGATGGAAAAACGTTGATTTTGGCTTTCAGCGAAAAACGCAACAGCAAAGAAGACGATTTATATGTGAGTTTTTTGGGGAAAGATGGAAAATGGACAAAGCCCGAAAGTCTTGGCTCGGATATTAATACAAGTGATACCGAAACTACTCCCTTTTTGGCATCGGATAATTATACACTTTATTTTGCCACCAACCGAAAAGGTGGCTTAGGTGGCACAGATATTTGGGTATCGAAACGCTTGGACAGGAGTTGGCGAAAGTGGTCGAAGCCAATCAATATGGGCGATAAAGTAAACAGCGATGCCAACGAGCTTTCATATACAATTTCGGCTTCAGGCGAATATGCGTATATGAGTACCAAGAAAAATTCGGTAGGGAAAGGCGATTTGGTACGTTTCAAGCTACGTGAAGATAAGAAAGTTGAGCCAACAGTGGCAGGCGTGCAAACGTCAAACAACCGAGTGGAAGAACAAAAAAGTTTGACCGAAGGAAAAAGCCCCGTAAATACGGCTACTACGGCACCAACCCCCGTTGTAATGATTAGCGGAAAGGTGGTTGACCAAAAAACGGGCCGACCAATTGAAGCAAAAATTGTTTATCAAGACTTAGCTGATGGTGAAGAACTCGGCGAGGCATACACTAACCCAACCACTGGCGAATACAAAATTGTATTGCCTTACGGAAAAAAATATTCGTACCACGCCATAGCCAAAGATTTTATTGCGATTGGAAAAAATATTGACCTTACGGAAGTAAAAGAATTTAAAGAAATTAATGGCGATGACCTAAAATTAGTGGCCATCAAAGAAGGCGAAAAAGTGCCACTCAATAATATTTTCTTTGAATATGCCAAAGCTACGCTACGTTCGGAGTCGTTTCCTGAGTTAGACCGTATTGCAGAAACCTTGAAATCGAATGTAAACCTAACGATTGAGATTCAAGGACACACCGATAATGTGGGTTCGAACGAAAGTAACTTAAAACTCTC
>JALQYE010000480.1 GCA_023254245.1 Emticicia sp.
ACGCCTTTTGAATACGGTATCTATGATTGTGAGAGCGAAAAAATTGTTTATGGCTCTTATATTGATTCTGATTTCGAGACAAGCACCGTTTCGACGAAACCATTACTCAAAACCGATAAATATCTTAATTATTTTGGGGTGAGGTTTCCGAGTAAGACCAGCTATTTGGCCAGTAAACTTGATATTTGGCTTATTTCTTCGCTCATTACGCTCATCGTAACTGTATTTTTTGGGTATGCAATGTTTGTAATTTTACGCCAAAAACGCCTCAGCGAAGTACAGCGTGATTTTGTGAATAATATGACTCACGAGTTTCAGACACCTATCTCAACGATTCGTATTGCTACCGATGTTTTAAGTCAGCCCAAAATAATGGAGCAGCCCGAACGTTTGAAAAAATATGTTCAGATTATTCGTCAAGAAAACAATCGCCTTAAGACGCAAGTTGAAACAGTCTTGAATACCGCTCGTTTGGAGCGAGGAAAAATGCAACTGGATATTCAATTGCAAGAATTACATAGCTTGATAAACGAAGTAACTGAGGGCGTGCAAGCCGAACTGGAAGATTGCTTAAAAAT
>JALQYE010000481.1 GCA_023254245.1 Emticicia sp.
AACATTTAAGGAGCAATAAATAATGGCTAGAGCAGTTGGAATCGACCTAGGTACAACCAATAGTTGCGTCTCGGTTCTAGAAGGCGGACAACCAACCGTCATCGCCAACGCAGAAGGCGCACGTACGACCCCGTCAATCGTCGCTTTCGCGAAGAATGGCGAAGTTCTCGTAGGTGAGGTGGCAAAGCGCCAATCAGTAACCAACGTAGATCGCACCATCCGTTCAGTTAAGCGCCATATCGGCACAAACTGGAATATCGATATCGATAATAAGAAGTACACACCGCAGGAAATTTCTGCACGTGTACTACAAAAATTAAAGCGCGACGCTGAGGCATATCTCGGCGAAACCGTTACTGATGCAGTGATTACTGTTCCTGCATATTTCAATGACGCTCAGCGTCAGGCAACAAAAGAAGCTGGCGAAATTGCTGGCTTAAATGTTCTACGTATTATCAACGAACCAACTGCAGCAGCGCTCGCATACGGTTTAGATAAAGGCGACAAAGAACAGACAATTTTAGTTTTCGACCTAGGTGGCGGAACTTTCGACGTATCCCTATTAGAAATCGGCGATG
>JALQYE010000482.1 GCA_023254245.1 Emticicia sp.
CACAAAAATGCTTATGGAGATAAATAATAAAAATACTTTTTTCATCTACTTACAAATAACTTTACTCGCATCACGTGAGATATTCTTGAAATTATGCTCAACATCCATATTGGCAAACGATTCATTTTTATTGTTTTTAATACAAATCACTGGATTTGGATTTTTATCATCTACAATTCCGTCCCACAGGATATGCGGTACATTTTTACCAAAACGAAGTTTGAATTGATAAATTTGTCCGAATCGACCTTTGTGAGTAGCTCTTACTCTTTTACGCTCAAAATTATTATCACGAATTGAAACAGCCTCTGAATAGGGATAATATTCTTTATCTTTGATTCGGTTTTCAGTTGTAAAATAACTAATTACGCCCACTCCCATTGATTTGTTATTAATTATCTGGTTATCGAATATATCCACATGATTAGCGGCTAAAATCAAAACTCCTGTTCCGTCTGGCACTTTGCCGACAATGTTACCTTTGGGAGCGAAATTCGGGAAATTATTATGATGGATATTATTTTTGTAAACCTTCGTATAGCCTCCTTTTTTCAGAATCAAATCTGGTAAATCGAA
>JALQYE010000483.1 GCA_023254245.1 Emticicia sp.
CTAAATCTGGTTACGAAATCGGTGTATTTAAAGTTGTAGCTCGAAAGATTCAAAAATGGCTCAATTTTTTTGATAAAACCATCGCCTTTACCTGGAATGATTAAGTATCCTAAGCTTAGTTCAACGCCTTTGTTGAGCTGATTACCAGTGTTTGCAAAGTAGGTGTAAGTTCCACCAGCAGGATTAACGCCCGAAAGTTGCGTAAGTTTATTCTGAATATCAATCGTAAAAATTGATACTTGGTAGTCTAATTTACTATTAAACAATAAACCTTGCATGCCTAAATCCCACATGCGAGCTTTTTCTGGTAATAAATCATCGTTTGCCTTATTGATAGTGCCAATAAATGCTGTACTGGCTGTTGGGGCGTTAAATCCTTCGCTATAACTGAGGTTGATGATTTGTTTACCGATGGCTTTTTGTAAAGCAATGTGTGGGTTTATTGATGTACTAAAAGATTTCGTAAACGATAAATCTTTGTTATAACCTGCAACTAAGCCAAGCGGAGCTAATAAATCAATACGCTTGTAATCAAGGTGATTAGCACTCACTCCCAAAATCAACGCTAAATCAT
>JALQYE010000484.1 GCA_023254245.1 Emticicia sp.
TGTCGAAAGATGAATTGGTGAATGTCGCAACGCAATATCAAAAAACTTCAGGGAATGCCTTTTTGAGTCTTGAAAAACCTACTGTTTATCCGTATTATATCTTTCGCAATGGTCAGTTAGTTTACTGGTCTGACCACCGTTATGTGCCTGATTATCAACAATTAATAAAAGGCGAGCAAGCTAATTTATTGAGTATCGAAAATGGAAAATATATTACCAATTCGATTACTTTTAATTATAAAGGTGGTAGAGTTGAGATTTTTTCATTGATAAATCTTTACCGAAAGTTTAGAAACGAAAATGATTATCTCAAGAATGGTTATAACCACGAGGTTTTTATAACCGAACCGAAAGAAATAACGAACGTATCGAGTACTAACAACCTCTATAATATTGCTGATGAAAACGGTAAGTTCTTATTTTCGGTGGTGCCGCCACAGGTAGAAAAGATTAATTCTCCAAATATTCCAACCAACACACTTTTGTTGTTGGCTATCAGTATTCTGCTTTTTGGTATTTATATCATTATCTGGATTTCTCGATTACGCACAAAACACCAATTTGGTCGAGC
>JALQYE010000485.1 GCA_023254245.1 Emticicia sp.
GAATGAACAAAAAGTTAAATCTTGATATTCCTATGGAAAAACAAGTTTTAACTAAAGAAGATATTATTACAATCGTTAAATATTTGATCGAATTAATCAACTCTAAAGCAGAGATTGATGATATCGACCACTTATCAAACCGTCGTGTAAGAACTGTTGGTGAGCAATTATCAGCTCAGTTCGGAGTAGGTTTAGCTCGTATGGCTAGAACTATCCGTGAGAGAATGAACGTTCGTGATAACGAGGTGTTTACACCTATCGATTTGATTAATGCTAAAACATTATCATCGGTAATTAACTCATTCTTTGGAACTAACCAGTTATCTCAGTTTATGGATCAAACGAATCCATTAGCAGAGATTACACACAAACGTCGTTTATCTGCCCTTGGACCTGGAGGTTTATCTAGAGAAAGAGCTGGTTTCGAGGTTCGTGACGTTCACTATACGCACTACGGAAGACTTTGTCCAATTGAAACTCCTGAGGGACCAAACATTGGACTTATTTCATCTTTAGGAGTTTATGCTAAAGTAAACGGAATGGGATTCATCGAAACACCTTAC
>JALQYE010000486.1 GCA_023254245.1 Emticicia sp.
TATATCAATTAGGTTATATTAAGAAAGGGCATCTTTTAACAGTAACACGAGATGATTTAGTAGGTCAATATATTGGTCATACAGCTCCAAAAACAAAAGAAGTATTAAAAAAAGCAATGGGTGGAGTTTTGTTTATTGATGAAGCTTATTACTTATACAAGCCTGATAATGAACGAGATTATGGTTCTGAAGCCATTGAGATTTTATTACAAGTGATGGAAAATCAGCGGGATGAATTAGTCGTGATTCTAGCAGGATATAAAGAACCAATGGATAAATTCTATGAATCAAATCCTGGTCTATCATCACGTATTGCCAATCATATTGATTTCCCAGATTATTCAGTCGAGGAATTATTAAAGATTGCAAAAATTATGTTAGATGAACAACAATATCAATTAACACCACAAGCAGAAATTGCTTTAGCTCAATATATTGAAAGACGAAAATCAAAACCCTTATTTGCAAATGCAAGAAGTGTTAAAAATGCCTTAGATCGTGCTCGAATGCGTCAAGCAAATCGAATTTTCGATAGTCGTGGTCAAGTTTTAACGAAAAAAG
>JALQYE010000487.1 GCA_023254245.1 Emticicia sp.
CCACCAGACACTGTCCCTGATCCGGATTACGGACCGAGGTTAGAAGTTCAAAACGATCAGAGTGGTATTTCAACGATGACTCCACAAACACTGGCGTGCCCGCTTCAAAGTCTCCCACCTATGCTACACAAACCGTTCCGAACACCAATATCAAGATATAGTAAAGGTCCCGGGGTCTTTCCGTCTTTCTGCGCGTAACGAGCATCTTTACTCGTAATGCAATTTCGCCGAGTTTACGGATGAGACAGCGCTCAAGTCGTTACGCCATTCGTGCAGGTCGGAACTTACCCGACAAGGAATTTCGCTACCTTAGGATGGTTATAGTTACCACCGCCGTTTACTGGGGCTTAAGTTCTCAGCTTCGCCTTGCGGCTAACCAGTCCCCTTAACCTTCCAGCACCGGGCAGGCGTCAGTCCGTATACATCGTATTGCTACTTCGCACGGACCTGTGTTTTTGGTAAACAGTCGCTTGAGCCTGGTCTCTGCGGCCTTCCAACGCTTCGGAGGAAAACTCCTACACGTCAAAGGGCCCCCCTTCTCCCGAAGTTACGGGGGCAT
>JALQYE010000488.1 GCA_023254245.1 Emticicia sp.
TGCTACCAACGGAGCACAGTCGGTCAGCGGAATAAAACCTAATTTGATGGTTTCGGCTGCTGGATATTTGAATGCTGAGATGGTAGAAGCTAAGATAATGACAGCCCCCAACCCCAATGGGGAGCTAATTTTGAATATTGATTTGAATATATTTTTCATGATATTAAAAGCCCCCTAACCCCCGATGGGGGAATTAAAGGAATTATGTTTTTTTAATAAATAGTTTTAAAGCCTTCACTAATTGTCCCCCCATCGGGGGTTAGGGGGCTACTGTTTAATTGCCACTGGTTTTGAGTAGAAGAAATCTGGTCGAATATTGAGCA
This sequence comes from Emticicia sp., assembly GCA_023254245.1. Taxonomy (GTDB): domain Bacteria; phylum Bacteroidota; class Bacteroidia; order Cytophagales; family Spirosomataceae; genus Emticicia. Next base: position 324 of record JALQYE010000488.1, read on the forward strand.
TTAAATATCCCCATTGGCCAGTTTTGCGAGTTTTATCCATTGAGTTTTGTTTCACGTATTCGAGGCTGTTGTTTCCTTTCATCACCGAATAACCCAACTCAACCGAAGTAAATTTATTGAGGGTATAATTCAGCACTAAGTCATACTCCATACCCAATTTTGGAGAAATCTTTGAGCCTACTGCCGCATCGGCCATTTTGTTTGGTGTAGCTGCTGCTAACGCAAAATAATGAATA
>JALQYE010000489.1 GCA_023254245.1 Emticicia sp.
ATGCAATATTTACAACTGTTGCTGATTCAGGGTCTGTAAATAACTGCGTTGGGGCGTTACATTGAGATTGTGGATATGTGGTAAATGAGCCACCCGAAGCCCAATCCGTTTGTGTGTTACCACAGATAGATTTTACCCAAAAATAATAGGTAGTGTTTGGTAATAAATTGGTTAAATTCGCATAAGTCTCTGTCGTTGTTCCTGTAATTGCATTAGCTGAAAACGGATCGTTTACTGTACTGTAACAATAAACATAGCCATTACTTGGTGTAGGCACACCTTCTATCCATGCAATAGTATTTGTTGTAGAGGTTAAACCATCGTAATATATTTGCGTTGGTGCATTACATCCAGATGCTGGATATGTGGTAAACGAACCACCAGAAGCCCAATCCGTTTGTATTTGTCCGCAATTAGATTTTACCCAAAAATAATAAGTAGTGTTTGGTGTTAAATTGGTTAAATTCGCATAAGTCTCTGTTGTTGATCCTGTGATTACGTCATCAGCAAACGGATCGTTTACTGTGCTGTAACAATAAACATAACCATTACTTG
>JALQYE010000048.1:0-24609 GCA_023254245.1 Emticicia sp.
AACTTATTCGAGAAGGTTATGACCTCTTAAACTTAGATACGTATTTTACCTCTGGTCCTGAGGAAAGCAGAGCATGGACTGTAAAGAAAAACACACTGGCCCCAAAAGCTGCTGCCGTTATTCATACTGACTTTGAGCGTGGTTTTATTCGTGCCCAGACTATTTCTTACGATGACTTTGTAAAGTTTAGGGGTGAGGCGGGCGCTAAGGAGGCTGGCAAGATGCGTGCAGAGGGTAAGGAGTACATTGTTAAAGACGGAGATGTCTTGAATTTCTTATTTAATGTGTAAGCCAACTCAGCTTGTTAATACAAAAAAGCCCAAGAGGATATGGATAAGTATTCTGAAAAGTGGGTGATTGATATACAGGCCAAATATGCAGAATTAGAAAAAATGCGTCAGCAATTCCAACAGGAAGAGATTTTGCTAACGGCTGAAATGAAACGAGAACGCCAAAAAGCAATTGACGATAAAGAAGCCGAAGTAAAAGAGCTTAACAACAAAGTTTTTGGCATGAACGGTCTATTATTTCTGAAAAAGAAAGAAATAATGAAGTCGATTCTCGATGATATTTACAAAGCTTGTGAAAAAGTGGCTCGACAAAAACAATTAATGTTTCTTTTTGATAAAGCATCGGATATGAGCATGATTTACACCGACCCTCGTCACGACTATACTGATTATGTAATGGAGGCCTTAGGGATTTCGTTGAAAGAAGATAAAAATCAAAATAACCAAGTAACCAAACCAAAAAAATAAGTACAAAAAATGAAGACAAAATTTTTCGCCGCAATTATCACGGCTTTAATGTTTGTTGGTATGGCAAATGCCCAAACTACAAAAATTGGATATACCAACGTTGACTATATCCTAAATAACCTCCCCGATGCAAAAGACATTGAAAATAAATTAAAAACTGAAAAAGCTCAATACGACAAGCTTTTACAAGATAAAATTGCAGCATTTCAAGCAAAATACGAAGACTATCAAAAAAATCAAGCAACGATGTCACCTGTGATTAGAGCTGACCGTGAAAAAGAATTGCAATCAGGACAAAGTTCTATCCAAGAGTTCCAACAAAACTCTGAAACAGCTTTGCAACAAAAACAACAACAGTTGTTGGCTCCAGTTTTAGAAAAAATCGACAAAACTGTAAAAGATGTAGCAAAAGAAAACGGTTACACTTATGTTTTCAATACGGATGCGGGCCCTGGTACAACCCCAATTCTTTTGGTTGCTCCAGACGCAGACAATATTTCTGATTTAGTATTCAAGAAATTAGGCGTTACTCCTCCTGCAAAAGCAGCAGCTACAACAGCTCCAGCACCAGCTCCTAAGAAGTAATTAGCTCTTAACTCATAAAAAACCGCAAAGATACTCCTATCTTTGCGGTTTTTTAGTTTAATTTAGTTTATCTTTTTTGATAAAACTTATTAAAGATTGGTTACTTTTGTGATAAGAATCTAAACTATTTATATACCGTATCTTCTTTTTTTCGGTTATAACGCTAACGAGTGAGCTAATTAAACAAAATATTTTTTTAATATTTTGTGTTTTTTTATGATAATTGCTTATCATTTGCGGATAATTATGCGAAAAAGAACATAAAACTTGCATTAAAATATTTTGTAAAAAATCAACCATGAACCACGATGAAGAAAAATTACTCTACTCTATTCTTGCTCATCAGTTTTGTTTATTGCTCATTGGCACAAGCACAAGTGGTACAGGCTGTATCAGTATCTCCTAAAGACTCAACTGGCGGATTTGCTAATGCACAACAACAATACGTTTCGGGAGCTGTAGCACGAAAATCGGTTGTTAGCTATGCCAAAAACACTATGTCTCAATTTGAAGACAACAAGAAAAAAACACTACCAAAAGAATTAGACAGCTTACTTGTAAAGCAGGATTTTCTAACACATGAGCAGTTTCCCAACTACCTTTCACAAATTGAAAATGCCTATAAACGAGAATTAGAAATTGTCAATAAAATCACGATTGATAATGTTTCTAAACTGGAGCAAGCAAGCCAACTAAATAAGACCTATTCGGTTAGTCAAAGTGGTCAATGTTTTGCAGAAAAGGACAAAGGCTCTTTTATACTAACTCAAGATGATGAAGGAAAAGCCATCACAGGATTTGCATTAGAATCATTGAAAGGAAACCCTCGTTACGGATTAATTGATAACTACCACCAAGGATATGCCCGTATAAAAAAAGACATGGTGTTTGGATTCTTAAATCTTTGCGGAGAAGAGGTAATTCCAGCCCAGTACGACTATGCTGAACCGTTCAATGATGGTAAAGCATTGGTTAAGAAGTTTTTCTGGCATTTCATAACAGCCGAAGGTATCGAAAGCGAAGTATTAACTGATATTATTGATGCGAAAGCAATACGCTTTGGTATTAGTTTAGCAAAATTCAAAAACAACAAGTTTGCTTTGATTGATAATAACTACGATGTAATCAAGAAACCAATTTCAGCAGGATTTGATGAAATCGAAGTTTTCATCGGAAATATCTTCAGAGTAAGAAATGGCAAGCAATATGGTTTAATTAGAATTGATGGTTCGACTATCACTGATGTGATTTTCGATAAAATTAGTTTATCAGAAGCAAATCGTTGGATTTTAGTAGAACAAAACAAAAAAGTCGGTTTAATTGACTCAGAAGGCAATACTCGTATCAAACCATCTTATGATTATATCAAAACTGTGGTTATTGACCCTTCGGTTTCTCCAACTGCGGCTTCGGTTGTGGCAAAAGATGCAGCAGGTTTACGTATTATCGAACTTAATGAACGTAAATTGAGCGAAACATACTCTTCAATTGGTGAATTTAACAGATTTGGATTAGCCGCTGCTTGCAAAACAAGTGGCGAAAAAACCACTACCAAATGTGGCTATATTAGCTTTGATGGTAGTGAGATTATCCCCCCTGTATATGACGAAGTTCAGCCATTCAATTTAACAGGCTTAGCGGTAGTTTCTGAGAAAGCTACAAATTGCAGTAAGCCAGTTGGTAACTGTATAGTTGATATGGTTTATGACCGTTTTGGCCGCATCGTAATTGACAAAGTTAATCCACCAGAGGGTATTCGCTACATGGTTACTGATACTATCTTAGCAAGTACTTTAATTGTTGTAAGAACCGAGACACCAAACGAAAAAGGTGGAGTTGAAGAAGGCTATAATTTGGTAGATAAAAATACCTTGAAAAGATTTACAACTGAAGCTTACAAAAACATTCGTAAATTTGATAAAGTTAACTTAGCGATGTTAAAAGGGGACAAGTGGGGTTTACTTGATTTTACAGGAAAAGAAGTTTTAGCTCCATCTTATAACGAACTTTTATTCTCATCTGAAGGCCTAATTGGTGTAAAGTATGATAACAACAAGTACGGCTTTATTGATAAAAAAGGGAAGGTGCAAATTACGTTTGAATACACCGAAATTAATCCTTTTAAGAATGGTATGGCTGTGGTTTCAAAAGGCAATAATAAATACGGTATTATCAATAAATTCAATGCCAAAATTGCCCCGTGTATGTTTAAGTCGGTCAAATACGTAGAAGAAACAAGTCTCTACGAAATTACAGATACATCGAATAACCAATATAACCTTAATAGTGCTGGTGATTGTATTTCTTCAAATTCGGCTAAGTTCTACGAATTAGTTAGAAAAGCAAATCAGAAATAGCACAGTAACAAACACAAATGCAAATACCCGAGTCAAAGATTCGGGCATTTGCATTTGTGTTTGTGTTTGTAGTCGTTTATTTTTTCAATTCCCCATCAACTAATCTCCAAATCTTCAGCGGATTATCGGCTTTCAATTCATCTACTAAAAGGGAATCAGGAAAATTCTGATAACAAACTGGTCGAGTAAAGCGTGTGATGGCCATCGTACCAACCGAAGTACTTCTCGAATCAGTTGTGGCAGGAAAAGGGCCACCGTGTACCATTGCGTGCGAAACCTCTACTCCTGTTGGGAAACCATTAATCAAGATTCTACCGACTTTTTGTTCCAAAATCTCAATCAAATCAGCATACTCAGCCAAATCTTCGGGCGTGCCGTGAACAGTTGCTGTTAAATGCCCTGTCAGACTTTGAGCAGCTGCCAACAATTCATCTTTTGAGTTAGCTTCCACCACTAAACTCGTTGGCCCAAAAATCTCTTCTGCTAAATGAGGATTTTGCGTAAAATCTTCAATCGAGGCATGGAAAATTACAGGCTCTACGGCTGTAAAACCCTCTGGGGCTTTTCCCACTCCAATTACTTTTGTATAATTTTTGGTATTTTCAATGCCTTTTACATACGCATCACGTATGCCTGTTGTAAGCATCACACCACCCGTGCTGGTACTGGCGTGCTGTTCGAGAGCAGTGATGAATGCTTCATTTTTTTGTAATAATAACATTCCAGGATTCGTGCAAAACTGACCAACCCCTAATGTAACCGAACCCACAAAGTTCTGTGCGATAGCAGCTCCGTTGGCTTCGAGCGTACGAGGTAACACAAAAACAGGATTTACGCTTCCCATTTCGGCATAAACAGGAATTGGCTCTGAACGAGCAGCAGCGGCATCGTAAAGGGCTTTTCCTCCTCTATACGAACCCGTAAAACCAATGGCTTTCACACTTGGGTGTTTCACTAATGCCAAACCTATTTCGTGTCCATCATCAAATAGTAACGAGAAAACTCCATCAGGCATATTAGTTGCTTCAGCAGCTTTTTGAATGGCCTTTCCTACAAGCTCAGATGTACCCAAATGAGCTGGGTGAGCTTTGAAAATAACTGGACAGCCAGCAGCCAATGCGGAAGCAGTATCGCCACCTGCTACAGAAAACGCCAAAGGAAAATTACTCGCACCAAAAACACCCACAACACCAAGCGGACGCTCAACCGAACGAATATCGGGGCGTGCAAGCGGTTGGCGGTCAGGCAGAGCAGTATCAATTCGAGCATTCACCCAAGAGCCTTCTCTAAGTAACTGAGCAAATAATCGAAGCTGACCCGTTGTACGTCCACGCTCACCTATTGCTCTGCCTTGCGGAAGACCAGATTCGGCAATGTATCTTTCAATGAGTGTATCGCCTAAGTTTTCTATTTCTTCGGCAATTTTCTCCAAGAATTCAGCCTTTTGCTTTCCTGACTGCTTTCTATAAACGTGAAAAGCGTTTTCAGCTTTTTCGGCAGCGAGGTTTAGTTCATCAATAGTTGCTTTGTAAAATAATGGAGCGAGAGTTTCTCCATTAGCGGGATTAATGGCTTGAATAGCTACCGTACCTTCCGAAAAAGTTTCAAAACCAATAATATTTCTTCCTGTAAGTTGCATTTAGGATGCGAATAATATGTTAAAAAAAGATAATAAAAGCGTTGTTTACTTCATTTCAATAGTATTGACCAATGTGCCAATTCCTTCAATGGTTATTCGAACAACATCGCCGACTTCAAGTGTAAAGTCATCGTGTGGAACAATTCCAGTCCCAGTCATTAAAAAGCAACCCTGCGGGAACGACATCTCACGGAATAAATACTCCACCAAATCAGTATGTTTGCGTTTCATACGATTAATTTCAATAGAATCGGTAAAAAGAGGAATATCATAACGAGAAATTTCAAGACTAATTTTTGTACTTGAGTCTATCGGATTATCAAAAATAGCAATACATGGCCCAATGGCAGCACTTTTATCGTACGATTTGGCTTGTGGCAAATAAAGTGGGTTTTCGCCTTCAATATCTCTTGAACTCATGTCATTCCCAACTGTGTAGCCCGAAATCTGGCCCTTTGAATTGATAAACAGCGTAAGCTCTGGCTCTGGCACATTCCATTTTGAATCTTTTCTAATTCTTACGGCCTGCCCTGAACCTACTACTCGCTGTGGTGCAGATTTAAAAAATAACTCTGGTCGTTCGGCATCATAAACTCTATCGTAGAAATTATCGCCACCCGCTACTTTCGATTCCTCCATACGTGCATTACGGCTACGCAGATACGTAACGCCCGAAGCCCAAACTTCTTGCGACTGAATTGGAGCTTGTAAGCCATTATCAATCAATGACTTATATTCGGCAGCGGCAGGCAGTAATTGAATTTCTCGCTGTAATTCAAAAAATAGGTCTTCACGATTAATAAATAAATCCCAATCTGTGTGTCGAGAGATATAATATTGTCCTTGGTGTTCGATAACGAACCCTTGTATGGTTTTATAAATTTTCATGAGGTCGAAATATGCAATAATTTGAGTTCAATATTAATCAAAAAGAAGCAGATTCGATGTTTTTTTTTGACTACTTTTTTTTGAAAATATTTCAAGAAAACTAATGTTAACCAAATTTTTCAAAAAAAGTTTGGAATTATAAGCGAAAGTAAATTCCTTTGTCATAGAAACTGTTCGCATATAGCGAATATTCGCCATAAGAGAATATTTTATAATGAAAAGTATAATCGTTCTTATCGTCCCTATTATTCTGCTGCTCATCTAAAATGAGTGGAGAAGGGCTCGGCATGAACAACAAAAGCCTTCTTCACTCGAAGTGAAGAAGGCTTTTTTACTATTAAAGTGAGTATTTATAACTATTCAATAAAGTTTTAAATTAGATATATGGAACTAAATAAATTCAGCCGCACCCTTACGCAAGAAGTTCATAACCCTGCTGCCAAAGCCATGCTTTATGGTATTGGCCTGACAGATGAAGATATGCAAAAAGCTCAAATCGGTATTGCAAGTACTGGTTATGAAGGAAACACCTGTAACATGCACCTCAATGGTTTATCGGTGCATGTGAAGAAAGGTATCCAAGAAAACGGAATGGTGGGCTTGATTTTTCATACAATTGGAGTCTCAGACGGTATGACGAACGGTAATAACGGTATGAGTTATTCATTACCAAGCCGTGACATTATCGCTGACTCAATTGAGGATATTGTAGCTGCTCAATGGTATGATGGTGTAATTGCCGTAGTAGGTTGTGATAAAAATATGCCAGGAGCAATGATGGCTATTGCCAGATTGAACCGCCCAGCCATGTTAGTTTACGGTGGAACGATTCGTACTGGACAGTATAAAGGTAAAAAACTCGATATCGTTTCGGCTTTTGAGGCACTCGGACAAAAATTTGCGGGTACAATCTCAGACGAAGACTACGAAGGTGTTATTAAAAATGCTATTCCAGGTGCAGGTGCGTGTGGTGGTATGTACACCGCCAACACAATGGCCTCGTCGATGGAAGCAATGGGCTTAACATTACCAAATTCATCAAGCTACCCAGCAACACACGAAGGTAAAAAAGCCGAGTGCATTGCAATTGGTGCAGCAATGAAGAATATGTTGGAGAAAAACATTTGCCCACGTGACATCATGACTCGCAAGGCATTTGAAAACGCCATGACTATGGTAATGGTTATGGGTGGTTCAACCAATGCAGTACTTCACTATCTGGCCATTGCAAGTGCCGCAGGCGTAGAATTTACATTAAAAGATATTCAGGATATTTCAGACCGCACGCCATTAATTGCCGATTTAAAACCATCGGGTAAGTATTACATGGAAGACATGCTCGAAATTGGTGGTGTGCCAGCTTTGATGAAATATTTGCTCAAAAAAGGCTTTATTCACGGAGATTGCATGACAATCACAGGCAAAACAATTGCCGAAAACTTGGCAGATGTACCAGACTTGGACTTTGAAACCCAAAAGATTATTCAACCAATCGAGTCGCCAATCAAACCTACGGGCCACCTACAGATTCTTTACGGAAATCTTGCCGAAGGCGGTGCAGTAGCGAAAATCACAGGAAAAGAGGGTGAAAGATTTGAGGGAATTGCCAAAGTATGTGAGCGTGAAGAAGAAGTAATTGAATACTTAGAAAAAGGCGAAATCAAGGCGGGTCATGTAATCGTAATCAGAAACGAAGGCCCTAAAGGTGGACCAGGAATGCCCGAAATGCTTAAACCAACATCGGCTGTGATGGGTGCAGGTTTAGGAAATAGCGTAGCAATGATTACCGATGGGCGTTTCTCAGGTGGCACGCACGGATTTGTAGTGGGTCACGTTACGCCAGAGGCATTCGAGGGTGGAACAATCGCTTTAGTGAAAGACGGTGATAAAATCACGATTGATGCAGTTGATAATCAGTTGATTTTGCACGTTTCGGACGAAGAATTGGCCGAACGTAGAGCTGCATGGAAACAAATTCCATCAGAACACACAAGAGGTGTACTTCGTAAATATATCAAAAACGTAAGTTCTGCCAGCGAAGGTTGCGTAACAGACTTATAAGAAATACGGAGTACAACAAACCAGATAAAAAACTTCATCCTAAAATATCTCAGACGATATGGGAAATTTACTTGACATAGAATTAAAGCAAGAAACACTTTCTGCACCCACACCAACCAAAGAAGCACCTGTTTTTCTTTCGGGAGCTCAGGCGATGATGGAATGTTTACTGGCCGAAAGTGTAGATAATATCTTTGGCTATCCAGGTGGTGCTATTATGCCTACCTATGATGCTCTCTATGATTATATTGATAGAATCAAACACACATTGGTTCGCCACGAGCAAGGTGCTGGCCATGCTGCCCAAGGTTACGCTCGTGTGAGTGGACGCACAGGAGTTTGTTTAGTAACTTCTGGCCCAGGCGGAACCAACCTCATTACACCTATTGCTGATGCTATCATTGACTGCACACCATTAGTTTGTATTGTGGGTCAAGTTAAATCTACTTTGTTGGGTACGGATGCTTTCCAAGAAACAGACATGATTGGTGTAACAACGCCTGTTTGTAAATGGAATTATCAGATTACAGACCCTGACGAAGTGCCAGAAATCATGGCAAAGGCTTTCTTTATTGCCAAGTCAGGTAAACCTGGCCCAGTCGTAATTGATTTTGCTCGTGATGCACAAGCAGCTAAAATGACGAAACCATTTGTTTACAAAAAAGTAGAGAAAATGGTCAGTTATAGCCCACGTGTGGTGCCAAAACAAGACCAAATCGAAAAGGCGGCAGAACTTATCAATAAAGCCAAGCGTCCATACATTTTGTTCGGGCACGGGGTTTTGATAGCCGATGCCGTTCAAGAATTACTCGATTTCGTTGAAAAAACCGATATTCCTTGTGCCAGTACACTACTTGGCCTTTCGGCCATGCCAAACAATCACCCGAATTATATGGGTTGGTTGGGTATGCACGGCATGTACTCTCCAAACGTAATGACCGACGAGTGCGATGTTTTGATTGCCATCGGTATGCGTTTTGATGACCGTGTGACAGGCGACTCAACGAAGTTTGTAAAACAAGCACGTATTGTTCACATCGAAATCGACCCTTCGGAAGTTGATAAAATCAAGAAAGCCGAAGCTCCAGTAATCGGCGATGCTAAAGAGGCATTAAAAATGCTCATGCCTTTAGTAAAAAAAGGTGATTTTACAGGCTGGAAAAATGAATTCCGTAAACTTGATGTAAAAGAATACGATAAAGTAACCCTCCGTGATTTAAGCCAAGAAGGTAAAATCAAAATGGCTGAGGTTGTTGCTTTACTTTCTGACAAAACGAATGGCGAAGCCTGCATCGTTGTTGACGTTGGTCAACACCAAATGGTTACGGCACGTTATTACCAATTCAAGAAACCAAACTCTTATATCGCTTCGGGTGGGCTTGGCACAATGGGCTTTGCAATTCCTGCATCGTTTGGTGCGAAAGTCGGAGCACCTGACCGTGAAATAGTCGGAATCATTGGCGATGGTTGTTTCCAAATGACTATTCAAGAACTCGGCACAATTGCTCAAAGTGGCTTGGCCGTGAAGATGATTATCTTGAATAATAATTTCTTAGGAATGGTGCGTCAGTGGCAGCAATTATTCTTCGATAATCGCTACTCATTCGTAGAACTTCAAAACCCAGATTTTATTACAATTGCTAAAGGTTTCGGAATTGACGGCCATACTTGTAATGAAAGAGAAAACCTAAGCGATTCACTCGATAAAATGTTGGCTTCTAAAAAAGCATACTTACTCGAAGTTATCGTAGAAAAAGAAGAAAACGTATTCCCAATGGTTCCTGCTGGAACAAGCGTAAGTGAGATTCGCTTGGAGTAAGACCACCCCTAACGGCAGCGGCCGACCGTCCCTAAAGGGGAATTTAGGAAAAGAATTATTATTTTTTAAAACTTTACACCCCTTTAGGGGCTGGGGGCATGACAACATACACTATTTGCGTATTTACCGAAAATAGCATCGGATTACTCAACAAAATCACAATCATATTTACCCGTCGCAGAATCAACATTGAGTCGCTGACGGTTTCTGAAACTGAGCGTAAGGGTATTTCTCGTTTCACCATCGTTATCAAACACGAAAAACGTGAGGAAGTAGAAAAACTCGTACGCCAGATTCGTAAGATTATCGAAGTTTTGGCGGTATTTGGTTACCTCAACGAAGACATTGTTTATAACGAAATCGCTTTATTCAAGATTTCTACGCCATTAAATGGCAAATCGGTTGATGTAGAAACGATTAATAAAGTTTATAAAGCGTGGGTCGTTTACTGGGGGCTTGACTACGTCGTAATCGAAAAGACAGGTACCGAAACTGAGATTTTTGAATTTTTCAAATACATCAAACCTCACGGAATCATCGAATTCGTTCGTTCGGGAAGGGTTGCCGTAGGAAAAACCCCTAAGGGTTTAATCGAATATTTACCAGAGGAAATTACCGAATGGGAGTATTATTTGTAAATTTGTCTATAAAAAGAGCATAAATAAATTTTAGTTGTAGCATTCAATAAAACAAATTCAATAAAAATGGCAAAATTAAATTTCGGCGGTGTTGAAGAAGAAGTAGTAACCCGTGAAGAGTACCCACTCGAAAAATCGAGAGAGTTCTTGAAAAAACAAACTATTGCAGTAATTGGCTACGGTGTACAAGGCCCAGGTCAAGCAATGAACATGCGTGACAACGGTTTCAACGTAATCGTTGGACAACGCCCTGGTAAAACGTACGACAAAGCCGTTGCTGATGGTTGGGTTCCAGGTAAAACTCTTTTCAGCATCGAAGACGCATTGAAAAAAGGTACTATCATTTGTTTCCTTTTATCAGATGCAGCTCAAATTGCCTTATGGCCAACAGTGAAACAATACCTCAAAAAAGGTAAAACCTTATATTTCTCTCACGGATTCGGTATCACGTACAGCAAAAAAACGGGTATTAAACCACCTAAAAATGTTGACGTTGTTTTGGTTGCTCCAAAAGGTTCGGGTACTTCTCTTCGTCGTTTGTTCGTTGAAGGAAAAGGTCTTAACTCATCTTTCGCTGTTTACCAAGATGCTTCAGGTCACGCTCGTGAAACTGCCATCGCAATGGGTATCGGTGTTGGTTCGGGTTATTTATTCGAAACAGATTTCTACCGTGAAGTAACATCTGACCTTACTGGTGAGCGTGGAACTTTGATGGGTGCTATCCAAGGTATTTTCGCTGCTCAATACGAAGTATTGCGTGAAAATGGTCACTCACCATCAGAGGCTTTCAACGAAACTGTTGAAGAATTAACACAATCGTTGATGCCATTGGTTGCAGAAAACGGAATGGACTGGATGTATGCTAACTGCTCTACCACCGCTCAACGTGGTGCGTTAGACTGGTGGAAACCTTTCCACGATGCAACAAAACCAGTTTTCAAGAAATTGTATCAAAGTGTAAAATCACAAAAAGAAGCTACTCAATCAATTACTCGTAACTCTGAGCCAGATTACCGTGAGAAATTGGAAGTTGAATTAGCTGAACTTCGTGAGTCGGAAATGTGGCAAGCAGGTAAAACTGTTCGTAGCTTACGTCCAGAAAGAAACTAATTTTTGTAATATAAGGAAGACTTCGCTGGGCGACACTCGCTCAAAGCGAAGGCTTCCCTTACAAGCGTTTCATAAATTACAAAAAGCACAGGGAAAAAATCTCTGTGCTTTTTGTATATTTGAATTTTAGAAAAGCCTTCATCACATGACCAAAATAAAATCCGAAGTAACGTTTCCTGATTTAGATAATATCTACCTCGCCGCCGAACGCCTACAAGGTGTCGCTGTTCATACCCCTTTGATGCATAACCTGAATCTTTCGGAGCATTATGGAGCAAATATTTACCTCAAACGAGAAGATTTACAGGTGGTACGTTCTTACAAAATCAGAGGAGCGTTCAATAAAATGGCAGCTCTACCGAAAGAACAACTTGCCAAAGGCGTCGTGTGTGCCAGTGCTGGTAATCATGCCCAAGGGCTTGCGTATGCGTGCCGAAAACTACAAGTAAAAGGCACTATTTTTATGCCCACCACCACACCCGCTCAGAAAATAAAGCAAGTAGGAATGTTCGGAAAAGAGTTTGTAAAAATCGAACTCGTGGGCGACACTTACGATGATGCCTATTACGCAGCCAAAAAATATTGTGAAGAACAAAACGCTACTTTTGTGCATCCATTCGATGATTTGCAGGTAATGGAGGGGCAAGGAACAGTCGGGCTGGAAATTTTCAAAGACTCTAATTTCAAGATTGATTATTTAGTTTTTGCTATCGGTGGTGGAGGTTTAGCTTCGGGCGTTTCGACGGTTTTTAAACAACTTTCGCCCAAAACCAAACTCGTGGCCGTTGAACCGCTTGGCTCACCAACCATGAAAACTGCCCTCGAACAAGACCACGTAGTAACGCTCGAAGAAATTGATAAATTTGTAGATGGGGCAGCCGTAAAACGTGCAGGAGATTTGACATTTCAAGTCTGCAAACAAAACCTGAATCACGAAATTTTATTGATTCCTGAAGGTAAAGTCTGCTCAACTATTCTTCAACTTTATAACGAAGAAGCCATCGTAGCCGAACCAGCAGGAGCATTATCGGTTTCAGCTCTCGACTTTATCGAAGACGAGATAAAAGGCAAAAATGTGGTCTGTATCATCGGTGGTGGAAACAATGACATCACCCGAACTGAAGAAATAAAAGAGCGTTCGTTGCTTTATGAAGGACTCAAACATTACTTCATTATTCGTTTTCCTCAGCGTGCTGGGGCATTCAAAACGTTCTTAAATGATGTATTGAGCCCAACCGATAATATTGTATTTTTTGAATATTCTAAGAAAACCGCTCGCGAACGAGGCCCCGCATTAGTCGGTATCGAATTAAAACAACAATCTGACTTTCAGCCGCTTATCGAACGTATGAAAGAAAATAACGTTCAGTTCGAGTACATCAACGATAAACCCGAACTTTTCGAGTTTTTGATATAGTTTCTATCAAACATCATCATATAAAGAAGGGCTTTCACTATCTTTGTACCGTGAAAGCCTTTATTCTGATTCAATGTATCTACTTTTTATAGCACTATTTCTTGTTTTTCTTTGGCAAATTCATCGGAATACTTCGTATATCTCTGAAAGCCTAAGCGATTATTTAATCAAGTTTTTTGTTGGTTTGGTTTCTTGCATTATTCCAACAGGTTTCCTGCTATCGGAATTTAATCAGATTAGCCATGCCGTATCTTGGGGTATTGGTGTAAATGCCTTGGCTTTGTTGTTTTATTTCTTTTTCACGAAAATCTCCGAAAATCATCAATATTCGCTGATAAAATCTCTTAAAGCACTTCCCAAAAGTCTATCTGATAGTTGGCAACAACAAAGTGTGTTAGGGAAAACTGTATTCGGAATTTTAGGTACTGGCTTACTGATTGTGAGTGTTTTAAACGTAGGGCTGTTTTTCTTAACCTATCCAAACGAATGGGATAGCATGACAGGGCATCTGGTCAAATGTGCGTTATATCTTCAAAACGGCAACATGGACCGCCTGCAAGGCACTACATGGACGATTGATTTTTACCCCAATTCATTGCCAACATTACAAATGTTTGGGTTTCATCTTTTGGGTGAAAAAGGCTTTAAAATCATTCACTATTTATCGTACTGGCTTTTTGCAATCTCGGCCTACGGCATAGCATTCAAAATAACCGCCAATCGAGCAGCTGCTTTACTTGTCTTTTTACTTTCAGCTCAACTTCCAACGGCATTGGTACAAGCCACAACTACTGAAACCGACATCGTTTTGTCGGCTTATTTAGGATGTTTGACTTACTTTATGTTTTCGTTTAAGGCCAAGCCGTCTCGTCTGAATGCTTCACTTATTGCACTGATGGCTGGTATCTGGATTGGTCATAAAGTAACCTTCTTACTTATTGCACCTGCGGCGGTAGTAGTAGCTTTTCATACGTTTCTACTCAAAAAGGCTTTCTACCAACATATCAAATTATTTATTATTGTTTTTGTAGCGGCACTTAGCATATATGCCCTACCAACGGGTTACATTGGCAATCTAAAAGAATCTAAGAAATTTACGCTTGGAAGTCTTTCTGCTCCCGAAATGGTTATGAAATGGCATGGTATTGAACATTATACAGGAAAAGAAAAGCTCAAAAATTTTGCCTATAACATTGGCCGATATAGTTCAGATTTCTTGAACATGGACGGTCTTAGAAGCTCGCCTTGGGGAAAAAAACTAAACGAATCGGCTCGATACTGGCCCAATAAAGCCTTAGGACGGCTAAATCTCGAAGGTGAACACTTTACGGTTGTTTCATATTTTTCGTTTGAACACCCCGTAAGATTTTACCTCGAAAGACCCTTTTGGGGATTCATTGGCTTTGGTCTAATACTCCCTATCATGGTTATTTTGGGGCGGAAAGCTATCAGTGGGTTTAAGAAATTAAACGATGTCGAAAAAAGTTTTTCAGTACTTGCTTTTGCCGCAACACTCCACTTTTTATCACTGAGCTATTCTGCACCTTACGACCCCATCAAGGCTCGATATTTTCTAAACATGGCCGTTTGGTGTATGCCTATGCTCTCTTTGGTTCGCTTATCTTGGCTTAAACGCAAATCATTATTGAATAGTGGTTTTCTGATATTGGTTAGTTTTTTTATTGTAATTTCGGCAATACCCTCAATTCTTTATTTACGCATTCACCCTGTTTTTGAAGCTAAAAATATATTTAACTCTAATCGTTTAGAGTTGATAACCATTGGTCGACCAAATGTTTACGAAGCCTACAAAAAATTTGATGAACTCGTACCGAAAGATGCGATTGTAGCACTCGGAACTCAGCAAGAACACGAAGATTTTGAGTACCCACTTTGGGGCGAAGAGTTTAAACGAAAACTGATTCCGATTCATCCGTTCAGAAGTGCCGTAAAGCCAATTCCTGCCGAAGCACAGTATTTGTTCTATTCTAAAGGGGTTATTCCTTATCAAGAAGGCGATATTCAGCTAAACTCAATCAATAGCAAGTCGCATATCCCTGTCAACGACAGTGAGTTTTATTTAAGAAAGTTAACCCCAAACACCCCTAACCCCTGAAGGGAGATAAAAAATCAAGAATAACAGAATGGCTGATGATAATATACTAAATAATTTTAACTCTAACTCCCCTTTAGGGGTTGGGGTTGGTGGCTATGTTGTTGGCATCATGCAACCCTACGTTTTTCCTTACATTGGCTATTTTCAACTTATCAAAGCGGTTGATAAATTTGTAGTATATGATGACGTGGCGTTTATTAATAAGGGTTGGATAAACCGAAATAATATTTTGGTCAATGGAAAAGCTTCCATGTTTACGATTCCGTTGGTTGGAGCAAGTCAAAATCGACTGATTAGAGATATTGAAGTAGATAATTTAGCGGCATGGAGTAAAAAGTTTTTAAAGACCATTGAGCAATCTTACAAAAAAGCACCATTTTATAAAGAAGGCTTCGGGATAGTAGAGCATGTTTTCAAATGCTCCGCAGCGAATATTGCAGAATTAGCAGTAAATAGTCTGAAAGAAACCTGCAAATACTTAACTATTAAAACCGAAATTGTAGAAAGCTCAACGATTTACAATAATCAAGACCTAAAAGCACAAGGAAGAATTTTGGATATTTGTTTGCAGGAAAAAGCCAACCATTACATTAATCCGATTGGTGGCATGGCCATTTACGATAAGCAACTTTTTGCAGATAACGAAATCTTACTTAATTTTATCAAAGCAAAACCTATTAAATACCAGCAGTTTAATAAAGATGAGGAGTCGTTTGTGCCGTGGCTTTCAATCATCGACTTGCTGATGTTTTGCTCGGCAGAAGAAATCAACGAACATTTGAATAAATTTGAATTAGTCTGATGGGTAAATAGACCACAGACGATAGTCCATAGATATTGCTTTAAATTAAAACTAAAAATAAAAATGGCAAAAGTAGTAGTTTTCGGTACGGAACTGGTGGCAGAATTAGCCCATTATTATCTCACAAATGATTCAGAACACGAAATCGTGGCATTTACGGTTAATAAAGAATATATCAAAGAAGATACTTTCTGCGGTTTGCCCGTTGTGCCATTCGAAGACGTAACTACACTTTATCCACCCGCCGACTATAAATTTTTTGCCCCTTTGAGCGAGCGTAAAATGAATACGGTTCGTGCAAAGGTTTACGCTGAAGCTAAAGAAAAAGGGTATTCATTTATTTCATACATCAGCTCGAAAGCAACAGTTTTGACTGACCAGATTGGCGAAAACTGTTTTATTTTAGAAGATAATACGATTCAACCATTCGTAAAAATTGGCAATAATGTAGTGCTTTGGAGTGGAAATCATATCGGCCACCACGGCGAAATCAAAGACCACGTTTATTTTACTTCGCACGTAGTTTTATCGGGCCGTTGCGTAGTTGGCGAATACTCATTCTTTGGTGTAAACGCTACGATTAGAGATGGCTGTACACTCGGAGAAGGCACACTCGTAGCAATGGGTGCCAACGTAACCAAGGCAAAAACCGAACCTTGGAGCATCTGGAAAGGCAACCCAGCCGTTAAATCGGAAGTGTCGAGCAAGGATATTAATTTATAATAAAACGTAGATAGCTTTTAAAAACCGCCCAAAAACTCGAACTTTGGGCCTTAATCTTTGAATATCTCTGATAATGAATCAATTTTTTGACCAACTAATTTGCCCAAAAACACATACAAAACTTGTTTTATCGGCCGATGGCAAAACCCTCAATAATACTTCAACCGAAGAACCCGTAAGCTACGACGTAAACGACATCGTTGACTTAGTTTACCCTCGTGAACTTTTCGAACAAGACCGTAAAGAGCAAGTAGCCTACAACGATGCTCACGCACGCTACGACCGTGGAGTTTCTTGGGTTTTTGAGTCGCTTTATGCCAATGAAGCCGCTACTCGCAAGCAAATGATTAGCCTACTCAAGCTCCGCCCAGGTATGAAAGTACTCGAAGTTGGAGCAGGAACAGGAAAGGATTCAGCTTATATTATTGATAAAATTACCCCAGGCGGACACGCCGTTTTATCTGATTTATCGCCAGCGATGTTGAGCCACGCCAAAGAAAAATTTGCCGATAAAAAAGACGTTACGATTGATTACTTCATCGGAAATGGGGCCTATTTACCATTTGAAGATAACTCCTTTGATGCAATTTTCCATTTCGGAGGAATCAACACTTTCTCGGAAAGAGCAAAAGCATTTGAAGAATTCAACCGTGTGGTAAAAGTAGGTGGAAGAGTTGTTGTAGGCGATGAAAGCGTAGGTGCATGGCTACGTGACCAAAAAACATATCAGATTTTGATGGACGCCAACCCAATGTTTGCCGATTTAGTGCCGATGCAAGATTTACCAAAGAATATCAAAGACGTAAAACTCCAATGGATTTTTGGTAATGGTTATTACGTATTAGACTTCCGTAAAACTAAAAAAGCACCGAAAGTAAACGTAAATCTACAAATTCCAGGTAAAGATTTTAAAGATAACTGGAAAATCAGAGCGGAGAGAAATCGTAAGAAGTAACCCCCAGCCGCAACAGCGGACTGCCCCTAAAGGGGAGTAAAAGAGAATTAAAATAATGATAATAGAATCAAACCTAAATTCCCCTTCAGGGGTTAGGGGTGCATGGAAAAAGTGTGGCCTCGTTTATAAGCCCAATGGTAGTTTATCACACAGCCGTTCACACGCACAAGTACCGTATGCGTACAAACACAAAGATTTTCTAAGAGTTTACTTCTCATCAAGAGATGATAACGGGTATTCTCGCCCAACATTTATTGATGTTGATTACGACGACCCTACCAAAATTCTTTATATCCACGATACATTTGTATTGGATTTAGGCGGCCCTGGCGAATACGACGAAACAGGTGCTATGCCTTCGTGGTTTGTTCCGCAAGCCAACGGTGACATTTGGTTGTATTACACGGGCTGGAACCGCACCCATAATTCATACCGCTTGTCGATGGGACTTGCCGTAAGTACCGATGGAGGCTTGAATTTCAAGAAAATGTTCCGTGGCCCAATCATGGACCGCTCGATTCATAACCCAATCTGGGCAGCCCAACCTTCGGTGATGTTTGTCAATGGAAAGTGGATGATGTGGCACATTTCGGGGCAAAAATGCGAGTATATTCATGGCTATCCTGAACCTTTCTACGATTGCCGTGTGGCTGTTTCGGATGATGGTATTAATTGGACTCCAACGGGTGATATTGCTCTTCCATTCGATGATTTTCTTCATGCAGTTGGTCGTCCAAGCGTATTTCACGAAGATGGTATTTTCAAGATGTATTATTCTTACCGTCATACCCGTGATTATCGCACCGACCGCAATCAGAGTTATCGTTTGGGCTATGCAGAGTCGGTTGATGGCTATAAATGGGAGCGTAAAGATGATTTAGTGGGCATTCATAAATCAGAAAATCCAGCTGATTTTGATTACCAAATGATAAATTATGCTCACTGCTATGAACATAATGGCAAGAAATATTTGTTATATAATGGTAATGGTTTCGGAGCAGCAGGTTTTGCCTATGCTGTTTTGGAAAAATAAATCAATTACTGACAATTATCATTATTTTCTCAATCAGTAACAGCTAATTTTACTGAAAATTAAAATCCCCCTTTAGGGGTTAGGGGTTATGAAAGAACAATTCAACAAAGACGGATATATTATCATTAAAAACTTCTTTTCAAAAGAAGAAATTAACCGAATTTACACTGAAGCACGTAGCCTTTTTGCTTTGCAAATTGAGCGAGTTTTGGGCAAAAAAGTTGACATCAACGACCGTGATACATTCGAGCAAGCCATGTTCGATTTATTTGAGGCCGATTTTACAACTTTTGTCAATACGGGGAAACAAGCCCAACACCTTATATCGTTGCACCACCTCGGCACAGACCCTAAAATCATCAATGTATTGAAAGAGTTAGGTTATGAGTTTCCGATGATTGGTGTTCGTCCTGCGATGCAATTTAATAGCCGATATTTATCAAAGGGTGGTAGCCACTGGAAACTCGGTGCTCACCAAGACTGGAGAACTGGTCAAGGCTCTCTTGATAGTATTGTTATGTGGTTTCCGATGGTTGATTGCGGTGCCGATTTAGGTGCATTACAAATCGTACCTGCCAGCCACACAATTGGTCTATTAAAAGCCGATACTTCGGGCTACTTGGGCAGTATTCAAGAGTCAATTCCAGAAGAAGACTATGTACAAACGCAATTTGAAGTAGGCGATTTATTAGTTTTCTCGGCATTTTTGGTACACCGTTCGGGCGAAAATATCACTCGTAATATTCGTTGGTCAATTCAGTTGCGATATAATAACATGGCCGAGCCAACTTTCAAAGAAAGAGGTTTCCCAATGCCATATATCTATAAACCAGAAGAAAACTTGGTAACACCTGACTTCCCGAAAAAAGAACAACTCGAAGAAGTTTTTGCATAAATTTTGTGGAGCGAACATCTTATTCGCATTTTATAAACACAAAGCGTATCAAATTAAGAATAAAACCATTATTTCAGATGGGACCTCTTGATTTGATACGTTTTTTGTGTATTTTCGCCATTAAAGTTTATCGTGTATGATTTTTATTAAAAAAATATTTTTTAATAAATTAAATTATGGTAAAATTTTATATCTTTTCATCCCAAAATATAATGCACTAAAATAATTAATAATTACCTTTGTAAAATATTTTATTTTAGCGAATCAAACCTAAAACTACGACAATAATGGAGCAACAGATTATTTCAACTGACCCTATTGCTTACGAGAAGATTCCAACCAAGATTTTCAAAGATTCCAAAGATGCCTCTAAAGCAGTAGCACTTGAAATCGCTGAGTTAATCAGAGAGCGTCAACGCCAAAACCGCAACTGTATTTTGGGTTTAGCCACAGGGTCATCTCCTAAATCAGTATATGCCGAGTTAATAAGAATGCATCGTGAAGAAGGCCTTAGCTTCAAAAATGTAGTTTCGTTTAACTTAGATGAATACTATCCAATGGAGCCAGACTCGTTGCAGAGCTATGTGCGTTTCATGAAAGAGCAACTCTTCGACCACGTTGATATTCCAAAAGAAAATTACTTTATTCCAGACGGTACTGTTCCGCTCAGTAAAGTAAAAGACTTCAGCGATGAATACGAACGCAAAATAGATGCCGTTGGTGGCTTAGATTTTCAATTATTAGGTATTGGAGCAAACGGACACATCGGCTTCAATGAGCCTGGTTCATTAGTAAACTCTCGCACTCGTCTGATGATGCTCGACCACTCTACTCGTGTAGCGGCTGCATCTGACTTTGGTGGAAGCTTGGTAAAAGTACCAAAGAAGGCCATTACGATGGGGGTTTCTAAAATTCTGAGTGCAAAAAGAGTAGTTTTATTGGCTTGGGGCGAAAGAAAAGCTCCAGTTATTGCCGAAGCGGTCGAAGGTCGTGTAACCGAGACAATCCCAGCTTCATACTTGCAAACACACCCAAATGCCATGTTTGTTATTGACGAACGTGCCGCTCACGAACTTACTCGTATGCGTACGCCTTGGGTGGTAGAAGACGTTGAGTGGACAAGCAAGATGATTAAGAAAGCCGTTACAAACTTGGCACTCACGCTTGGAAAACCAATCTTAAAACTCACAAACAAAGATTATAACGATAACGGTCTAAGTGATTTATTGGCTCGCCACGGACAAGCCTACGACCTAAACATTGATGTTTTCAACCAATTACAGCACAGTATTTCGGGCTGGCCAGGTGGAAAACCTAACGCTGATGATACTAACCGCCCAGAAAGAGCCTTACCTGCTCAGAAGCGTGTTATTATTTTCAGTCCACACCCCGATGATGATATTATTTCAATGGGGGGAACGTTCCAACGTTTAGTTGACCAAGGACACGACGTGCATATTGGATACCAAACTTCTGGAAACATTGCTGTTGCGGATGACGAAGCCATTCGTTTCATTGACTTCGTGGTTGACTTCAACGAGAAATTTGGTATTGAAGGAAAAGAGACTCAAAAACTCTTTGCTGATGCGAAAGAGTTTTTGAAAAACAAAAAAGACAGCGATGTTGATACCGATGCTGTAAGATACGTAAAAGGTCTGATTCGTAGAGGAGAAGCCAAAGCTACTTGCCGTTTTGTGGGAATCCCCGAAGAAAACGTTCACTTCATGGATATGCCTTTCTACGAAACAGGACGCATCGAGAAAAAACCATTGGGAGCAGATGATGTGGCCGTTGTGGCAAACTTAATAGAATCTATCAAGCCGCATCAGGTTTACGCCGCTGGCGATTTAGCTGACCCTCATGGCACGCACAAAGTTTGTTTAGATGCCATTTTTGCGGCTGTTGAACAACTCAAACATAAAAACTTCATGAAAGATTGTTGGGTTTGGTTGTACCGTGGTGCTTGGGCTGAGTGGGACATTCACGAAATCGAAATGGCAGTGCCTATGTCGCCTGACCAAGTGTTGCAAAAACGTATGGGTATCTTTAAGCACCAATCACAAAAAGATGGCGTGGTATTCCAAGGAACGGATGCTCGTGAGTTTTGGCAACGTGCCGAAGAGCGTAACCGTGGAACGGCTCAGCTTTACAATAAGCTTGGTTTGGCTGAATACGAAGCGATGGAGGCTTTTGTTAGATGGAAATTCTGAAATAATGATTAATTTTTGATGGTGAATATTAAATTATTCATACAAAAATGGTCGTAAGATTAATTCTTACGACCATTTTTATTATTGCAAGGTTATGATAATCAAACATCCTACGGGCGACCCCGTTAACATCCACCATCAAACACTAAACATTCAACATTTTACAAGTGAATAACCTCACCATAAGCAGCAGCAGCCGCTTCCATGATAGCTTCTGACATGGTTGGGTGTGGGTGAACCGACTTGATGATTTCCATACCTGTTGTTTCGAGTTTACGAGCAACAACGGCCTCAGCAATCATTTCGGTTACGTTATTACCAATCATGTGGCAACCTAACCACTCGCCGTATTTGGCATCGAAGATAACTTTTACGAAACCTTCTGGTACACCACCAGCCTTCGCCTTGCCCGATGCCGAAAATGGGAATTTACCCACTTTTACCTCATATCCAGCCTCTTTCGCTGCTTTTTCGGTCTAACCTACCGAAGCGATTTCTGGTGAGCAGTAAGTACAACCTGGGATATTTTTGTAATCAAGTGGTTGTGGGTGGTGTCCCGCAATTTTCTCTACACAAATAATACCCTCGGCCGATGCTACGTGAGCCAATGCTTGGCCTGGAGTCACATCACCGATAGCATAATATCCTGGTATATTTGTTTCAGCAAAGCCATTTACCAAGATTTTGCCTCTATCAGTAGCAATGCCTACATCTTCTAAACCAATGTTTTCGATGTTTGCTACGATACCAGCAGCCGAAAGAACAATGTCTGTTTCGATTTTGATTTCGCCCGATGGTGTCTTAACCGTCGAAACGCAACCTTTACCCGAAGTATCTACTTTTTCTACGCTTGAACTTGTGTAGATTTCGATACCCATTTTCTTATAGATTTTTGCCAATTCTTTCGATACATCTTCGTCTTCTACTGGAACAATGTTTGGCATAAATTCTACGATGGTTACTTTCGTACCCATGCTTGCATATACATACGCAAACTCTACACCGATTGCTCCCGAACCCATCACCAACATTGAAGCTGGTTGTTTTTCGAGGCTCATGGCTTTGCGGTATTCGATTACTTTGTCGCCATCAAGTGGCACGTTTGGCAATTGTCTTGCTCTTGCACCCGTTGCGATGATGATGTGTTTTCCTTCTACGTCAGATTTCTTACCTTCGGCATCCGTAACTTCTACTTTTTTGCCTGGCTTTACTTTTCCGTAACCATTGATTACGTCAATTTTATTTTTCTTCATCAAGAAAGTTACACCTTTGCTCATTCCTTCAGCCACTCCACGCGAACGTTTAATAACTGCTTCAAAATTTGCATTGGCTTCGCCAACTTCAATACCGTAATCTTTCGCGTGCTTGATGTACTCAAATACTTGAGCCGATTTTAACAACGCTTTTGTTGGAATACAACCCCAGTTGAGGCAAATACCACCTAAATTTTCTTTTTCGATGATGGCTGTTTTCAAGCCTAATTGTGATGCACGAATAGCAGCTACATAGCCGCCCGGCCCACTTCCAAGTATAACAACGTCGTATTGTGCCATAAAATGTTTCTTGTTAATTGAAAACTCGGTGCAAAATTAGACAAAATAGCTGATACTCAAAAGGTAGGGCAGAATATGTTAGAAATGAGGCAGAAAAGTATTGAGGGAGTAATGATTTAGTGTGTGTTTCATACCTACGGCATGAGAAATATCATGTGATTAATAATCTTTGCCGATATGAAATCCTAACTGGATACCTCGAAACTTACACCCCAAACGCACTTTTTCGATTTTTTGGCATAAGATTTGACTTATTTCGAGAAATTCTTGTAGCTTTGCGTTCCTAAAATGAAGAAGTACTCCTACATATCACGTGCTTTTGGACTTTTGATGTTCACGATGGTGATGCTGACGAGCGTTTTCGGCAAGCAGCTACCCCAACAAAAACATGATAAGCCCAATAAACCAAAGCAAGAAAAAACCGACAAAAAGCAACAACCCGAAAACCAAACAGTTGTTAGCGAGTTGTCGTTGGAGGTGGTTGTACCCAGCCATGCGTTCGACTTCAACCACGACGCCCTCATTTTACCTACTCCGCAAGTTATTTATCTAAATATCGAAAAAAAGGCTAAAGTTTTCACCAAGCCTATTTTCATACTTTCTTATTTCGAGAATCTCTACGAGCATTTTATTGCTCCCAACGCCCCATAAATCTTTCGCTTCGAGAGAAAACGCTTTTTTTCTTTCTTAATATTTCTGTCAAAATCATGACTCGCTCATGATTCCATGTATTATTTTCTATTAAATTTTATTATTACAAACATTTCCCTAAAATGAGAAACAAAGGTGGTATAGTCGCCCTGTTGGTGGCTTTTTTAGCAATTAGTATTTATTTCTTGGCCCGTACTTGGAAAGCCAACGATATTAGAAAAGACGCAGAAGCGTATGCAACAGATAAATCTGGCAAAGTAGATTATACAAAAAAACAACGCTACTTGGATTCACTTTGGAAACAACCTGTTTTCTTAGGAATGACTACTACCGAAGACCTAATGAAACAAGAATTAGGCTTAGGTCTTGACCTTCAAGGTGGTATGAGTGTTATTTTGG
>JALQYE010000048.1:24619-24926 GCA_023254245.1 Emticicia sp.
AGGTTTCTCCTACCGAAATCGTTCGTGCATTGGCTGGCTCACGTGACCCTAAAGTAGCTGCAGCTATCTCGAAAGCACAAGAAAGAGCAGCAACAAGCAGCACAAACTTCGTTGATTTGTTTGCAGAAGAGTTCAAAAAAGTTGCTCCAGATACAAAATTGGCGAGCATTTTCTCGAATAGCTCTAACCGTGGTGTATTGAGCTTAGAGTCGTCTGACGGCCAAGTTGTTAGCTACATCAAGAAAGAAGTTGATGGTGCTTTCGACCGTGCGTTCCGTATCATCCAAACCCGTGTTGATAAATTTGG
>JALQYE010000490.1 GCA_023254245.1 Emticicia sp.
TTATGAAAAAAAATATTTTAAGCGCTGCTATTGTAGCAGCCATAGTTGTTGCGTGTCAAAAAAATGCCATTACAGGGCGACGTTCTATGAGTTTAATTCCAGAATCAGAAATGATTGGTATGAGCTTAACAGAATATGATAAATTTTTGGCAAAACATAAACCATTACCTGCAACGGATAAAAGAACTGTGATAGTGAGAGAGGTTGGGACAAAAATTCAGAAGGCTGTAGAAAAATATTATGCCGATAAAGGTTTAAGTTCATCTTTGGATGGATTTAAATGGGATTTTAATGTGGTAGATGAAGCTGTTGTAAATGCTTGGTGTATGCCTGGTGGAAAAGTAGTAGTGTACACCGGTTTATTACCAGTAACACAAGACGAAGCCAGTTTAGCCGTAGTAATGGGTCATGAAATTGCTCACGCTATTGCACGCCATGGTAACGAGCGTATGAGTCAAGGTATGATGGTACAATTTGGAGGTTTAGTATTATCAACGGCAATGCAACAAAAACCTGCGGTAACACAAGCTTTGTTTCAACAGGCTTATGGTTTAACA
>JALQYE010000491.1 GCA_023254245.1 Emticicia sp.
GATAAGAGTAAAGGCAGTAAAGCCGCCCACCAACTTATCGAAAAACACACCAAACGTGGACGCTGGAATAGAATGGGCATTTATTACCCAAATCGCTATCATTTTCATTTTGCGGTTGGGCGAGCCTTAGCGGCGGGCGATACAGCCTTAAAAAATTCGGCAAAATTACTATTAAACCACCTACAAAAAAGCCAAAAGCCCGACGGAAGCTACGAAAGTTGGAAGCACGTAAACAAGCGAGACGTCTTACAATCAAGCACTTATGCCTTACTGGCCATGCTTTATCTGAAAGAATCTGGCATGGATGTTCCGCAAGAATCAATCAGCCGAGCCATTGCATTTATAGATTCACAAAAGAAAACTGAACAAAACCAAACCTATTGGACAGGCGGGGTTTTCTTTTCGGGTGGAACGGTCGTTCGAAATATTCTCTATTTTACTTCCGATGCTTACACAACGGCTTTGGTAGCAATGGCTTATCAGAAATATCTACGACAAATAAATTGAGAGCTAAAGGTTCGTAAAGTATTCTAATCTATTCATCCATTGCAAAA
>JALQYE010000492.1 GCA_023254245.1 Emticicia sp.
AATACACTTTCAATATATTTGATAATATTGCGCACTTGAATCTTTGTTAGATAATTATAACCTTCAGTTAATTGTTTATCTAGACCTTTTTGAAGTTCATCAAATTCATTTTGCTTCTTCTTCCAAATATCAGCAATCAAACTAATATGTTGTGGCATAACATTAAATTTTGCAACTACATCCATTGTTTTTGCACTTGCTTTACCATTTAGAATGAATTCATCAAACATACCTTCAAGTTCACCTGCGGCATCTTTTGCTTTATCACGCAAAATATCCTGAATATTAGGTCTTGCGGGAGCATCAGTTTCTACTTTGATTTCTTCGGGTTTATGTACAATCTTTAATAGTCGGCTGATTTCGTTTTCAAGTGTCAATTCTTCATGCTCAGTCAAATCTAGACCTCGCAACTTCATCCTTGCTAACCAGCACAATGTCAATAAGAACTCATTTTCATGTACTTTGCGCAAAGTCTTTGCTTCAGCTGGTCTATTAGATAGATCCAAATATTGGGACATTAATTCTTTGGCATCTTTCTTGCCATAGAAACGAT
>JALQYE010000493.1 GCA_023254245.1 Emticicia sp.
ACAAGGGTAGGAGCGAGTGATAACCTTTCTCGTGGGGAATCTACTTTTATGGTAGAAATGACTGAAACGGCATCTATTCTGAATAATTTGAGCGATAGAAGCCTGATAATCATGGACGAAATTGGCCGAGGAACCAGTACTTACGATGGCGTAAGTATTGCGTGGAGTATAGCAGAATACCTGCATAATCACCCCAAATGCAAGCCTTATACGCTTTTTGCTACACACTATCACGAACTCAATCAGTTGGCTGAAGATTTTAGTCGTATCAAAAACTTTAATGTTTCGGTAAAAGAACTCAATAATAAAGTTGTATTTTTACGTAAGCTCAAAGAAGGTGGCAGCGAACATAGTTTTGGTATTCACGTCGCACAAATCGCAGGAATGCCTCAATCGGTGGTACTTCGTGCCAACGAAATTTTACACCATCTCGAAAAAGACCACATTAAAGAAGATAATAAAGAGAAAATTCGAGAAGCTCCGAAAAACAACTTTCAATTAAGTTTCTTCGAGCCAGAAGACCCAAAAATTGAAGAACTAAAGAGTAAAT
>JALQYE010000494.1 GCA_023254245.1 Emticicia sp.
CATCAATTTTTGGCATTTCTCTGTTGTTATCTTGCATGTAATAATTCTCTGTTTTTTGAAGTAATTGTTTAACTCCTTCTTCCGATAAGAATTTGATTAACGCTTTACTTTTTGGTAACGCTCTATATGAACGATATAAGTTGAATCCAGCATCTTTAGTATTTCCTTCTTTGAACAAACGTTTAGCTTCTGTCAAACAATCCGTAGCTAATTTACGTTGTAAACTAACTAAGTTTTCAACTTTAGGTTTTAATTCTAAGAATTCATGACGATCTCCTTGCGGAACTGGTCCGGAAATAATCAATGGTGTTCTAGCATCGTCAATTAAAACTGAATCGACCTCATCGACAATCGCATAATTGTGTTTGCGTTGTACCAAATCTTCCGGAGCATGTGCCATATTATCACGAAGGTAATCGAAACCAAATTCGTTGTTTGTTCCGTATGTAATATCAGCATTATAGGCTTTTCTTCTTTCTGGAGAGTTTGGTTGATGATTATCAATACAATCAACTGTCATTCCGTGGAATTCGAACAAAGGAGCTTTCCA
>JALQYE010000495.1 GCA_023254245.1 Emticicia sp.
ACTCAATTGAGTGCCTGTTCTTATTTATTTCATTGCTTTTTCGTAGTAATCAGAAGCCACGTTCCAATCGATTACGTTAAAGAAAGCTTCTATATAATCTGCTCTTTTGTTTTGATATTTTAAATAATAAGCGTGTTCCCAAACGTCGATTCCGAAAATTGGCGTTCCTTTTACTTCGGCAATATCCATTAATGGATTATCTTGATTTGGAGTTGAACTCACTACTAATTTTCCTTCTTTAGTTACAACCAACCAAGCCCAACCTGAACCAAATCGACTTGCTCCGGCTGCATTTAATTTTTCTTTCAATCCGTCTAAACTTCCGAAAGTTTCATTTACCGCTTTTTCTAACTCAGCCGACATTTTAGTGTTTTTCTCAGGTGTTAAAACTGACCAAAACAACTCGTGATTGTAATGTCCGCCACCATTATTACGAACTGCTGCTGGCATAGTAGAAATCTTTGCAAAAATTTCATTTAAGCTTAATTTTTCATCTGCTGTTCCTGCTAAAGCAGTATTTAGATTTTTAACATAAGCTGCGTGATGTTT
>JALQYE010000496.1 GCA_023254245.1 Emticicia sp.
CCTATCAAAGGTGAAGGAAAACCGGTTATTCCAAATACAGAAGATAAACTGTGGAGCAAAAACGCATTGCCATCTATTGCTTATGGGTACAACTTAATGCTGACTCCGTTACAAACATTAACATTCTACAATGCCATTGCTAATAATGGTGAAATGGTGAAACCTCGATTTGTTAAGGAGATTCGTTCATGGGATGATAATGTGAGTGTTTTTGACAAAGAAGTTATCAATCCGAAAATATGTTCCGACGAAACCATAAATAAGGTTCAGGAAATATTAAAGAATGTCGTAAAACGCGGTACTGCTAAAAGCTTGTATTCTGAAAACTTTTCAATGGCTGGTAAAACAGGAACCGCTCGTAAAGATTATTCGAACTACGAA
Source organism: Emticicia sp. (assembly GCA_023254245.1). Lineage (GTDB taxonomy): Bacteria > Bacteroidota > Bacteroidia > Cytophagales > Spirosomataceae > Emticicia. The sequence continues at coordinate 382 of JALQYE010000496.1, forward strand.
GAATGGAGAAAGGATAAAAAATACATTTCTTCATTTACCGGGTATTTCCCGGCTGAAAATCCGGAGTACTCCTGCATGATTGTAATTCATGAGCCTTCTCCGAAAGTTGGTTACTATGGGGCAGATGTTTCAGGACCGGTTTTCAAGGATATCGCACAAAAAATAT
>JALQYE010000497.1 GCA_023254245.1 Emticicia sp.
AGTACCAAGCCCAAGTGGTGAAGAACGCCAAGATCGTGGCCGAGACATTGACAGCTCGCGGCCTGCGCATCGTCAGCGGTGGCACACAAAGCCACGTGATGTTGGTGGACTTGCGCTCGAAAAAGATCACCGGCAAAGAAGCCGAAGCGGCTTTGGGCGCAGCGCACATGACGATCAACAAGAACGCCATTCCAAACGACCCAGAGAAACCATTCGTCACCAGCGGCGTGCGCATTGGCACCCCTGCGATGACTACGCGTGGTTTCAAAGACGAAGAAGCTCGCATCACCGCCAACTTGATTGCAGACGTGTTGGACAACCCACACGATGAAGCGAACATTGCGGCGGTGCGTGCCAAGGTGCATGCGCTGACGGCTAAGTTCCCTGTTTACAAGTAACTTGCGATTAACCCCCGTCCTTTGTGTCGGGGGTTTTTGTTTGTCTTCGTTGTGTTGCTGGGTTGCTTCTTCGTTCGTGAAGGGTTCTCGCCGGATAGGGCACGGGTTGCAGGTACGGCGGGCTCTTCATGCTGGGATACCAGAAATC
>JALQYE010000498.1 GCA_023254245.1 Emticicia sp.
GACTAAAGATGGTGGTTATACTTTCACCAAAATCATGGATAAATCAAACCTTTGGGTAAGTGGCATTGCGGTTTCGGCTCACGCTGAAGGAACGGTTTATGCTTCGTTGAACGCTTATCGTGGAGACCATTTCAAACCTTATTTGTTTGTTTCGACCGATTACGGTCAAAATTGGCAAGCAATCGGTACAGATTTACCAGCCGAACCAATCAACGTAGTAAAAGAAGACCCGAAAAATGCCAATATTCTTTATGTCGGAACTGACAATGGATTATACATTTCGATGGATAAAGGCAAAACTTTTATGCGTGGCAATGGCGATGGAATGCCAAGTGTATCAATCCACGATTTGGTGATTCACCCAAGAGAAAATGAATTGGTAGTCGGCACGCACGGACGCTCAATTTATATTGCTGATGTGAAACCATTACAAGCGTTAAGTAGCGAGGTTTTGGCCAAAAATATTCACGTATATGATTTACCTGCAATCAATTATAATGCGTCGTGGGGCAGAATGTTTGATAAATATGCTGAGCCAGAAGAAC
>JALQYE010000499.1 GCA_023254245.1 Emticicia sp.
CCAACGGGACAGAGCCTCGACTGGCATACATTGCTTTATTAAACCCTAAGCCTTAATAATACGGCAACCAACTTATAATCTTTACATTAGTCGAGGCTTAGAAAATATATCGACTAAATCAATCTTTTTCGTCAAATTCGCCTTGGAGAGAGTATAAACCGAACATTCCCAAAGCACCCGCAATCATCGGGCAAAGTACTACTGTATAAATTACGGCTGGAATGATGTTCTCGCCACCCTTATTCCAGAGGGTAATTGCTTGATTTACGATTAGGTAATACACTGCATAAGCTCCTAATACCATCCAAACAACACCTAAAATTTTCTTAATTGCATTCATTTTAATATAAGTTTAAAGGGTTTCTAAAATTAATCTTCCACTCTGTTATCTTTTCCATCTAAATAGATTGAACCGATAATGAAGCAAATACCTGCAATGATAATTGGATACCATAAACCTTCCAAGTATGGTTTTTCAACTGGCATTACAGCTTCACCCATTTCTTTGGCTTTTTCGTTTAGAGATTTAGCATTAGTTACCAAG
>JALQYE010000049.1 GCA_023254245.1 Emticicia sp.
TGTTGATTATAGAAAATTCGTAAATTTCGCCGAAGCTGAACCTCTTTTTCCTGAGTTTTTGACTGGCAAAGATATGGTTGAGTTATTTGCTGAGGCTAAAAATGCTACTTCGGCTCAGATAGAGTTTTATTTGATTACTATGAATATGCAAGCGTATATCCATGAGCCAATAGGAGCATATTCGAGCGGAATGCTCAAGAAACTATCGTTGGTGTTGGCTTTTCTCGGAAAGCCACAGTTGATTTTGCTCGATGAACCACTGATTACGCTTGATATTGAATCTTTACAAATTTTATATAAATGGATTGAGAAAAAATATATTGAAGAAGGCGTGTGTTTTTTAATTTCTTCGCACCAAGCATTGGATTTAGCCGAAACTATTACTCGAAAAACACTACTCGTAGAGAATCGTACACTTAAAATGAATGAATGCTGATGGCACTTACGAAAACTCTCTACAAGATATTTGTTAAAGGCTTCTACAAAGTTCATGCAGGGCAACTCTTGTTTTTATTTGGAACAATTCTGACGTATTTGTTTTATATTCAAGTACTTAGCGATGACCACATCACAACGCAAGAAACTATCCTCTATAACCTCAGCTTTGTTCTGACCATCATAAGTTCGCCTATTTTGGGCGTTTTAATGATGTTCGTATTCTTGATTTTTAGCCTTAAAAGCTATAATTATATCTCCGCTCAAATTTACCAACCAACAAATTTCTTTTTGTTTTATAGTGCGAATTCGTTGAGTAAATCTCAGCAGATAAAAAGTTGGCTTATATGCCAGTTACTAATTTCGTTTCCAATCATTATTTATGTTTTGTTTTCAATCATTGTGGGGTGGGTCTATGGTTTTTACTTGCTACCATTGCTTTTTCTTGGGTTGGTTTTAGGAGTTAGTTTGCTTTGTAGTTTTTTTTATACAAATTTAGTTAATAACCCAATTAAGGCTTATAAAAGTAGTATTGTGGTGAAATTGACAAGAAAATGGAAGAAAAACCTTGTAATAATTCCATTATTAAATCTTTTTGAAACACAACTCATCACGTTGTCTATTACAAAATTAATTGTGATAGTATTGCCTATTGGATTGGTTAAAACTCTATCAGATATGAATGAAGTTGCTTTATCGGCTTTTGTGGCAGTAATAATGGCAGTTTCAAATACAGTTTTAATTTTTGAAATCCACCGTTTTGAGCGAAACTATCTAAGTTTTGCCTTAAACTTTCCCACTAAAATAGCACTCTCGTTTTTACAATGGCTTTTGACTATTACTGTTTTACTATTGCCAGAAATCATTACTCTAAAATACTTTTTTGATTGGGAATCTTTTGGTTATGCTTTACTTATTCTCATTAGCCTAAGTCTTTTCTTAAAATCTATTTTGTTGGTAGTTGCAGCAAATATGAAGTCGTTTCTTTATTCGATTTTTATGCTGCTCTTTCTGAGTGTACTTTTTATTCAGTTTGGAGCCAGTCGGTTTTTGGGTTTCGCTTATTTTTTAATTGTCTACCTTGTTTTTTATAGAAAATATTACCAACAACCATAAAAAGTAAAAAGCCCCCAATTCTCTCGAAAAGGGGGCTTTTTTATTGTCAGAAGAAATTATTTCACTTCTTCAAAGTTTACATCAGTTACACCTTCATCAGCAGTTGCTGTGCTTCCAGCTTGTTGGCCTCCATCTGCACCTGGGGTTGCACCCGCAGCATACATTTCTTGCGAAGCAGCTTGCCATGCAGCATTGATTTTCTCCATTGCAGCATCAATTGCAGCTAAGTCTTTTGTACCGTGAGCCGCTCTTAATTCTGCCAATGCACTTTCGATAGCAGATTTGTTACCTTCTGAAAGTTTATCACCATATTCTTTTAACTGTTTTTCAGTTTGGAAAATCATGGTATCAGCTGCATTTACTTTCTCAACTTTTTCTCTTTCAGCCTTATCTGCTTCTTCGTTAGCTTTCGCTTCATCACGCATTTTTTGGATTTCAGCATCAGATAAGCCAGAAGAGGCTTCAATTCTGATTTTTTGCTCTTTACCAGTTCCTTTGTCTTTAGCAGTAACGTTCAAGATACCGTTAGCATCCACATCAAACATCACTTCTACTTGCGGAACGCCACGTGGGGCTGGTGGAATACCATCTAAGTGGAAACGTCCTAATGTACGATTTTGTGTGGCCATTGGGCGTTCACCTTGTAAGATATGTAATTCAACTGATGGTTGGTTATCAGCCGCTGTTGAGAATACCTCTGTTTTCTTAGTTGGGATTGTTGTATTCGACTCAATCATTTTTGTGAATACTCCACCCAATGTTTCGATACCAAGCGACAACGGAATAACATCAAGCAATAAAATATCTTTTACTTCACCTGTCAATACACCACCTTGAACAGCCGCACCGATAGCTACCGCTTCGTCAGGGTTTACGTTTTTCGAAGGTTTTTTGCCGAAGAATTTCTCAACTTCTTCTTGTACTTTCGGGATACGAGTCGAGCCACCGACCAAGATAACTTCATCAATATCGCTGATTTTCAAACCTGCATTTTGCATGGCACGCTTACACGGTTCCATGGCACGTTGAACCAAGCTATCAGCTAATTGCTCAAATTTGGCTCTCGACAAGTTTCTTACCAAGTGTTTCGGAATTCCGTTCACTGGGAAAATATAAGGTAAGTTAATTTCCGTTTGTGCCGAACTCGAAAGTTCAATTTTGGCTCTTTCGGCTGCTTCTTTTAAGCGTTGTAGAGCCATGGCATCTTGACGGAGGTCGATGCCTTCATCTTTTTTAAACTCTTCTGCCAACCACTCGATAATCACTTGGTCGAAGTCATCTCCACCAAGGTGTGTATCACCATCTGTTGATTTTACTTCAAATACACCATCGCCCAATTCGAGAATCGAAACGTCGAATGTACCACCCCCCAAGTCAAATACTGCAACTGTGATGTCTTTTCCTTGTTTGTCAAGACCATAAGCCAAAGCTGCTGCAGTTGGTTCGTTGATAATACGTTTTACATCTAAACCTGCAATTGTTCCTGCCTCTTTCGTAGCTTGACGCTCAGCATCATTGAAGTATGCTGGCACTGTAATAACCGCTTCGGTAATTGTTGTACCAAGGTAGTCTTCAGCAGTTTGCTTCATTTTTTGAAGAATTGATGCCGAAATTTCTTGCGGAGTATATAATCTATCGCCAATGCGTACACGTGGAGTATTGTTTGCTCCTTGCTCGACATCATAAGCGACTGTTTTCAATTCACTTCCAACTTCTGTATAACGTTTTCCCATGAAACGCTTAATAGAAGAAATAGTATTTTTAGGGTTAGTGATAGCTTGACGTTTGGCAGGTGCTCCAATTTTCTTTTCTCCATTCTCTAAAAATGCTACAATCGAAGGGGTTGTGCGAGCACCTTCGCTGTTAGCGATAACAACTGGCTCGTTTCCTTCCATCACAGCAACGCACGAGTTTGTTGTTCCTAAGTCAATTCCAATAATTTTTCCCATGTTTTTTGTGTCAGTATTTTTAATCAATTTATTTTGATTTACATATCATCAATTGAAATGCCAAGCATAAATTTGGCAGAAAATACTGACAGATTGTCAGAGTATTATTGTTTTAGAGAGTCAAATGAACTAATTTTTGTCTCCTTTTTGGGTATGCCCTCAAAAGTGTCAGATGGAGTTAGAGTTAGAGCCTGAGTATTGGGGCATCCAGCTATTTTGGCATTGAAAACGGTACCACTATTTGCACTAAATCCTGGTAATAATGTGATGGATTTGGCGGCGTTGTAGTTAATCTTTGCACTTGAAGAAATGATGTTTGTGGCACTTATAGTTTGTGAAGCATTAAATGTCAGAGAAGTATTTGTACCACTGAAATTATCTTTGTTTTTACTTAATGCATAAAGTGTTTTACAGTCAGGGATTACTTTGACAGTGTCTTTGGTGGCAATACTTGTACAATCGCCTACTTTACAGGTTACACTGTAAATAGTTGTATCGGTTGGACTTACTACAAGTGGATTGGCCGTTGAACCAGTTGACCAAGTAACGCTTCCGCCAAAACATCCAAAAGCAAATAACGAACTTGATTGTCCTTTATTGATTAGCTTATTTGAATTAGAAATTATTAAGTTTTGGAGGGTGACAATTTCTAATAAATTACTCTGATTTGACATATTGCCTGAATAATCAATCGCTTTTACTACATAAGTATAGTAATTTAATTGATTCAGTCCTGAAACTTTAAAGGTAGTCGTAGGTGCATCAACACTACCAATCAAAGCTCCATCTTGATAAATATTATATTTTTCAACTTCCATATTATCAGTTGAGGCATTCCAAGTTAAAGTGACACAGTTTTGTGCGAGTAAGCTTTGTGTTAGCGAAGTAGGAGCAGAGGGGGCTTGCGTATCAATACAGTGAAGGCGGGCATTTGCCCAGTCGGCATGGTCAGCATAATTATTGTCTCCTGCGTCATTAACTTCTAATTTTAGTTCGTTTACTCCCGTAACGTCAATGTTTATTTTCACAACGTTACTGCCTTTATTAAGTATTCCACTTGTGTACGATAAATTATTGTCTCTGTACACTTTGAATTGGACTGTTGCTCCATCTGGTGAGGTTAGGACTTCATCGTCAATACCGATAGATGAAATAAAACGACCGAAATTATTATTAAGATTATATATAATTGTAGAGTTAGCGTGGGTCCCAAGCCCCTTGGCATATGATATGCCACGAATTTTAATTGTTGTACCATCGCCAGTACCATTTTCACCATTACTCTTGTTAATTTCAACAGGTCCCCAGCCATTTGACATACTACATGCTTGAGTATCCGATAAATAGGTAACACCAGAGCAGTTTGTGATTCCAATGCAACTGCATTGTGAAGATACATTTTGTACGATTACGGGCTGGGTAAATGTTATATTTCCCTGAGCATCTGATACATAGCATCGGTAAGTGCCAGATGCACGCTCGATACTTTGGGTGGTTGCTTCGGTTGCATCCTCGTAATCTTCATTTCCAGTATCTATACGCACCCATTTATACGTATTATATCCTGAAGGGGCAGTCAATCGAAGTTCGTTTGATGAATGACAGCTCACACTAACCAGAGGGAGGCTGCGAGCAGATATTGGAGTGGCATAATTAAAGAAATCAAAACTTAAAGCAGCATCCCATCTGTTGGCTAATTCAATTAAGCCGCCTCCATAAAAATGTACTTCATCAATTCGATTTTCTCCTAAAATATCATCAGTTGAAGGGCCTGGAAATATTTGGTTTCCACTGTTAATTAAAGAGTTTTGTGCATTAATAATTGAAGAATTTGAATTACCTGTACCACCATTCGCATTTTTATCAAATACCGATGCCCTTGAAATCACCCACGGCACATTACCAACCTCAGAACGGCTTTTGTTGATGATATAATTTAGATTTGAAGCGTAGGTACTCTCAGAAAGTTGAATATAATTATCAGTTTCTCCTTGATGCCATAATACCGCTCTCACTCCAAAAACAGAAGCGTAATAGTTCAAAATACGCTCAAAACCACTATATGGAACGCCAGATGCATTGCAATAGGCTTGCATGTCATAGTGGCTATAAGTAGTAAGGCCATCGGCACTTTCTCGCCAATTAATAGAAGAAGTAGCCATAGCCGCAGCATTAAAAAATACAACAGGTACACCCAGCTTTGCTACTAAGTTATCGCCAAGTTTACCATAGCACCAAGGGCTAAATCCTGTTTTAGAAAGATAACTTCTGGTGCTTCCATTACTAAAAACTTGACTAAATGCTGGATAATTTGGAACTTTTTTATCGCATTGACTTAATCCTGTATCGTACCATGATATTTCATTATGACTTAAAACACGTTCATCATTAGCTCCAACTTCTCCATAGTTTCCGTCGAGTCCTTGAGAATTAGATTGCCCTGCAATTAAAAATACTTCGCCAACTCCAACTCTGTTGAGAGTCGTTGTTCCAACAATTACAGTTCCTAATTTTCCTCTTACCTCAACTGTGTACCATCCGCCTGGGACATTCGAAATATAACCATTAAAAATTCCTCCGTTGATATTAGTGGTAAATGCTGTCCAATCAATCGCAACTTGATTATTTGTTGCGTTAATGAATCGGGCTTCCACAGTGGATATATTTGAAGTATAATTTCCTGCAATGTAAATAGAAGCGGTATTATTTTGATTTCTCTGAAATACTGCTTTTTCCATCGGGAATGTAACATTTATTTGAGCAACTGAAATTAGGGTGCCCAATAATAACAATATGAACAGTATGAGTGAAGCTACAAATCTCATGTAGAGCTAAATTTATTTATAATAATAGCAAATGCAGTTTCAAAATTAGTAAAAAAAAACGTGGTTGGCTGAGTATAACAGTACCATTATTTATTTAATGGTCAGATATATTCAGCAAACTACGTTTTTGTAATTTACTTTATATTATTTGCCACCAAATAAACCGCCGAGTATGCTACCTAAGCCTCCACTATTTTGTTGTTGGTTATTCCCACCGCCCATTGCACTACCAGCGATGTTCATTAAGTCATTCATGTCAAGTTTGCCATCAGCTAAAGCACCAGCACCTTGGCTTAAAATACTACCAAAATCAATGCCTGATGTTTTGCCTCCAGTAATTGCCCCCATCAAGCCACCCATATCGATTGAATTATCGTCAGGGTCATTTGTCTTATTAATAAGACCGCCTAATACTGATGGTAGCATATTACCAACTACACCAGCAGCCGCAGAATTTGATAAACCAAATTTTTCCATTAGGTTGCCAATTACGCTTTGAGCAATATTGCCAACAATCGGATTCGACATTAAGTTTCCTCCGTTTCCAGCACCACCGCCCAATAGGCCGATTAAGTTACCAAGACCACCTTGTGAATTAGCTTGGTTTGAAAGACCTCCCATAAGACCTTGCATTACTTCGCTCATAACACCATCATTGTGTTCATTTGGAACGTCTGGATTTTGAACGACAGCACCTTGACCAGCTTGTTGAATGAGACCTTGCAATACTTCTAACATTTTTTTAAAATTTAATGGTTGTTAATTCGCACAATATTACTATTTTACTTACATTTAATTCCAAATATATTGAAATTATTTTCGGATATTTGACACAAAAAACATTGAAAGGTAACGAAAAGTCCTAAAGAAAATTTACTAACCCAACTAAAGTGAGCGAAATTACTCAAAATCCAGAGAAAATATTTGTCGAATTATTGACAGAAAGTGTAAACGGTTTGTTTTATCCAAGCGAATCTGATGAAAAAATAAAAGTAATTGATTGGCAAGCCGATAACCCTGCACCTTTTGATACGATACTTTTTAGAAAATATATAGGTGTTACGCCTTCGGTACGAGTAGAAGTTTTGCAATGGGAAAGGTTTTTTGACTCAATTATTATTGAAAAAGAATGGTGGACTGATTTTGAGAAAGAACGTGCAATAAGATTTTTAAAAGTAAAAGATTTAATAACTGCTAATTTGACTAATGTAGAATATTTAAGAGCTGGAAATAGAGTAGAGTTTGAAGCCTATCTGATTGGGCAAGATAAAGAAGGAAAATGGAAAGGCTTGAAAACGTTGATTGTTGAAAGTTAAACAATAATCTGTTAAAAATAAAAAAGCATCAATCTTGCGAAATTCGCTCTATTGATGCCTTTTTATTTGTATCTATCGATTACAGACTATGTCCATCGACTACAATTATTTTACTTTTTCCACAACAGCTTTGAAAGCCTCAGGGTGGTTCATTGCTAAGTCAGCTAATACTTTTCTGTTAAGTTCGATGCCTGCCTTTGTGAGTTTGTCAATCAAAACAGAGTATGACATTCCGAGCGGACGCACACCAGCGTTAATACGAACAATCCACAAACGACGATAACTTCTTTTCTTTTGTTTACGACCTGAATAGGCATAAACTAAACCTTTTTCAACGGCGTTTTTCGCAACCGTCCAAACATTTTTTCTGCGTCCGTAATAACCTTTGGCTAATTTTAGGACTTTTTTGCGTCTTGCTCTTGACGCAACGTGGTTTACACTTCTTGGCATTTTTTTGTTGTTTTTGTTTTTTGACTTTGGCGGCTCATAAAATGATGAATGATGAATGAAAGTTTCGATTCAAAACTCAGAATTCAAAATTCAAAATTCAGAACTCTTTGGCTTGCCATTTGTCGGGTGAAACATTGGCAGTCTGTCGATTTTCGACTATCTGCGTTAACCATGTAATTGACTTAACGTCAAAATTACATACATAATAATCCTTCGATACGGTTAGTATCAGCCGAACTTACAAGGGTAGCTTTAACTAAGTTACGCTTACGCTTGTTTGATTTTTTTGTTAGGATGTGGCTATGAAAAGCGTGTTTACGCTTAATCTTTCCTGTTCCTGTAATTTTGAAGCGTTTTTTCGCTCCAGAATTGGTTTTTTGCTTTGGCATCGCTAAAACATTAAGTATTGAACAAAAAGTAAATTGGGGTGCAAAGTTACGGGTTTCTATTATATTTTCAAATTTTTTTGAAAATATAAAGTTGATTATCAGTGAATTACTTTTTGATTGATAAAATTTACTTAAAAAACTCATACTTTTTAAGTAAATTTATGCTTGAAATAATAAATTTAAGAAATTACTAAAGCGTTTTTTCTGTAACGAAAACTCGATTAAAAAAACATTCTTATCTCTACATTCCCAATTCTTAATTTTACATAGATGCAGTTCTCGCACTTACATAATCATACACAGTTTTCATTACTTGATGGAGCTTCTGACATCAAAAAACTCTTCAAAAAAGCCCAGGCCGATAATATGCCTGCAATGGCTATTACTGACCATGGTAATATGTTTGGAGTTTTTGATTTTGTAGCTACGGCAGGTAAGTTTGGTGTAAAACCAATTGTGGGTTGTGAATTTTATGTGGTAGAAGACCACCATCGTAAGCAATTTACAAAAGACCAAAAAGATAAACGTTATCATCAACTTTTATTGGCAAAGAATGCACAAGGCTATAAAAACCTCGTAAAACTCTGCTCTTTAGGTTATATTGAAGGGCTTTATGGTAAATACCCACGTATCACAAAGGCTATGATTGACCAATATAAAGATGGGTTAATTGCCACTACGTGCTGTATTGGAGCTTCAGTGCCACAAATGATTCTCAAAAAGGGTGAGGAAGAAGGTGAAAAAGAGTTTCAATGGTGGTTGGATAGGTTTGGAGAAGATTATTACGTAGAACTTCAACGTCATGATATTCCTGAGCAAATCAAAGCTAATGAAGTTTTGGTAAAATTTGCTAAAAAATATCAAGTAAAAGTAATTGCTTCCAACGATAGCCACTATGTTGACCAACAAGATTGGGTTGCTCATGATATTCTGTTGTGTGTCAATACGAACGAAAAATTTTCGACACCTTCGGCCAAAGATTTCAATGATGATGAGGGCTCTTCAAAAGATACTCGCTTTGCCTTTTACAACGACCAGTTTTATTTCAAGACTACCCAAGAAATGACCACGTTGTTTAGCGATATGCCAGAAGCTATCGACAATACCAATGAAATTGTTTCAAAAGTAGAAACTTTGAAATTGAAGCGTGATATCATGCTTCCCAACTTCCCGATTCCGAATGAGTTTAAAATTCATGACGATGATGTTGCCAATCAATGGGAATACCTCAAACACCTTACCTATGAAGGGGCAAGAAAACGATACAGCGAGATTTCGGTAGAAGTACAAGAACGCCTTGATTTTGAGTTATTTACTATCAAGTCAATGGGGTTTGCGGGTTACTTTCTTATCGTATCTGATTTTATAAAGGCTGGACGAGACATGGGCGTAATGATTGGCCCAGGTCGTGGTTCGGCAGCTGGTTCGGCAGTAGCGTACTGTATCGGTATTACGAATATTGACCCAATTAAATATCAGCTACTTTTCGAGCGTTTCTTGAATCCTGACCGTAAGTCAATGCCCGATATTGATACCGATTTTGACGACGAAGGTCGTCAGAAAGTTATTGATTATGTGGTTCAGAAATACACTAAAAACCAAGTTGCTCAAATTATTACTTACGGTACAATGGCTACTAAATCAGCCATTAAGGATGTAGCACGTGTGATGGAATTGCCTTTGGCAGATGCTAACTATATCGTGAAACTTGTGCCAGATAAACCTGCTTACGGCATTGATTTCGAGAAAATGGTCAATTATCCACTCGAAGGAAAAGGAAGTTTGGTTGAGGTTGGGATTCAGCCCGATGAGATAGAAAATGTAAAGAAGTTTAGGGCGATGTATAACGGCAATGACCTAACAGGAAAGGTGCTCCAACAAGCTCATAAACTTGAGGGAACTGTACGGAATACTGGTATCCATGCCGCTGGTATTATCATTGCTCCTGAAGATTTATTCAATATTTTGCCTGTTTCGACTTCAAAAGAAACAGAATTATTGATTACGCAATACGAAGGAAAGATTATCGAAGATGCAGGTGTAATCAAGATGGACTTCTTGGGTCTGCGAAATTTAACAATTATCAAGGACTGTCTCAGAATGATTAAGGAGAATCACGGCGTGGAGATAGATATTGATAATATTCCGCTTGACGATAAACTCACCTATGAGCTTTTCCAACGTGGCGAAACCAATGCGGTATTTCAGTTTGAATCCGATGGTATGAAAAAGTACATGAAAGAACTCAAACCCGACAGGCTTGATGACTTGATTGCCATGAATGCCCTGTATCGCCCTGGCCCGATTGCATATATCCCAAACTTTATTAATCGTAAACACGGTAGGGAAGAAGTGAAGTATGATTTGGCCGATATGGAGGAGTTTTTGGGTGAAACCTATGGAATTACGGTGTATCAAGAGCAGGTAATGCTTTTATCTCAGAAGTTGGCGGGTTTCTCAAAAGGTGATGCCGATGTTTTGCGTAAAGCGATGGGTAAAAAAGACCGTGCAACGCTCGATAAACTCAAACCAAAGTTTATGGAAGGGGCAATGGCAAAAGGTCATGATGGTAAAACCCTTGAAAAAGTATGGACCGACTGGGAGGCATTTGCGTCTTATGCTTTCAATAAATCGCACTCAACGTGTTATGCTTTTGTAGCCTACCAAACTGCCTATTTGAAAGCTCATTATACTTCCGAATATATGGCAGCCGTAATGACTTCCCAGTTAGGAAATATTGATAAAATTACATTTTTCATGGAAGAATGTAAGGCACTTGGACTCCAAGTTTTGGGACCAGACGTTAACGAATCACAGAAACAATTTAGCGTAAACAAAAAAGGTGAAATTCGTTTCGGAATGGGTGGTATCAAAGGCTCAGGAGATGCGGCTGTTGATGCCATTATAGAAGAACGTAAAAAAGGACATTTTACTGATATTTTCGATTTTATCACTCGTGTAAACTTACGAACCGTAAATAAGAAAACCCTCGAATCTTTTGCGTATGCTGGTGCATTCGATTGCTTTACAGATTTGCATAGAGGGCAGTTTTTTGATGAAACCGATGGTACTACGTTAATTGAAAAAATCATCAAATATGCCAATAAATACCATGAAAATAAAGATGCTGGCCAAAATTCACTATTTGGAGGAATGGGTGGGGCTTTTGATATTGCAAAACCGAAGATTCCAGAATGTGAAAAATGGGGCGATATTCAGAAATTAAAGTTTGAAAAAGAAGTTGTTGGATTCTATATTTCAGGTCATCCACTTGATGAATTTAGACTCGAAATGCGTCGTTGTGTGCCACTCGACCAAGTTTTTGACCCACTCAACGCCAACAAAGAATTTGCTATTGGTGGGGTTGTTACGAGCGTGATGCACAAGACTTCCAAGAATGGTAATCCATTTGGAATTATGAAAATTGAAGATTATAATTCGAGCATGGAAATGATGTTTTTCGGGCAGGATTTTGTGAATTTCTCAAAGTATATGCAAGTTGGACTGTTTTTGTTTATTCGTGGAAAAGTACAAACTAAATGGGGGCGAGAAGGAGATTTTGAATTTAAACCGCTCGGCATGGAATTATTGAGTGAAATTAGAAACAAACTATTTAAAGAAGTGAAAATTTCGTTGGGTTTACAGTTTGTCAATGCTCAATTGATTGAGCAAATCCAAAAAACAACGTCTCGCTATCCAGGCAATTTCGATTTCAAAATGTCGGTCTATGATTCAGATGAAAAAATGGATGTAATGTTGCTTTCTCGCAAGCAAAAAGTAGCCTCAACAAATGATTTTGTGAAAGAATTGAAAGAGCTTGTTGGTGAAGAAAATGTTGTTTTGGCGTAACGGAACTTTTATTTAATGCAGTTTTGTTATCTAAACAATAAAACAAATCATAAATAATAATTTATTTCCGAAAAGGAATTTACAGAAATGGCAGGTAAAGCAATTGAAATTACAGATGCAAGTTTTGCAGAACTAATCAAATCAGAAACACCAGTGTTAGTTGACTTTTGGGCAGAATGGTGTGGACCATGTAAAATGATAGGACCAGTTGTTGAAGAAATCGCTGGTGAATATGATGGTAAAGCAATTGTTGGTAAAATGGATGTTGATGCTAACTCAGCTGTTCCAGCGAGTTTTGGTATCCGTTCGATTCCTACTTTGATGATTTTCAAAGGTGGAGAAATGGTTGAGAAAATTGTTGGTGCAGTTCCAAAACACGTACTAACGTCTAAATTAGAAGCCCACGTATAATACGTTTCTATATATGTAAAGCCTCTGTTTTTATTAACAGAGGCTTTTTTGTTATCTTGTTATCGGGTTTGGTCGAGCAAAAATTTGAAATTTATCTCCGAATCAGTTATCTGATATTTTTTCATCAAATCGTAAATTGATTCTTCAATTCCGTGATTATTGGCAATATTTGAAAAGAAAACAAAGAGATAATTGTTTTTTGGAATGATACTTACCGAATTGCTAAATCCGCAAGTGCTTCCTGTATGATACAATTCAAGCTGATTTTTAGAATTTTGATAGTTGAACCACCCCAATCCATATTCAAATTTAGAAGTATCATTTATTTGATAATTTATTTTTGCAAGTTGAGTTTCCAGATTCACTAATTGATTTTTGTTTAGAGCAATTACCCATTTTTTATAGTCATTTAAAGAGGTATAAACACAGCCATCACCTTTAGTGGCACTGGTAATACTCTGGTCACTAAAGGTGATTTCACCTTTTTCATTTCTTGCGTAGCCCATGGCTCGATTTGGAATTTGAGTATTCTCCGAATACAAACGTGTATTTCGCATTCCAACTGGGCTAAATATATTTTTTTCAATAAAGCTACTATATTTTTCTCCTGAAACTTTCTCTACTATTTGTTCTAACAAACAAAAGCCAGTATTACTATATCTAAATTTTTTTCCAGCCTCAAAATAAGTTGTTGTTTGATTTTTGACTAATCTCAATACATCATCATCAAGAATTTGTAGTGTTTGCTTTTCTGGAATTAAATCTTCGTAATCAATAATTCCAGAACTGTGAGTCAATAAGTGCTTGATTTTAATATTTTTACCAACTGAAATGGCAAAATCAGGAAAGAATTTTAAAAGATTGTCTTCATAACTTAATTTTCCTTGTTTTTCAAGTAGCATAATACACATGGCCGTAAACTGCTTCGAAACGGAAGCCATTCTGAAATTAGTATTGGGTGTAATAGCTTCTTTTTTCTCAATATTAGCCAATCCAGCCCCTTTTTTGTAGATTTCTTGATTATTTTTCATGACCAACACCGCTATTCCTGCCGAATTTACTGGAAAATTATGTTCAAGAAGTGAATCAAGAGCTTGTTGGAATGTTTGCCCAAACGAGAGATTTATCATTAAACAAAAGAAAATTATTTTTCGCATTGAAAATCTTTGATAAGTTTTTGAGCTAATTGTGGCACGCCAACAGTAGCTGTTTCGGTAATAAAAGTCAAATTTTGGTAAAGATTAGAAACCTCAGGCATATTTGGGTCGATGATATATTTGGGAACATTATCGGATACATAACCAATTAATCCTGCGGCAGGATATACCTGCATCGAAGTACCAATTACTACAAATATATCAGCATTAAGACACAAATCAGCTGCTGGTTCAATCATTGGAACCATTTCGCCAAACCAAACTATATGCGGCCGAAGCTGGCCTCCATCTTCGGCTACATCTCCAATTTCGATAGATTTTGCACCAATATCATAAATCAGGTTTTCGTTTTTGACACTTCTTACCTTTGAAAGTTCTCCATGTAGATGTAAAACGTTAGTCGAACCAGCTTTTTCGTGCAAACCATCAACATTTTGAGTAATGATTCTGACATCGAAGTGTTTCTCTAAGTCAGCCAATGCAAGATGTCCAGCATTTGGTTTTGCTTCAGCAGCCTTTGCACGTCGTTCGTTATAAAATTGTAGAACCAACTTTGGGTTTTTACGCCACCCTTCGGGAGTGGCCACTTCTTCAATACTATGATTTTCCCACAAACCACCAGCATCGCGAAAGGTCATGATGCCACTTTCGGCACTAACTCCTGCACCTGTCAAAACTACGAGTTTTTTCTTCATGTTTTTTGTGTTTGGATGATACAAAAATGGCACAACCGATTATTATTACTAATAAGTTGTGCCATTCATTTTTAATGCGAATAGATTTTATCCTTTATTCTGCATTTATAACTAAATCAACCATTGGCTAATTTTAAACAATCTTCCAAAGTCAGCGTTGCTGGGTCAGTTCCTTTCGGAATTTTTACATTTCGTTTACCAGCTTTGATATACGGGCCGTACTGTCCATTTAGAACCTGAATCGTTTTATTTTCTTCAAATTCCTTAATAATTTTGTTACTTTCGGCTGCTTTTTTAGCTTTTATAATTTCAATGGCACCTTCTATTGTGAGTGTAGAAGGGTCAGTTTTCTTATCAATGTTATAGTATTTATCTCCGTGCTTTACGTACGGGCCAAATCTGCCTTTACCAATGTTTACGGCCAAACCTTCGTAAATACCCAAATCTTTTGGTTGAGATAAATCATTGCTATTTCGCTGAATACCAATCAATTCGATGGCTTTTTCTTGGTCAATTTTATATGGGTCCTCCGATTTATCAATATTATAGAATTTGTCATTGTGCTTGATATAAGGCCCAAATTTTCCAATCGATACTATAATTGGCTGGTCCTCAAAGAAACCTACTTCACGCGGGAGCTTTGGTAAATCGAATAAAGCTAAGCCTTCTTCGAGCGTAATAGTATCAATTAATTGCCCTTTTTGTAGGCTTACAAATACAGGCTTTTCGTCGTCGTCTTTTTCACCAATTTGAACGTACGGGCCAAATTTGCCAATTTTTACAGTTACTTTTTTACCAGTCTTCGGGTCGATTCCCAATTCACGAGTACCAGCGGTTGATTTGACATCGGAGGCTTGCTCAATTTTACTGTGGAAATCTTTGTAGAAGTTAGAGATGATATTTTGCCATTGGGCTTTGCCATCGGCCACAACGTCGAAATCTTTCTCAACTTTTGCAGTAAAATTATAGTCAATGACGGCATCAAAATTATCAACCAAAAAGTCATTTACTACCATTCCGATGTTTGTAGGGAATAACTTGGCTTTTTCTGTACCATAATTTTCCTTCCCAATTCTTTCCGAAATTGTGTTCTCCTTGAGGGTAAATTCCTTAAACTCCCTTTCTTTACCTGGACGGTCTTCTTTTACTACATAATTTCGTTTAATAATCGTCGAAATAGTTGGGGCGTAAGTTGATGGACGACCAATGCCCATTTCTTCGAGTTTTTTTACCAAACTTGCCTCGGTATATCTTGCAGGTGGTTTTGAGAAACGTTCCGTTGCTTTCATCATCGCAAGGTCGAGAATCTGACCGATGTTAAGCGGCGGCAACATGCCTTTGTTTTCTTCGTCTTCGTCATCATTAGATTCGAGATAGACCTTTAAGAAACCATCAAATTTTATTACCTCGCCCGTGGCCACAAGCTCTTCGTTAGTGGTCGAAATGCCAATCGTTGCTATTGTACGTTCTAACTCAGCATCAGCCATTTGTGATGCAATCGAGCGTTTCCAAATCAAATCATACAAACGCTGCTCATTTCTATCTCCGTCAACTTTTTCAGTACCAAAATCAGTCGGACGAATCGCTTCGTGAGCTTCTTGTGCTGATTCGCTTTTAGTTTTGTACTTGCGAGTTTTTACATATTTATTGCCGTAAGCATTTTCAATCTGCGTTTTTGCTTTTTCGATAGCCTCATCTGAGAGGTTGGTCGAGTCAGTACGCATGTATGAAATTTTACCCGCTTCGTAGAGTTTCTGTGCGACAGTCATGGTCTGTAAAACAGAAAAACCTAATTTACGAGATGCCTCTTGCTGCAATGTTGATGTTGTGAAAGGTGCTGCAGGGGTTTTCTTTGCTGGTTTTACTTCAAGATTTTTAATAGTAAAGATAGCTCCAACACATTTTTCTAAAAAAGCTTTAGCATCGGCTTCTTTTTCAAAGTTTTTACCGAGTTCAGCATTTAAAACTTTGCCTTTTTCAACTATGAATTGGGCAACGACTTTAAACGATGATTTTGAGTCGTGGGCGTCAATTTCACGCTCACGGTCAACGATTACTCTTACTGCTACCGACTGTACACGCCCAGCCGAAAGATTTGTGCGTTCTCCAGTACGTATTTTTTGCCATAAAACAGGCGATAATTCAAATCCTACGAGTCTGTCCAGTACACGGCGAGCCTGTTGAGCATTCACCAAATCCATATTTATTGTACGTGGATTTTGGATTGCCGTAGTAATTGCCTTTTTGGTAATTTCTCTAAAAACAATTCTTGGAGTTGAGTCGGTCAAGCCTAACGCTTCTTTCAAATGCCATGAAATAGCTTCTCCTTCACGGTCATCATCGGTTGCGAGCCATACGGTTTCCGATTCTTTCGCTAATTTCTTTAGCTCATTTATCACCTTAGTCTTATCTGATGATACTATGTAATTAGGTAAAAATTGATTTTTTACATCAATTCCTAATTCTTTATCAGGTAAATCTCTTACGTGACCAAAACTTGATTTCACGGTAAAATCTTTGCCAAGATACCCTTCTATTGTCTTGGCTTTGGCAGGGGACTCAACTATTACTAAATTTTTCGACATCTATCCTGATTTTGATAATTATGACCCAAATATAAGCCTTGATTCATAAAACAACTATTTTATGTAAAAAATTGCCAAAAAAATATGTTTTTCTAATTGGCACCGCTCAATAAGTTTATTGCTAAAATGGTCAAAAAACTTACCAAGTTACTTTGAAACACCCAATAAATTTCAGTGATTTAGGATGAGTTTAATCAATTTAAAATCTATACTTATGAAGAAAATTTACACTTTAGGCATCCTTTTAACGGGAATTTCATTGGCCACTTTTGCTCAAGGAGACATTAAAAAAGAGAGTCGTGACTCTGACAATGATACTCCTACGTTTGTTCAGTTTAAAGATGATAGTAAAAAAAATGAAGCAGATTCAAGACAAACTCTTAAAAGTTATTTGAAAGCTGGACTTAATACTGATTTCAGACCAGAAAAAACTGAAAAAGATGCTTTAGGATTTACTCATACAAAGCATCAACAATATTTTAAAGGAATCAGAGTTGAGTTTGGTACATACATCACTCATGCCCGTGAAGGCCTTATTGAATCCATGAGTGGTGATTTTAAAAAAGTTAATGACGATTTTGATACTAAGCCACTTCTTTCTGAGGCAACCGCACTTGCAAATGCTTTGGCAAGCGTAGGTGCCAGTGAATATATGTGGAATACTGAAGATGCTGCTGATTATTATTCTAAAGTAAAAGGGAAGTATGCACCCGAGGGTGAGTTAGTAATTATCGAAAATTTCCAAGGTTTAACGAAGGCTGATAAAATCAATGCACGTTTAGCTTGGAAGTTTGACATTTATGCAACTCAGCCGCTTAGCCGAGCAAACGTATATATTGATGCGAAAAACGGCGAATGGATTTTAAGTGATGCCATTATTCATCATGCAGCTGCTCCAGGTACATTTGCCACACGTTATTCGGGTACGCAATCTTCGACAACCGATAGCTACAGTGGTTCTTATCGTCTAAGAGATGTTAGTCGTGGTTCGGGTGTTGAAACTTACAATTTACGCAAAGGAACAAGCTATAATAGAGCGGTTGATTTTACAGATGCTAATAATCTATGGACTGAATATGCCAATACCAATAAAGATAATGCTGCTTTAGATGCTCACTTGGGAGCTCAAAACACCTATGATTATTTTAAAAATGTTCATAATCGTAATAGTTATAATAATGCAGGTGCCAAAATCAAAAGCTATGTACATTATTCATCAAATTATGTCAATGCTTTCTGGGATGACACTCGTATGACTTATGGCGATGGTAATGGCACTACCTTTGACCCACTTACCTCACAAGACGTATGCTCACATGAGTTAGGTCATGCGGTTTGTTCAAGCTCAGCCAATTTAGCTTATCAAAAGGAATCAGGTGCGTTGAACGAAGCGTTAAGCGATATTTGGGGTGCTTGCGTAGAGTATTATAAATTTCCAACCAAAGGAACATGGAATGTTGGAGAAGACTTTGATTTAGCCAATCACTTAGGGTTTAGAAATATGGCTAATCCTAATCAATTCTCTGACCCTGATACTTATGGTGGAACTTACTGGGTAAGCCAAACCTGTACACCATCATCAAGCAACGATTATTGTGGTGTTCATACAAATAGCGGGGTTTTAAATTTCTGGTTCTACTTGTTGACAATGGGTGGAACAGGCACTAACGACATTGGAAATGTATATAATGTAATAGGAATTGGAATCTCGGATGCTGCCAAGATTACTTACAGAATGGAAACCGTTTACATGACTTCAAGCACAAACTATGCAGGTGCAAGAACAGGAGCTATTCAAGCCGCTATTGATTTATTTGGTGCTGGTTCTGCTCAGGTAATTGCTACAACCAATGCTTTTTATGCAGTAGGGGTAGGGGCTGCTTATCCAACTCCAGCTTTACGTTTAGCAGCTCCAACAAACTTGCAAAACATTGATGTTACAGAAAACTCATTCAACGGAACATGGGAAACAGTAAAAGGTGCTAATGAATATGAAGTGGAAGTTTGGAAAGACGGTGCTTGGGAAAGCTATTTAAAAACATCTTCAAACTTTGCTAGTATTGAAAATTTGGCTAACGGCCAAACGCTTGCTTGGAGAGTTGTAGCTAAAAATACGAAAGGCGAAACGGGCGAAAGTATCTCGAAACAAGTAGAGTTATTAGCAGAAGCGTCTGCAAAAGAAGAAGGTATATTGTCGATGAGTACCTACCCGAATCCAAGCAAAGAGGCTGTGCTTTTGAATTACAAATCAAAAACTGATTCAGAGATTATGGTTCAGGTGACTGACATGATGGGAAGAACTTACATTAGAAAAACTTCGCAAGTAAAAGCTGGCGAAAATGTATTGCAATACACAATCCAAGATTTACCTAAAGGAAACTATGTGATAAAAGCAGTGCAATACACCGAAAAATCTGTTCCTAAGCAATTCTCAAAAGTTTTGGTTATCGAAAACTAAAGACATAATATTTTATTTAATAAACCACTAAGTTTGGTTTCAGAAAGCCCTCCTCAACACGAGGGCTTTCTTTTTTTGATTAAAATTGACTTTTTTTTGATAATATTTTAAGATAATCGCCCTCAAAGGTTGTATTTACATTCCTTCTATTCTATTTTTGCAGGAAATCATTCATGTAATTAATCATAGTTTCGTACTTTTGTTCAACTCATAATTACATCGAATTTCGGTAATAATAAATCTTAAATTATTTTAACTAATGGCAGTTTTTGACTTAGATATGATTAAGAGCGTTTACGCTCGAATGCCAGAAAGAGTAGCCGCTGCACGTAAGGCAGTTGGTCGTCCGCTTACTTTGGCCGAAAAAATTCTTTATTCGCACTTGTGGGAAGGTTCGCCGACCAAAGCATACAACCGTGGGACTGATTACGTAGATTTCGCTCCTGACCGTGTAGCTATGCAAGATGCAACTGCTCAGATGGCATTATTACAATTTATGTCGGCGGGTCGTCCGAAAGTAGCTGTTCCTTCAACAGTTCACTGTGACCACTTGATTCAAGCAAAAGTGGGTGCGACCGACGATTTAAAAATTGCTACCGAAAAAAACAAAGAAGTATACGATTTCTTAGCTTCTGTTTCAAATAAATATGGTATCGGTTTCTGGAAAGCAGGTGCTGGTATTATTCACCAAGTAGTTATTGAAAACTACGCTTTCCCAGGTGGAATGATGATTGGTACTGACTCTCACACACCAAATGCTGGTGGTTTGGGTATGGTAGCCATTGGTGTTGGTGGTGCTGATGCTTGCGACGTAATGGCAGGCTTGGCATGGGAATTAAAAATGCCAAAATTGATTGGTGTTAAACTAACAGGTAAATTGAAGGGATGGGCTTCTGCAAAAGACGTTATCTTGGAAGTTGCTGGTCGTTTAACGGTAAAAGGTGGTACTGGTTATATCGTTGAGTATATCGGCAAAGGTGCTGATAGCTTATCGGCAACGGGTAAAGGTACTATCTGTAATATGGGGGCTGAAATCGGTGCTACTACTTCATTGTTTGGTTATGACCGCAAAATGGCCGCTTATTTGAAAGCAACTGGCCGTGCGAGAGTAGCTTCTTTGGCAAATGGTATCAAAGATTTGTTACGCCCTGACCAAGAGTGTATCGATAACCCAGAAGCATACTACGACCAAGTAATCGAAATTAATCTTTCGAGATTGGAGCCAAGAATCAACGGTCCATTCACGCCAGATTTGGCTTGGCCATTATCGAAATTTGCGAAAGCAGTTATCAAAAACAAATGGCCACAAAAATTAGATGTGGGTCTTATCGGTTCGTGTACAAACTCTTCGTATGAAGATATGACACGTGCTGCTTCGGTAGCATCGCAAGCAGCTGCGAAAAACGTAAAAGCGAAAGCAGAATTTACAATCACTCCAGGTTCTGAATTAGTACGTTTTACGGCAGAACGCGATGGTATCTTAGCTAAATTTGATGCAATCGGTGGTGTTGTATTAGCAAATGCTTGTGGACCATGTATTGGTCAATGGGCAAGACATGGTGCTGAAAAAGGTGAGCGTAACTCAATCATCACTTCATTCAACCGTAACTTTGCGAAACGTGCCGATGGTAACCCAAATACACACGCATTCGTAGCTTCTCCAGAAATCGTAACTGCGTTTGCAATCGCTGGTGATTTGACTTTCAACCCTGCAAAAGATACATTGACTAACGAAAATGGCGAGCAGGTAAAACTCGAAAATCCATTTGGTGTAGAATTACCGCCAATGGGCTTCGATGTAAAAGATGCAGGATACCAAAAACCTAAGAAAGATGGTAGTAAAGTAAAAGTGGCGGTAAGTCCGAAATCTGACCGTTTACAATTACTTGACCCATTCAAACCTTGGGAAGGAACTGACCTTTCTGGCTTGAAATTATTGATTAAAGCGAAAGGGAAATGTACGACTGACCATATTTCAATGGCTGGCCCTTGGTTAAAATACCGTGGACACCTTGATAATATCTCGAACAACCTTTTGATTGGTGCAATCAACTTTGTGAATGATAAAGCAAACACTGTTAAAAACCAATTGACTGGCGAATATGGCGAAGTTCCTGCTGTTCAACGTGCGTACAAAGCCGCTGGTGTAGGTACAATCGTTGTTGGTGACGAAAACTATGGCGAAGGTTCATCACGTGAACACGCTGCTATGGAGCCACGTCATTTAGGTGTTCGTGCCATTATCGTTCGTTCGTTTGCTCGTATCCACGAAACAAACTTGAAAAAACAAGGTATGTTGGCATTGACATTTGCTAATCCAGCAGATTATGATAAAATCAAAGAAGACGATACTTTTGCAATTACTGGTTTAACAACTTTCTCGGAAGGTGTGCCATTAACTTTAGTAATTACGCACAAAGATGGCTCTTCGGAAGAAATCAAATTGAATCATACCTACAACGCAAGTCAAATCGAGTGGTTTAAGGCAGGTTCTGCTTTGAACTTGATTGCTGCTGAAGTAAATAAATAATTTACAGTAGATATTCAGTTTGAATAAAATATAAGTTAAAATGCTCCACAAGAAATTGTGGGGCATTTTTTGCATATATACCTAATTATGAGTTATTTACGACCTCAAACTAATTATTAAAAACACCTATTATCAAATGAAACATTTTCAAATTATTCCCGCAATCTTATTGGTTGTTTCTTTATTGTTTGCCTCAAATCAACTTAGTTTGGCTACGCCAAAAGGCCATGAAGCATTGATTGATGACCCTATAAATGAGTTCGGTATTTTAAAAGAAGTAGAAGACTCTGGTTATCCGCTGGCTACCTTACATATTGAGTTTCCTGAGCGTAAATTTTCTGAATATTTTACGATAAATCTTGAAGAGGTAAAAAACGTAAACATGGGACTTTTACAAAAATGGATTGGTAAGTACGTGGCTTTTACGTACAACAGTAACTTAACAAATGCTTTGGTTGATATACAAATCAATGGTAAATCAGCAATAAATACAGAACCTGTTGAGTTTACGAAAAATACCATAAAAGTAGTTGGAGTGCTTAAAGGTGCATCAAAAGTGACTGAAAGCGATTTGCCCAGTACGATTTCAATCACAACTGCCAATAACCAAAAACTATTATTTGATTATTATATAACCCCAGAAATGGTGAAAATTAATGGCCGCAAGGTAGTGGTATATTATGAAGAGGTGGTTTCAAATACAATTACGAAAATAAAGTTGAGTAAATAATTTGAAGTTTAACTTCATAACGATGGCAAGGATCGAAGCCTTGCCATCGTTAATTTAATAATCAGAAATACACTATCACATAATTTATGTTACAAACGAATACACACAAATTTTTATTTTTTTTTACTCTCGTTATTCTCATTCTCAACCAAAGCTTCTGATTCTTTGAAAGTGAAGAAAATTGAATATTTTGAAGAAGGAAAGTTGGTTAGGGCAATATTTTTCGATTCCTTACGAAGGAAAACCCAAGAGAGATATGTTCATTATAAAACTGACTTTGAAAAATGGGAAAATAATGAACTGACAATTGTAAATTTTATTCAAAAAGATAGAGTAGAATATAGAACTTATAAAGTAAATATTTATGGTGATAGTGTTTTATTCTTTAATAAATCAGATGTAGGAAATTCATATAAGGGTAAGCTAAAAGATGGGAAGTGGCTAAGAGAAGATAATTATACACTAAAATTCAAGACCGATTCTATAAATCAGATGATTCACATCAGTAAATTAAATGAATTGATTGAAGACAACTGGTTTATCAAAACAGTTTATTATGATTACAATAAGCAAGGATTTAGAGAAAGTGAAAAATCAATCGAATACAGACTTTTGTCGAAGAAAATTAAGAATAAATATGATAATTTGAATCGTATTGTATTGAAAGACTATTTAGATATTAGCGGAAATGTAAAAAGTACTACGAGATTTACCTATTCTGATTTATATTATATGGTAGATTATGAATACAAATTCAAAAATAATCTTCAACATAAATCTTTAAACAAGGTGTATCTAAATGAGCAAAAAAAAGAATTAAAAAATGATTCTTATGAATTTAATATTCAAAATTTTAAACCCATTGGCGAACCAAAACTAACATTCACTCAAGAAAATATCTACGAAAACTACCGAGTAGTGAAAATTATCTACACCGACCACATTCTTACCAAAACCAAAATTCACGAACTAAAATATGAGTTTTACTAATAATTACTTTAGGAATATCCTACTTCTTGCGGTTCTATTATTATATAGCCAATGCTTAAAAGCTTCTGATTCTTTGAAAGTGAAGAAAATTGAATATTTTGAAGATGGGAAGTTGGTGAGGGCTGTATATTTTGACTCGTTGGAAAATAATATAAAAGACTTCTCTTACAATTACAGTGAATATTTTGATGAAGAAACAAAAAATGGGGTCGAGCTTAGAAAATATTCTGGAAAGAGAGTAATTAATTATACCAACTATTTGTTTAAAATTGATAGTATTAATGTCAATTTTTTTCAAGGTAATTATATTGGTTATTTACAGCGAGCAAAATATGATTCATTAGGTCGAATAATAGAAAGTAATAGCGAATCAATATTTTTTGCAGAAAATTATCTTTATCGTGCTACCACTTTGGATTCTTTGGGATTTATCCCAGTAGAATATAGGTCAGGATTTAAAATGAGAATGGTGTATGACCATTTAGGAAATATGATTGAAAAAAAACGTATCGAT
>JALQYE010000004.1 GCA_023254245.1 Emticicia sp.
GACGTTTACGACCAATCATTTCTTGTAACTTCGGACCGCTTTTTGTATCCATTCCGTCAACTTTCACAATTACATCACCTTTTTGGATACCCGCTGCTTTTGCTGCACCGTTTTCTACAACATCGGCCACATAGATACCTTCATCGGTTTTGGTTTTGAATTCTTCGGCTTTTTTGCCATCTAATTCTACCAAATTGATACCCAAATATCCACGTTGTACGTTTCCGTATTTTACGATATCAGCTGTTACTTTCTTCACAATTTCAGATGGAACAGCAAAAGCATAGCCTGCATAAGCACCATTCGGACTGGCAATAGCGGTGTTAATACCAATCAATTCGCCTTTGAGGTTTACCAAAGCACCACCACTATTACCTGGGTTTACGGCTGCATCGGTTTGAATAAACGACTCGATGGCATCGCTTGTGCGTTGATTACCGCTTTCTCCATAA
Organism: Emticicia sp.; assembly: GCA_023254245.1. Classification (GTDB taxonomy): domain Bacteria; phylum Bacteroidota; class Bacteroidia; order Cytophagales; family Spirosomataceae; genus Emticicia. Next base: position 453 of record JALQYE010000004.1, read on the forward strand.
CGACGGTACATTTGTTGTTGCTGTTTTTCGGCTAAAATACCGATGCTACGTCCTTTTGCACTTACTATACCTGCCGTGACGGTCGATTCTAAGTTAAACGGATTTCCTACGGCCAATACCCACTCACCCACTTTCACGTTATCAGAGTTAGCAAAAGTCATTGCTGGGTGCTTGCCACCTTCAATTTTGATAACTGCAATATCGGTAGATGGGTCGGTTCCGATGATTTTGGCGGTGTAAGATTTGTGGTCAGATGTTACGACCTCCAATTCAGTTGCCCCTTCTACTACGTGATTGTTTGTTGCAATGTAACCATCGTTCGTAATGATAACTCCCGAACCCGACGATTCTTGTTGTTGGTTGCGTGGTTGCCCAAATGGATTGTCGCCTCCAAAGAAATCGTCAAAAATAGAGCGTTGCTGCGATACTGCTCGTACTGACTTTGCTTTGATATGCACCACCGAGGGTGTTGAAAGTTCGGCCGCATAAGTAAAGTCGCCAGGTACACCTGCTGGGCCATCATAGTTTGCTAAGCGTGCGAGTGAAGGTTTTGAAGCTTCATTAAAAATTACGTCATTGCCCTGCAACCCGAGCAAGTGATAACCTCCAATCGTGGCGATACTGCTCAAAACAGCAATACCGATGGTTTTTACTGTGTTATTCATGTTTTCTATGCCGTTGTTTTACAGTTAATATTATTTATCTAATCGACTTTTTTTCAATTATTAGTAATGTTTCTTCAAATAGTTTTGTGTTTATAACGAAACAATGTTTGTTTTTGTTTCATGCAAATTTAACGCAAAAGTAGGTAAGGAAATTCGGACGGTTAGTGAATTTTAACAAATTTTAACGGAATGAATCGGCCACGAGTTTTACGCACAAAAGCAAGGCATGGAAATAAATCCTTACCTTGCTTTAACTCATTTATTACTCACACTTACGCAATTTCAATCAAGCGAGGTTCTTTTGGTTTTGCTTCTTCTTTTTTAGGAAGCTCCAAGCCCAAAATTCCGTCGTTGTAAGTAGCTACGATTTTTTCGCTATCAACCGTTTTTGGTAATGTAAACGAACGCTTGAATGTACTGAAATTAAATTCTTTACGAGTGTATTTTCCAACAGTCTCGGTGGTTTCTTCTTTCTTCTCGGTCGAGATTGTTAAGGTATTTTCGTGAACGTTTACTTTGAAATCTTCTTTCTTCAGACCAGGAGCAGCTAATTCGATTTTGAAAGCCTCTTCGCTTTCAATAACGTTTACGGCTGGGAATGAATGTGTGTGTGCAGGAGCTACACGCTCAAAATCATTTAAAAAACTACCTAATACTGCAGGGAAAACTGGTGCGAAATTTCTTACTAATGTTGCCATGATTTTATTGATTTTAATGTTTGTTTCTTTTTTATGCCACACCGTTGTAGCGACGCAAACATTTCATCAATTTGTGTACCAGTTGATTTTTTCGGACTTTTTGACCGAATTTAATCTTTCTGTCGAAACAAAAAACGTCAAATTGTCTTGTTTTTATTTTTTAGGCTGACTCAAAAACAGAAATAGGTAGTTAGTTCGAAATATCTATAAACAAGAAAGGATTTGACCGAGGCCAAATCCTTTCTACTATTCAATGAAATAAATGCTTATTTTTTCGCTTTCTGAATAACCAATTTACCAATTTCTCTACCCGCTTTAAGGCCTTCATCGCACGCCGAGCGGAAGTGGATACCACCATATACACGGCTGATAGATGCTTGTTCGGCTGCTTCATTGAAAGATTTAAACTGCCCAACACCATGACCAAATTTTGCTTCGGTTGAGTCAGTAAAAGTAACGCTATCGCCAAATAGTTCAGTCATTACTTCGGCCGATGCTCCAGAAATTGTGCTATGCCCACTTGTGTATTCTGGGAATGGTGGTGTTTGTAAAAACGGTACCCACTTAGTGTCAACGCTCGCATTAATAATTGTTTCGGGGCGAATTTTATGAAAACGGTATTTTGTTTCCCAGCATTGAATGAAAGCATCACGCAAGGCCATCGACACCAGTAGATAAGCTTGTACAGATTTAGCAAAATCTACTTTCTTATCTTTACAAACGGTTTTTACGATGGCCAACCAGTGTCCACCTGGCGTCATTTTTTTATCAGCAAACATTACGTGCCCCTGTACGTTCATTACAAAAGCGTTATCGTCCCAAAACCATGCAATGCGTTTTTCTTCTTCCGAAAGTTTATTTCCAATTTCATACACCTCAGTTACTTCTTTCATAAATGGACTGGTTTTGGCCAAATCATAAGCAAATGGTGGCGGTGGCAAAAACTGCGAAGACGAATCAATAATCATCGGTCTGATTTTGCCCCAGTTTGGCTCAATAGCATCGGCATAAGATGGCGGGGTTGGAGTCCATGTACCAGGTTTGTTTTGTAAAGTATAACGCAAACCACGTGTTTGTGGGTAATTATCTTTCTTTGCGTAAGCCAAAACCGCTTTCCCGACTTCTGTTCCGTAAGCTACCGAACGCTCAATAACTTCGCTTGGCACGCCTGCTGTTTCAAATTTCTTATCGAGAGCTTTCTCGAAAGCATCGTATTTTTCAACCGAAAACGTAAGACCACGAGCAACCGTCATGAAAGCTTTAATACTTGCCAATTGATGACAATATTCTTTACCCGCTTCGATTTTTGGCACTTCGTTGAAATCTTTTACACGGCCAACCATCGAAGGCATATCTTTCTCACCCGAAACGAGTGCTTCGTAGCCCGCAAGGGTTGCATACGAATAAATACGGCTTGCCACTGGCGGTGTAAAAATATCATGTACGATTACATCGGTGAGCTGATTAACACAATCATGGTAAAAATCAGGATTATTGACTTGGGAAGTGTATTCGGCCGACGTTTTTTGCTTACAGCCATTGGCAAACAAAACAATCAATACGAGCGTAAGCAGGCTTTTAAGAGATTTCATCTTCAAAAAATGTAAATGGTTAAATACTTTGTAGGACAGGTTTGCAACCTGTCAAATGAGTGTATTGATACAAGTTGTAAACCTGCCCTACATAAAACACAAAAATACATGGTTTTTTAGAATCTTTTGCTAAAATTCTATTTTACTGGAAAATTACCGCTCAAAAAATAACCAAAAATTTGCTACCTTCTCCTACTTTAGAAATCACCTTCAAATTTCCCCCGTGAATTTGCATAATTTGACGAGACAAGCTCAAACCAATACCCGAACCTGTCTTTTTAGTCGTATAAAACGGAATAAAAATCTTTTCGATGGCTTCAGGTTCAATACCACTTCCATTATCAGACACCTCTATAAACCTTTGATTATCAGCTTGATAGGCTAAAATTTTTATTTCTGGATTTAACTTATTTTCTACGGCCTCAATAGCATTTTTCATGAGATTAATCAAAACCATGTCAATCTGTTCGTTATCTACGATAAGAGAAAAATCTTGTTTGATATTGATTTGAAGGTTGATTCCTTTGGCTTTTATCTGGGGTAAAATCAGATTCGTGAGGTTTCCAACGAGTTGTTTGGCGGTAATCTCAGTAGAAACTGGCTTCGGAATTGTGGTGAACTCTCGGTAGGCATTCACAAAATTCATGATGCCCTTACTTCGGTTTTCGATGGTTTGAAGGGCTTCCTTTAAATCATCGACGGTTTCTTTGATTTCCGTTTTTTCGGACAAATCTATCTCAATGATTTCTCGCATGGTGCTGGCCAGCGAAACTATCGGTGTGACGGAGTTCATGATTTCGTGACGAAGCACTTTTGTAAGATTCTGCCATGCATCGAGTTCTTTTTCTTGGAGTTCAGACTGAATATTTTGTAGCGAAACCAACTTTATAACTCTTCCTCGAAGACTAACGGTCGTTGAGTTTATCGTAATTTGTTGCTCATTAGAAGTTATGTAAAGCGTTTTACCGCCCGAAGGCATTCCTTTTAAGATTTCATAAAGCCCAATATGTACGCTGTTGCCTAATTCTGAAATATTACGAAGCCTGTAAATACCCAAGGTGCGAAAAGCCGCGTTATTAATCAATTCGATTTTACCCGAAGCATCAAATGAAAGCAAACCCACGTTCACATGTTGAACGATGGTATTTATATAATGTAGATTAGCTTCTTTTTCGGCACGTGCTTGACGGAACGCATCTAAAACTCCATTAAGTTGATTATTTACTTCTTCAAAACTTTTGCCGAGTTTATTATCAGCTCTGAATTTTACGGCAAAATCGGCATAGCGAACCGATTCAAAGAAACGTGCCAGTTTTCGATTGACAGATGTGACATAACTAAATAGTAAGTAAAAACTAATTCCGACTCCGACCAAAATAACAAACGACAAAAACCATTGTTTTTGTAACACAAAGTACGCAAAAGCGGCCAGTAGTAATGTCTGAATGGTTAATCTCCAAAGTATTCCAATCGAAAAATGTCTCATATATATTTGTCTGTAAAATTGAAAAATGGAGATTTAGGTCATAAATTTTCTATAAACCAAAGTAAAAACAGTCAATAATAGCAAAATTTCTATCCTCAAAAATACAAGTTTTATACATTCTTTTTACCACTCATCAGAAAATCAAAAAGTTTTTAACCAAGTATCTTGCATTGCATAGTACCTTATTATATCTTTGTAGCGTCATCATCAGAAAGCTGTTGTTGATACGAAAGAAAACTTAAACTTTTTAAATTCCCCCTTTTGAAAGATAAGGGATTAAAAATATGGATTTAGAAAATGCCCAAGTGCAGATGCGGAAAGGAATTTTAGAGTACTGCATTCTGCATATAATTTCGAGGGGCGAAATTTATGCCTCCGAAATTCTCTACGAACTCATCAACGCCAAGATAATGGTAGTTGAAGGCACCCTTTACCCTTTATTGACCCGCCTAAAAAATGCAGGCTTACTCGATTATAAATGGGTAGAATCAACTTCAGGACCGCCACGTAAATACTACGTATTGACTGATACAGGGCTAATGTTTTTAGAAAACTTGAACAATACTTGGAACGAACTTTCGGAGTCTGTTACAACAATTATAAGCAAGAAATAATTAAAATCTGATTTCGAGCTTTCAGTTTTATTCACTCGAAATCACCTAATCTAATTACCCTAAATCAAGCATCTAACAGCGAACGATTTTTTATCAATAAGACAATGAAAAAGACTATACAAATAAATATAGCAGGCATGGTTTTCAATATCGAAGAAGATGCCTACGAAAAACTAAACGCTTATTTAGCCTCTATAAAACAATATTTTGCGTCGTATGAGGGCAGTCAAGAGATTGTTTCTGATATCGAAGCTCGTATTGCCGAAAAATTCTGGACAAATCAAAAATCTGATAGTCAGCCAGTTATAACAAACGAAGGCGTGAACGACCTCATCAAATCAATGGGTAGTGTGGCTGACTTTGAAGCAATCGAAGAAGAAGAAGATTTAAAAAACACTGCACAATCAACGGCGAACAATACGCAATCGACATTTAGCAGTCAACAGTCAACAGCAGGAAGCCAAGAATCGGATAGTTTTAAAACAACTCAACCAAAACGCCTTTATCGTGATGTAAAACGTAAAGCTTTAGGCGGTGTTTTAGCTGGTTTGGCACATTATTTCAATATTGATGTGGTTTGGGCAAGAATTGTCTTCTTGCTATTATTCTTGGGCTTACCACCAATCGATGACGACCTCGGACCAATCTCAGGCTTTGTTTTCTTGGCATATTTTGTTTGTTGGGTTGTTTTCCCGCCAAACTTTAACCTCGACGAAGACAAAAAAATCAAGAAATTCTACCGTGATAATGATAATAAAGTTTTAGGCGGTGTTTGTAGTGGTTTAGCTGCTTATTTTGGAGTTGACATTACGGTTATTCGTTTGCTTTTTGTGTTGAGTGTGTTTTTATTCGGAACAGGCTTCTTGGCCTACATCATCCTTTGGATTGTAGCACCTAAAGCTCAGACCCTCACACAAAAAATGGAAATGAAAGGCGAGCCAGTCACGCTTTCTAATATCGAAACTAATATCAAAGAAAGCATTAACGTTGATAAAAACGCTCCAGAAAATACTCTTACCAAAATCCTTCTTTTCCCTTTCCGATTAGTCGGTATGGTTATCAAAGCTTTGGGCGAGGTATTAAAGCACCTCGGGCCAGTTGCCAGAGTTTTGGCGGGCGTAATGCTCATGTTATTTTCTTTAGCAATGATTATTGGAGTTGTGGCGGCTGTGGCAGCATTCTTTGGCGTAACTTCGGGTATTGAAGGAACTGAGTTTTTTGATAATAGTCCATTCAAAATCTTCTCGCAAGATATTCACCCAATGACAGGCTTCTTTGCTTTCTTGGCAATGTTTACACCTTTCTTAGCTCTTTTACTTACGGGTCTAACCTTGCTTTCAAATAGAAGAATCGGAAACCGCAATTTTTGGATTTCGCTCTTAGGCCTTTGGTTGGCAGGTTTGATGGGAACGGGTATTTTAGCAACAAAATATGCCCTCAACTTTAAGAAAAAAGGGCGTTTTGAACAAACTAAAAACTTCCCTTACACACTTTCTGGACAAACATTAGTTCTTGATGCAAACAATAATCACGATGGCGATTTTGATAAAATTCGTATCGAAGATGATGTAAAAGTAAATGTAGAAGGCTACGAGGGAACAGATTTGAAATTAGAACAACGTTTCGAATCGTCTGGCCGTACAAGAGCAGAAGCTGAAAGTTTTGCAAAGGCAATCATCTATAACATTGCCCAAAAAGATTCGACACTGACGTTCGACCAAAACATAACACTACCAGAAAAAGCTCGCTTCCGTGGACAAGACCTCGAAATGACGCTCTATGTGCCTTATGATAAGCCTTTTAAATTAACTAAGAATTTTTATTACAGTGTATATCGTAGAGATTGGAATAAACACGATTTTGATATTGATGGCGATGACGTAGATAAGTACACTTACGTAATGAAACGTGATTCGGGTATGGTTTGCCGTGATTGTCCGAAATTAAGTGATGAAGAACGTGAGGCACTTAGAGATAATCACTACGATGACGACAACGATTCTGCTTTCGACTATGGTGTTTTTGAAGAAAAAGGCCAGCACGAAAAGAAGTTTGATTTGAAAGGTTTTGATAAAGTAGAAGTAGGCGGAGCATTCATCGTAACGATTCGTAAAGGTAGTTCGTTTGAAGTAATAGCAGATACCGACAACCAAAGCGATTTAGATGACATTGACTTTGATATTCGTAACAATACCCTCGAAATTGGTCATAAAGATAAATTTTCGTTTAGTAGAAGACACGAAACCGTTAGAATCAATATTACGATGCCATCGCTCGAAGGACTTGATATTTCGGGAGCATCTACTATCAAAGTGATTGGCTTTAAAGATAAAAGCACAGACTTAGATATTCAATTATCGGGTGCATCGAAAGCAGCTATTGATGTGGAAGTACGTAAAATCGAATTCGATGCTTCGGGAGCTTCAAAAGCCGATTTAAGAGGCTCGGCCGAACGAGTAAACATGGATGTTTCGGGTGCTTGCCAAATTGATGCCAAACGTATGGAAATCAACCAAGCCAGAGCCGATGCCAGCGGTGCAAGTCATATTAGTTTTGGAAAGGTAAAAGATTTTGATTCAAACACCAGCGGAGCAAGTAAAGTTAGCCGAGAATAAAAACAATGAGCGAATGAATGATTGATAACATGAGAGAATAAGCCATAAAGCCTTATTCTCTCATGTTGTTTATTGATTGGTAAGCTTGAAAATTTGTTTCATTAGCATCCATTTTTCACCAGGTTTGGCCATTGGCAGGGCTTGTTGGAACTTCCAAACGAAATTCTCCCATTCTTGCACTTTAGGATTGTTGGCGTCCATGTCTGATTTTCTTTCAAACGAAAAATCATCTTCGGTTTCCATAATCATAAACAAACGATTGCCGATTCGGTAAATTTCCATCTCGGTAATACCCGCATCAGTAATACTCTTGGCAATTTCATCAGCGATGCGTTCATGTAATTTTTCATATTCGTCAATCAGAGTTGGGTCGTCAACTAAATCAAGAGCAAGCGTATAGCGTTTCATCGTTAAAAATGGGGAATTTTTAAATAAAATTTCAGATATAATTTATTGATAATCAGAGTTTTTATAATTGAGAGGAAATGTTTTTTCGATTTTCTGCAATATTTTTTGTAAAAAACGTTTGAAATTAAATAGATTTTTTCGTTATTTCATTTGAGAAGTAGATTTTTGTTATACTTTTGCAGCCTTAAATTTTTTGTAACACTAAAAAGGAAGAAAGACTATGTATTGGACACTCGAACTTGCGTCGTATTTGGAGGACGCTCCGTGGCCCGCTACAAAAGATGAGTTGATAGATTTTTCGATTCGTTCGGGAGCACCCATTGAAGTTATTGAAAACCTACAAGAACTTGAGGACGACGGACAACCGTACGAGAGCATTGAGGAGATTTGGCCAGATTACCCGACCAAAGATGACTTTTTCTTTAATGAAGATGAATATTAAACAGAGTTTCTGATTCGGTAGCGTATTCGGATTTTTATTTATTTAAAAGCAACAATTAGCCATTCTAATTGTTGCTTTGTTGTTTCTACCCTTTAACCTCCTCTCACTAATGAATATGCTACAAATTTTTATCGGAATGCTGATTTTGACTTTGATTGTTTTTGCTTGTTTACCCAAGAAAAAAACCAAAGAATACACATTTCAATATGACATCAGCAAGCCCAGCAAAAAAATGGAAATGCCTCAAAACTTAAAAGAAATTTCGGGCTTATCGTTTTACAAAGAAAATCAGCTTGCTTGTGTAAACGACGAAAAAGGTACCGTCTTTATCTACGATTGGGCAAAGGAAAAAGTGGTAGAAACTATTGACATTGGTAAAAATGGCGACTACGAAGGTATTGAAGTAGTTGATGATGAGATTTTTATTATGAAAAGCAACGGCAAAATCAAAGGTTTCAAAATCAGCGACGGTTCAGAAAGAAAAATTGATTGCTCGGATAAAGACGTAAAAGAATACGAAGGGCTTAGTTATCATCCACAAACCCAGAGCCTTTTGCTTGTAACCAAAGAAAAAGACAAGGATAAGAACGATAAAAAGACCATTTATGCTTATTCTCTGGCCACCAAAAAATTTGATAAATATCTGACTATTGATGAAGACCTTATAAAAGGCAGCGATGGTAAGAAAACCTTCGCACCATCGGGTATTGCCGTGCATCCAATTACGGGCGAAATTTTTATTATTTCTTCACAAGGCAAAAAGCTCTTGATATTATCGCCTAAAGGTGAAAAAAATGCACTCATCGAACTCGACCCTGAAACTTTCGTTCAGCCCGAAGGTATTTGTTTTACCCCTGATGGAAACCTGTATATTTCATCAGAAGGCAAGGATTCTAATGGGTATATCTTAAAATTTTTATTTTTTTTATAATTTTTTTTGTATTGCTTTTTTACTGAAAGAATTTAAGAATTTCATACTATTTTCTTAAAATAATACAATTATAGAAAATTAAAATACAAGACTTGTTTAGTTTTTTTGAAAAAATATTAAACAAAAATTTAAGCATTCTGTTATTATTACATTGTTCAACTTAAAATAATAATTACTACATGTACAATTTATTCCTAAACATCGTCAACGTTGACGGCAAAGACCCCGTTTCATTTACATTCTTTACAGGTTACATGGCTATGTTGGCTGCATCTGTATTTTTCTTCTTCGAAAGAGGAAGTGTTGATGGGAAGTGGAAAACATCTCTTTTAGTTTCTGGTCTAATCACTGGTATTGCAGCGGTTCACTATTACTACATGAGAGATTTCTACGGAGCAACGGGCGAAACACCAGTAGCTTTGCGTTATATCGACTGGACACTTACAGTGCCATTGATGTGCGTTGAGTTTTATTTGCTCCTCAAACCAGCAGGTGCGAAACCAGCTTTCATGTGGAAGCTCATTGCAGCATCAGTATTAATGTTGGTAGCAGGATATATCGGTGAAGCTTTCAACCCAACTGCATCAACAAGTCACTCTGTGATGTGGGGTGTAATCTCAACAATTGGTTATGTTTATGTGCTGTACTCAGCTTGGGCTGGTGAAGCAAAGCAATTAGCTGCTTCTTCAAACTCAGATTCAGTAAAATCAGGAATTCAGGCACTCGCTTGGTTTGTGTTGGCTGGCTGGGCAATCTACCCAATCGGTTACATGGCTGGCCCTGGTGGTTGGTTAGGTCCTGATGGTGCAGGTTTACTACAAACCAAAGATTTAAACTTATTTTACAACATTGCCGATGCAATCAATAAGATAGGTTTTGGTTTAGTGGTTTATAATATAGCTACAACTGAGTCTAAAAAAGTTTTAGCTTAGAATCAGCGTTATTTTTGCCCAAAGTCTTTGATTTTACAAAGACTTTGGGCAAAAATCTTTCTCTACTCCGTCGTACAATCAGTTTCTTTTTTCTGCTAAATACTCAAAACCAATGAGAATTATCCTCTTGTTTGTAGGCTTTGCTATGCTGTTTGTGCATCAATATATACAGCATATTTCGGTAGAAGGCCAGTTTTTGGCGTTTGCAATAGGGATTCTATTTTTAGGGATTCCACACGGTGCCGCCGATTTACTGGTAGCTAATCAGAATGCTAATAGTGAGAAAAAACAATTTTCAATGTTCTTCTTTTTTACCAATTATTTAGGCCGACTCGTAGGTTTTGGTGCAATACTTTGGTTTTTTCCGTTGATTGGAAATATTTTGTTTATTTTTCTGGCGGCCTATCACTTTGGAGAAACTGACTTACATCGCTTCAGAACCAACACTTTTTGGGGTAAAGTTTTGGTAATGAACTACGGTTTGGTTATTTTAAGCATCATTCTGATGCCTAACTTTAATGAAGTTCGACCAATTTTATTACTTTTCAAGGCAGGGGCTGATAATCTGGCATTTATCAATTGGCTTGATTCGCACCGAATAAGCTTAATTTTTTCAGCAATTGTTTTATTTTTGTTGAGTATCGGTATTTACTTCGCCCAAAATAAAGACACTAAGTTTTCAGAAAGTCAATACTTTTCCATACAATTTGTTTTAATTCTGACTATCTTATACAACCTCCCGATGGTTCTGGGGTTCACCTTTTATTTTGTTATTTGGCACTCAACTCTCTCTCTCAAAAACATCACTTCTTACCTCCGAAATAATAGTAGTTTTAATACTGCCAACCGTGTCATACGACAAATTGTATTTTACAGTTTATTGGCTATTGGCGGCATTTTACTCTTTGGATTTACGGGCTTTATGTTCGTTAATAATAACGCAATAATGGCCTATAGCTTTTTGGGGCTTGCCGTGCTTACGGCTCCACACATGCAAGTCATGCACGATATGTACCATAAAATTCGCATGAAGCATAGTGCCTGAATGCAATCTTGATTTGTTTTTGTACTTTTACCGTGTAAACTTCAAAAACAATCAATTATGAGAATAATTCTAACCCTTATCTTTTTCTCAAACTTAGTTTTTGCCCAAGTTGGCAAAGAAAAAGTTTTAGTAACCGACCTTACCCGAATCAAACAAATTGGTTCTATCAGCATCGCTCCCGATGGAAAAAAAGCCATTTACTCGCTCCGAACTTCCGAACCCAGCGAAGAAAATAAACTTGAGTACGACTATCGAACGCATTTATTTTTGACTGATTTTCAGACAGTTAAGCAAATCACTCGTGGAACTGAGAGCGTAGGAAGTGCATCGTGGTCGCCTGACAGCAAACAAATTGCCTTTGCCCGAAATGTAAAAGGTAAATCTCAAATTTTTGTTATGCCCCTTGATGGAGGCGAAGCCTTTCAGCTAACTGACTCAAAATACGGAGCATCGAACCCAAATTGGTCGAAAGATGGTTCAAAAATCTCTTTCAGCGTGGGCTTATCTTTAACCGAACTTTTAAAGGATTCTGTATTAAATCCATCAAAAGGTGTTCCTGCTTGGTCATTAGAAAAACCAGGTTTTGCGAAAAATGAGTTTTTAAAACCTGCCAAAGGCGTAAAACCAAATCCCGATGGCACAATCGAAGAAATCAGAGCGTATTTGGAAAAAGATGTAGAAGATAAAAAAGCAAAGGTTATCAATCGTCTTACTTTTCAAGGAGAAGCCACTACTCAGCCCGAGTTGAATTTTTCACATATCTATACAATCGAAGTAAAAGAAGGTGCAAAAGCAATGCCTCTCACAACTGGCTTCAGAAGTTACGGCGGCGGAGCATGGCTACAAGATGGACAAATTGCTGTACAAACAGCCCTCGATTCACTGCAACACCCTGACCGTGAACAAGATAATAGAGTTTTGGTGATGAACCCTGATGGGTCGAATCGTAAGACAATTTTAGGTGAAAAAGGGAAATCGTTTGGAGGTGTAACTTGGTCGCCTGATGGAAAAAGCATCGTTTATACGAAATCAAACTCACAAGGTGTAAATATTGGCGATTTGTACATCGCAAAAGCTGATGGCACAAATCCGCAACTCATTAAATTTGACCGCTCAGTGGGTGGACTAACGTGGTCGAAAGACATGAAGTATGTCTATTTTACGGCACAATCAAACGGTGGACAACCGATTTACAGAATTGATGTGCAAACAAAGAAAATTGAGCAATTAACTGATTTTGAGTCGGGTATTTTAGGTTTTGATTTATCGGCCGATAAAATACTCTATTCAAAAACCGAAGTGGCTAACCCCAATGAACTTTATGTAGCCGATTTACAGATGAAAAATCCTGTAAAACTGACTTCGGTAAATGATTGGGTAAAAAACAAAGCATTGAGTTTTCCAGAAAAACGAACATATACCAACTCAAAAGGCCAAAAAGTTGAATACTGGATAATGAAACCTTCTAATTTTGAGGCAGGAAAAAAATACCCGCTTTTATTAAATATGCACGGAGGCCCAACGGCTATGTGGGGGCCAGGTGAATTTTCAATGTGGCACGAACACCAATATTTTTGTTCGCAAGGTTATGGTGTAGTTTATGCCAATCCAAGAGGTTCGGGTGGTTATGGTGTAGATTTCTTGCGTGCTAATATTAAAGATTGGGGAACTGGCCCAACCGAAGACGTTTTGGCTGCGGCAACTGATGCCGCAAAAGCATCATGGGTCGATACTTCACGTCAAGTAATTACAGGTGGCTCTTATGCTGGCTACCTAACGGCTTGGATTGTGGCTCACGACCACCGTTTCAAGGCTGCTTTTGCTCAACGTGGCGTTTATGACCTTACAACATTCTTAGGCGAAGGAAACGCATGGCGTTTGATTCCGAGCTATTTTAATTATCCGTGGAACGATACACAAGAGAAAGTATTGGAAACCAACTCACCTTATACATTCGTCGATAAAATTCGTACGCCTTTGCTCATCAAACACGGCGAAAACGACCTTCGTACGGGCGTAATTCAAAGCGAAATGATGTATAAATCAATGAAAATCATGGGTAAAGAAGTAGAATACGTAAGAATGCCTGGTGGTACGCACGAGCTTTCACGCACAGGAAACGTTCGCCAAAGAATCGACCGTATGCTACGCATTTATGAGTTCTTTGAAAGATTTGTTGGGAAGAAGTAAAACCTTCGCTCGTTTCCTTCAACTACGTTCAGGAAACGAGCGAGCTACAAAAAAAGCCGAGGCAAAACCTCGGCTTTTTATTACTACACTTACCTAAACCCTAAAACTCCATAGGTACGCTCACACTCGTCGTATCCCAGGAAATGGTTAAAGTCTTGTCGTCAGTAGTGATTGTCAATTTCTCTACTACATCTTTTAATGTTTTTACAGGAACTGTAACTTCGGCCACGTTTTTATCTTTAATTTTATCGTATCCGTATGCTCCCCATTGTTTTAATTCGCTATTCAAAATAATAGTCCATTCTTTTTCTCCCAATTTTGAGAATAAAGAATAAGTACCTGCTTTCACAGATTTACCACCAAACTTTACATCTTTTTTAAAGGTGATTTCGGTTGCTTCATTAGCACCCGTACGCCATACCGTTCCGAATTTCTCTAAACCACCAAAAACTACACGTCCTTTTTTAGATGGTTGACCATAAGATACTTTTACATTAGCACTCTCGGCTGATACTCTTGGACTTTGTGCAAACGATAATGTGCTGATTAGCAACATCAAAGAAAGAAAAGATACTACTTTTTTCATACAAGTTAGATTTGTGATATATGTTTATAAACGATAAAGAATGTATTTTAGTTTGAAATATGTTAGTTTTTCTAAAAATTATCTTACCTTTTTTGATTAAACGGTAAGATAATTTACTCTTTCACTTTTTGTATATAAAGCTTTGCCATTTCTCGTGGATTAGTTGGTTCTGGATTTACCTTATCTGACTCCAACAAACCATCACGCAAACGAATGATTCGGTGCGAATATTTGGCAATATCTTCTTCGTGCGTCACCATTACGATAGTGTTTCCTTTTGAATAAAGTTGGTCAAACAACTCCATGATTTCATACGAAGTTTTAGTATCCAAGTTTCCTGTTGGTTCATCGGCTAATAGAATACTTGGGTCATTTACTAAGGCACGAGCAATGGCCACACGCTGGCGTTGTCCACCTGAAAGTTCGTTAGGTTTATGATGAGCTCTATTATCAAGACCAACGTTTTTGAGAGCAAGCATGGCTTTTTCTGTTCTCTGCGATTTGGTATATCCTGCATAAATCAACGGCAAAGCCACATTTTCGAGAGCTGATTGACGAGGAAGCAAGTTAAACGTCTGAAAAACGAATCCAATTTCTTTATTTCTTACTTCGGCAAGCTCATTTTCGCTCATGCTACTTACATCGTGGTTATTTAAAACGTATCGTCCACCAGTTGGAGAATCCAAACAACCAATAATATTCATTAACGTAGATTTCCCAGAACCCGAAGGTCCCATAAATGCTACATATTCACCTTTATCGACCGAAATCGTTACCGACTTTAAGGCGTCAATAATTTCGCTACCCATGATGTAGCGTTTAGAAATATTGGTTGTTTCGATGATTTTCATAAACCCCTAACCCCTAAAGGGGGACTTTTTTTCAGATATTGAATTCAAATTTTCACCCCCCTTTAGGGGTTAGGGGGTCAAGTTAGTAGATTATTCAAAACCGTCCTTTGTTTTTTCCATCAATGCTTTTTGGGCTTGATAGGTGGAAAGAAATGCTTGATAATCGGCAGGACTACTTAGCTGCTGTACTTTAGCCAAGCCATCGGCCACGTAATCAGTCAAACCAATTTTGAGCGATTGAAGCGTATAAAGTTTCCAGATTTCGGCAGAAGTATCATTCAATTCAGCAGCTCGGAAAACGAAATTGTAGGCATCGTTAGGCTTTTTGAGTGTATTGTTATAAAAATCAACGACTTTATTCAAAACGTACGGATTTAGCGGATTTTCCTGCAAAATCTTATCAAAATCAGTTTTACTATTCTGATTTTTCACTAATGCCATTTTAAATATTTCCTCTGCTTTTGCTTTTTGGAAATCGGCGATTGTTTGTTGATAATTTTGTTTCTGTAAAACCTCTACTGAAGAAACATCGCCAGCTTTGCTGAGTAATTCTACCGCTTTATCATACACGCCTTGTTGCAAAAACCACATTCCCGCTACTTGATTATAGAGTGGCTTATGTTTGGTAGAATCATTGGCCAAAACAGCCAGCTGCTTCAATCCATCAAGTTTATTCTCTCTAAAATAATTTCGACAAGAAATGGCAAATTCTAAATCTTCAAAGAAATCATTGTTTACTTCTTTTCGCTGAATATTCTGCAAATCTTTGCTCGAATATGGAAACATGGCATTATTGAACGACGACAAATTATAAAGCAAAGCAAATTGACTGACATTTATGGCTGAATCTTTCGTGAATTCGATATTTGTTGTTGCTTGTTTTTGCAATATTTTATCTGCTGCCGCCCTATTTGCACGAAGGCTCATACTTTTAGCAGCTCGATTGTCTCCACCAATTTTTGGATTTGACGACCTCATTGCGGTAAGAAGGGAATCTTTTTCGCCATACTTTAACTGATATGCCAATAAATTAGATTCTGCCAAATCGCAGTCAGAGCAATTTATTTTTGCTAAATTCAGATAATAAAAAGTCGAATCAAGCACTTTTGTTTTTTCGTATAGGAAAGCTATGTTGGTCAAAAGTTGTTGGTTTTTCGGGAATTTACTCACGCCTTCACGCAACGTGAAGAGAGCATCAAAAAACATATCCTTTTCTTGCAATACTTTACTCAAACCCGCATACGCAAACGGACTGGCGTTTTTTTCTAAGGCATTTTTCAGAAATAGCCCCGTATTTTCTTTATCTCCATTGTTTAAAGCCAACGAAGCCAACGCATAATTTGATTTATGGTTACGAATATCAAAATGTAAAGCTTCTTTGTAAAAAGTCTCAGCCGCTTGAAAATCTTCGGTGGCAGTATAATAATCGGCAATGGTATTGTAGTAGCCTGCTTTTGTTTGAAAGTAATTATTATAGTTTTTGAATGAAATCAGCATGAAAACCAAAATAGCAGCGGCCATGCGGAAAAGTAGTAGTTCATAAAACTTTGGTTTGTAAATTACTTTATGTACTTCTAAGCCTTTTTGGAGCGGCTGTGTAAAGTTTATCAACACATAAAAGAAAAAGCACAGCCCCATAGCTACGTGGACATACGAGATAAAATCCTCGAAGGCTTCAATGAGTGGGTCGTTGGCCGTTGCGTAAGCGTAGCCAATCGTAGCAGTAGTGATAATACCCAACCCTAAATAAAACCAAGAGCCAATGTTGCGGTAATCGAAGAAATTTGATTGCTCAGAATAATCTCTGAAACCCCAAATCCCTAAAACCATTGAAATGCCAAACAAAGCCACTGGATTGATAGAAATAATGTTCCAGTCGATGTACTGCGATTTTTCGAGGTAAATCAGAAGCACATTAAGCAAATAGATGCTCGAAATTGCCAAGAACGAAGGAATATGATTGCGATTTTTCACGCCCGAATTTGACACAATCCAAACTAAACTGGCCGAGATTTCGTGAGCGACCAATAAAATAAAAATTGATGACAAAACTATTGCCGAAAGTAATCCATAAGAAAAAATCGCTAAACTTGGATTTGGAGCCTTTGCAAAGAAACTAATTAAAACGGCAGCAGCTACACTCAGGACCAAAAACGCTAAGAATCTTTTTTGGACATTTATTTGTGGAGCAAACGTATTGAAATAAAACGCCAAACCGGCAAACGCACCAAAAGCCACCAAAAATGGCAGTTGATTAACGGTATTAAAAGCAATTTCGAGATGAAAAGTTATCAGAATACCAGCCAGCAAGGCCATTCCTCCCAAAAACCAATAACGACTCATGCCCGAAAACGCACTTAGCAATAAACTCAAACCCAGCATAAACAATACTGCAAAAGCATGGTTTGCCCAAAAGTTGATGCTCATCATCGAAGCCAAATAACGCTCTTTCACGATATAGGCATTTCCGTTAATGGTAAACTTTAACTGGCCATCCGAGAAAGTATCTAAGGCAGCAGGAATTTCATCAAGCTCGCTCAAAATATCCCAGTGGATAACATTCCCTAAGCCTTGAAACCAATAAAAACAAAGTAATAAAATAGATAAGAAAAGAATCGTAAGAATAAAAACAAAGCTAAATCGTTCATTTTTAGGCCAGTTTCGCCAAAAAAAGAGTTTTTGCATAATTATATCAAGAGTTTTTCCACGTGAAACACCAACTTATCCACAGCTTTTGCACACGCATTATAAATATTTGAGTCGTGAAGATAACGTAAAAACATTGTTTGATTATATTTGCGGTTCTAAAAAACTAAACAGCTCAGAAAATGACACTTCATAAGGAAGGCACAGGAACGATTTCATTGACAATTATTGGACTATTGGCAGCTAATGCGGCTTTGAGATATTTTTTACCCGAACAAGAAATCTTACATACATTATTGCTCATCGTGAGTATATTCTTGTTTGTGATTGTGGTTCAGTTTTTTCGTAAACCCACTCGCACTACGGTTAAAAATCCGAAACACGTAATTGCCCCTGCCGATGGTAAAGTGGTTGTAATTGAGGAAGTAGTTGAGACAGAGTATTTCAAAGAGCCCCGTCGTCAGGTTTCAATTTTTATGTCGCCACTTAATGTACACATCAATTTCAACCCAATTTCGGGTATTGTTTCTTATGCCAAATATCATGCAGGGAAATATTTGGTTGCTTGGCACCCAAAATCAAGCACCGAAAACGAACGTACGACAATCGTCGTGAAACACCATAATGGCACAGAAGTTTTGTTTCGTCAGATTGCTGGAGCTTTAGCTCGTAGAATTTGCTGGTACGTACAAGAAGGGCAAGCCGTAGAACAAGGTTCAGAGTTTGGATTTATCAAATTTGGTTCGAGAATCGATATCTTCTTACCTTTAGATGCAAAAATATTAGTAAATATCGACGATAAGCCCGTAGGTGGCGAAACCGTGATAGCAGAATTAGTTTAAGACAGGTTTTAACCTGTCTTTTTTTTCTATTAACTATGTCATTAACAGATTGAAAACCTGTCCTACAAGCGGCAATGGCAGCACATAACGAAACAGGTAATAAGGCCGAAGCAATGGCAGCCAAATTTCTACAAAAGAAAGGTTATGAGGTTCTCGACCAAAACTACACGCACGGAAAGGGCGAAATTGATATTATTTGTCTGAAAAATAATTGGTTGGTTTTTGTAGAAGTTCGAGCAAGGTCAGAAGTGGCTCACGGGTTTCCCGAACAAACCATCTCGAAAGCCAAAGCAAATCTTATCATCAAAACCGCTGAAAACTACATTTACGAACACGATTGGCACGGAAACATTCGTTTCGACATAATTGCCATAAACGTAGGCGAAAAATTTGAAATCATGCACTTTGAAGATGCTTTCTTCTGAGTTGAAGAAAGCATCTTTGTGGAAAAAATATCAACAATTCGTTCCATCAATATCACAGGCTTCGCCAACTGCTTCAACTGGCTGCATTTCAGCGGAAACTTTATTCAAAGTGTCCAAAAACACACTTGTTGGCTGGGCACCACTAATAGCGTATTTATTGTTTAATATAAAAAACGGAACACCCGAAACTCCTAAATTCTGAAAGTGTCTGATTTCTTGCGTAACGTGGTACGTAATTTCTTCATTGGCCAATATACCTTCGGTTTTTTCACGACTCCACCCAAAATCTACCATGAAAGCAATGAGTTGCTCTTTTTCTGAAAAATCAACACCATCGGTAAAATACGCCTTAAAAAACTTTTCTTCTAACTCAATTTGTGTTCCTTCTTCACGAGCAATATGTAGCATTTTGTGCAACGGAATCGTATTAATAGCCTTTGGCATTTTATCAAAGTCAAATTTAATACCTGCTTGCTCTCCCACTCCTACCACACGTTGAAACATTGGTTCTATTCGCTCCTTGCTACCAAATTTATTGAGAAAGTATTCTTCTTTATCAAGTCCTTCGGCTGGGATTGTTGGGTCAAGTTGAAACGGATGCCAAGTAATCTCAACTGGCTGACTATCAAAACTTTCGAGTGCTTTTTCTAAATGTTTTTTACCAATATAGCACCATGGACACGCTACATCAGATACGATATCTATTTGCAAAGGTTTGTTGTTCATTCTGTATAATTGTTTTCAAATAAAACCTATGAAGCTAAAATTTGGTTCAAAAAAATGGGGTTCGATTAGCCGAACCCCATATATATTATTATTGTAAGTTTTTGACCAAAAGGAATAGTAAACTTCTTTGTGGACGGTTGACTGCAAACTGTTGACTATCACACAAACTCCTTGCCTTTCATACCAGCTGATGCCACAAACTCTTTTACCTTTTGTTCATCTTCTTTTTTACAAATCATCAAGACGTTATCGTATTCAGCCACAATAAATCCATCTAAGCCGTTTATTACAACCAAACGGTCTTTTGGCGTTTTTATGATGCTATTTTTGGTATCATAAAGCATCACGTTGGCATCAATGGCATTTTCGTTTTCGTCTTTATTTGATATTTCATAAAGCGATTTCCACGTACCTAAATCTGACCAACCGATATCCGAAAGTACCACAAAAACATTTTCGGCACGCTCCATGATACCGTTATCAATCGAAATGTTTTTGCATTGCGGATAAGCCCTATTCAATGCATCAGCCTCTCTTTCTGTGTAGTAGTCGGCCTTGATTTCTTCAAAAGCCTCAGCCATTTCTGGTAAGAAAGCTTCAAAGCACTTCCTAATGGCGTTTACATTCCAAATGAAAATACCCGCATTCCAAACAAACTCACCACTTTCAACAAACTTCTTGGCCCATTCTAAGTTTGGCTTCTCGGTGAAAGTTACCACTCGCTTAATATCACCTTCTGACTCCGAAAACTGAATATACCCATAACCAGTATCGGGGCGTGTTGGATTGATTCCAAGCGTAACTAATACATCATTTTTTGCTGAGAAGTGCAACGCAATGCTAATTCGTTTACGGAATTCCTCTTCTTTTAAAATAATATGGTCGGCAGGTGCAACTACGATATTAGCATTTGGATTTTTCGAGCTAATTTTATAGCAGGCATACGCTATACACGGAGCTGTATTTCTACGGTTAGGTTCAAGCAAAATTTGGTCGTCACTCAAATATGGCAATTGTTGCTTGGTTATGTCATAGTACTCACTACTCGTAACAATGTATATATTTTCTTTGGGGCAGATACCCTCAAAGCGTTCAACGGTCTGTTGAATCATTGTTTTTCCAATACCCAGCACATCATGAAATTGTTTTGGGTTTGTGCTTCGACTAAATGGCCAGAACCTTGTTCCGACACCCCCAGCCATAATAACTACGTAATTATCGTTCATTGATTAAAATGTATCCTTTATTGGCTTTTCGATACTTTTTTATTATTGTTTGAGATATGTTTCTAAACGTAAAGCTACATTTTCCCTGATGTTCATCCAAAAAAGATTTATATCAGCGATATGCCAAATTTTTATATTTATGAAAAAACGACCTCTAATATAAGGCTTATTTATCCACAATACCCCTTGATGATTCTGAGCATCGGCAGCCTGCCTTACAAAAGTAAATTTATAACCAACCCCACCCTTATTGAGTTCTTTCGATGCGAATTCTTCATCTAACTTCCATGTTAATGGATTTGTACTAACGGCAGTGCGGAGTCCATCATTATAGTATTCTGGTAGATAGTTTCGTGCGTAAGTATTCCACGATACAAATCCTCCTATTTCTTCCGCCGATTTACTTGGTTTAATATTTTCAAATGTATCGGGCTGTGTAGCAATTCCAATTAGGTATGCTTCTACAAGCTGCCTTTGTAACGGCTTGCCATCAAAAAACTCTTTTAGTAAGCGTTTAGCGTGAACCGTTCCTTGACTGTGGGAAGCAATAATTATTGGCCGACCTTGATTCCAATTTTTTAAGTAATATTCAAATGCTGCTTTAATATCTGAATAAGCTAAGTCCAACGCTTGCTTCTTATCATCTGCGTTGGGTGTCAGAAATGAATAATAATGTGCCTGACGATAGCGTGGTGCATAAATTTTACCCGAACCATTGAATGCTGATGCTTGGTTCAAAATCGTAGAGTTATCTGTTTTTTCGTTTAGTTCAGCATCGTTCACATCAGCATTCCATTGATATTGATTTTTAGGTTCGTATGTAAATGTAGTCGGATGCAAAAAGAACACATCTGCCTTTGCATCTTTCTGATTTTCGGTCAGATTCGATTTTAACGGCGTTTTATCTGCTTTATCCTCAATAGTTGGTAAAGCTGCCCAAGCACTATTCTGCGTATAATCTGGGGCAGGCGGCGAAAATTGAGAGTTAAAATGAGTTAGCAAAATAACTTTATTTTGAGCTACTATTTTCTCAGAAAAAATCAGCAAAAAATAAAATAAGGATAGAAAAATCGTTTTTCGCATTATATATGATTATTTTTTGTTAAAATTGTATGATTTTGATACAAACTACTAATAGTATGCTTGCATATTATTATTTTCTTTTCTATGTTTGACACAAAATTACGTTTTGTTAACCACTAACCAATATTCTCATGTACAAACTTTCCGTTAAAAAATGTTTGCTCGGAATATGCTGCTTACTAATAACTCAGCTTTCCTTTGCTCAAACAAAAGTGTCTGGAACCGTTACCGACGCTAATACCAAAGAGCCGCTCATTGGGGTTAGTGTGCAAGTAAAAGGCAAAGTGATAGGAACCATCACCAATGCAAAAGGTGAATTTGCGTTCAATGTTTCAACTCCTCCTCCGTTTTCGATAGTAATCAGCTCTGTAGGATATGAAAGTCAGGAAGTGAGTGTATCTGGCAATTCAGCCTCTATCAATATCGCTCTCAAAGAACAAGCTGTTTTAGGTCAAGAAGTAGTAGTCTCTGCTTCAAGGGTTGAAGAATCAGTTTTGAAATCGCCAGCGGCTATTGAAAAAATGGATATTCGCACCATTCGTGAGACTGCCTCACCATCATTTTATGATGCCCTCGCAAATATGAAGGGTATCGACATGACAACACAAGGTTTGTTGTTTAAATCTATCAATATGCGAGGTTTTGGTGCTACGGGTAACCCTCGTACTGTACAAATGATTGACGGTATGGACAACCAAGCACCTGGCTTAAACTTCCCAGTTGATAATATTGTGGGTATGCCAGAGCTTGATGTTGAAAACGTAGAAGTTTTACCTGGTGCAGCATCTGCTCTTTATGGTCCAAACGCTATCAATGGTTTGGTGTTAATGAACAGCAAAAGCCCATTCTTGTATCAGGGATTAAGTGCAACAGTTAAAACTGGCGTTATGAGTGCCAGCAATCGTGATGTAGTGAACACACCAATGGCTGATTTCTCGATGCGTTATGCAAAGGCTTCAAAAAACAACAAATTTGCGTTCAAAGTAAACTTGGCGTACATCACAGCTAAAGACTGGCAAGCAACCAATTATACTAACCTAAACACTGGTGGGTTAGAAAATGGAACAAGAGGTGCAGGTGTAAAAACTGATTATGATGGTATGAATATCTACGGTGACGAGGTTCAAGCTAATATGACGACCGTTGCCAATGGTTTAATTGCAGCCAAATTATTGCCTTCGGCTGCTTTAGCTTTAGTACCAAATGTAAACGTTAGTAGAACTGGTTTTTACGAGAAAGATTTAGTTGACTACAACACAAAAAGTTTTAAAACTAACTTAGCTGCTCACTATCGTATCAACGAAAAAGTAGAATTAGTGGGTCAGGTAAACTATGGTTACGGTACAACCGTTTACACTGGTACTGGCCGTTATTCACTTCGTAACTTCAACTTAACGCAAGCTAAAGTTGAATTAAGAGGCGATAACTTTACTTTAAGAGCTTATACAACGCAAGAGCGTTCGGGTCAATCCTATACTGCTGGTTTAGCGGCGGTAGCAATGTTGAACAGCATCAAACCACACGCTACATGGTTTGGCGAATACGTTGGTGCTTTTGTTGCGGCACGTGGTGCAGGGCAATCAGAAGAGCAGGCGGGTATTACGGCACGTGGCGTAGCAGACAAAGGCATGCCAACTCCTGGCACAGCCGAATATACAACATTGCTCAATAAATTCCGTGATGCAGCTATTGTTGATGGTGGTGGTGCTTTCTTAGATAAAACTAATATGTATCATGCAGAAGGTGTTTATAATTTCAAAAATCAAATCAAATTTGTAGATTTATTAGTTGGAGCAAACGTTCGTCAATATAGCTTACGTTCTAACGGAACATTATTCGCAGATAAAAAAGAAGGCCGTTCGGGTACTATTCCAATCAATGAGTATGGTGCTTTTGCTCAAGCAGCTAAAAGCTTATTCAAAGACCACTTAAAATTATCGGCTTCGATTCGCTACGATAAAAGCCAAAATTTTGATGGATTCTTTACTCCGAGGTTATCAGCAGTTGCTTCTTTTGGTCAGCAGAACTTCAGAGTATCTTACCAAACTGGTTATCGTATTCCAACGACTCAAAACCAATATATTGATTTGAGAACACCATCGGGTACTTTGATTGGTGGCCAGCCAGAGTTTGATACAAGATATAACTTGGCTAATGGTGTAGATTTAGCCACATTGACCGACTTTTCAAGAAACCCTTCAAAATATATTACAGCTGCGGTAATAGACAAAGCAAAAGCTTACGCTACTGCGGCAGTTACAGCACAGTTACCTGCCATTCAAGCAGGTGTTGTAGCAGCAGTACAAGCACAGGTTACAGCAGGTGTGACGGCATCTGTCAATGCAGCAGTAGCAGCAGGGCAACTTCCTGCAAACCAAGCAGCAGCAGCAATTGCAGCAGGTGTTGCCCAGCAAATGGCAAGTCCAGCAATTCAGACAACCATTCAAACTAATGTGCAAGCAACCTTGGTAAGCCAAATTACGTCGGTGACAACTCAAGTTGCTCCTGCATTTGGCTTAGCTTCTTTACCTAAATATCAAGCAGCGGCTTTGAAACCAGAAAAAATTTCATCTTATGAGATTGGTTACAAAGGATTAATTGCTAAGAAATTGTTTATTGACTCATATTTCTATACAAGTAAATATACTAATTTTATTGGTGGAACTGCAATACTCGTACCAACTGCAGCAGCAGGCCCTGGCCTACCGATTGAGTCTGGTCTTGGTGGTGCTTCTACACGCTCTGCATATTCTCGTGTAACAAATTCTAAAGAAATCATTACTGCAAACGGTTTTGCTATTAGTGGTAATTATTCTTTGACAAAAGGCTTTAATGTTGGTGTAAACTATGCTCAAAATAACTTGAAAGGCTTTACTGCAAGCCCTGAGCAACAGTATGCTGGGTATAACACACCTAAAAATCGTTATAATTTGAGCTTTGGTAAGCGTTTGAATAGCGGTGACAAATTTGGTTTCAACATTAACTTAAGACACCAAGATGCATTTGTTTGGGAAGCAAGTTTCAACCAACCAACTACCACTGGTATTACTTCATTTACAAACACAGTCGTGCCAGCCGTAACTACATTTGATGCTCAAGTAAGCTATAAGTTGGCTTCTATGAAGTCAATCATCAAATTAGGTGGTACTAATATTGGTGGTAAACCATACATTCAAGCATTTGGTAGTGCAGCCGTTGGCTCAATGTACTACGTAGCTATTACATTCGACGAATTATTGAATAAATAGTCGATGGATAACAGTCAATAGACGATAGTTATTTTTTTCTATCGACGATGGACTATCGACCGTGGACGAACAAGATTTTATTAATTTTCATAATTTTCTTTGGTTTAAGTCAGAAAAGAGCTTCCGTTTGGAGGCTCTTTTTTTGTTTACCCAAATCTTAGAATATTTATGTAAATCAATTACCTTTGTGGCGGTAAAAAATTATTCATGTCAATTAAAGAATAAAAAAGTACTTTAAAAGTCAAAAAGATAGAGCGTTGAGTTTTTGAGGATACTTAAAAACTATTGACGATAAACTATTGGCAATGGATTACTTTACTTCTTTATAATCGCCCCAAGACAATGAAATTAATATAAACTCGGTCTCCTGTTTGGGGTAAGGAGCATTTGGAAAAATGGCAAAAATCAAAGTAGCAAATCCAGTAGTTGAGTTAGATGGCGACGAAATGACTCGTATCATTTGGCGATTTATCAAAGAAAAATTAATTCTTCCTTACCTTGATGTTGATATCAAGTACTATGACCTCGGAATCGAGTATCGTGACGAAACCAACGACCAAGTAACAATTGATTCGGCAAATGCTATCAAAGAATACGGTGTTGGTATCAAGTGTGCAACTATCACACCTGACGAAGCTCGTGTAAAAGAGTTTAACTTGAAACAAATGTGGAAATCACCAAACGGAACTATCCGTAATATCTTGGATGGTACTGTTTTCCGTGAGCCAATCGTTTGTCAAAACGTTCCTCGTTTAGTTTCAAACTGGACTTCTCCAATCATCGTTGGCCGTCATGCTTTCGGTGACCAATACCGTGCAACTGATTTCGTTGTGAAAGGTGCAGGTAAATTAACAATGAAATTTGAAGGCGAAGACGGAACCGTACAAGAATACGAAATCTACAACTACAAAGGTGGTGGTGTAGCTATGGGTATGTACAACACCGATGAGTCAATCCGTGGATTTGCTCACTCGTGTTTCAATGTAGCATTAAACAAAAAATGGCCTTTGTATCTTTCTACAAAAAATACAATTTTGAAGAAATACGATGGTCGTTTCAAAGATATTTTTGAAGAAATCTACCAAGCAGATTACAAAGCTAAATTTGAAGCGGCGGGTATCGTTTACGAACACCGTTTGATTGACGACATGGTTGCTTCGGCATTAAAATGGAACGGTTCATTTGTTTGGGCGTGTAAAAACTACGATGGCGACGTTCAGTCTGACTCAGTAGCACAAGGTTTTGGTTCACTTGGTTTAATGACATCGGTACTCGTTACGCCAGATGGCCAAACAATGGAAGCTGAAGCTGCTCACGGAACAGTTACTCGTCACTACCGTGACCACCAAGCAGGAAAACCAACTTCAACAAATCCAATTGCCTCAATCTTTGCTTGGACTCGTGGTTTAGAGTTCCGTGGTAAATTAGATGGCAACCAAGAGTTAATTGATTTCTGCCAAGCTTTAGAGCAAGTTTGTGTTGAAACGGTTGAGTCGGGTAAAATGACTAAAGATTTAGCAGTTTGTATTCACGGAAACAAAGTGAATCACGGAGAGCATTATCTTTATACAGAAGAATTCTTAGATGCTATTGACCAAAACTTACAGGTTAAATTAGCTGCAAAGTAATAATAAACCCCTCTATAAAAACCCAGATGCCTCGACTGTAATGGTTGGGGCATTCTTTTTTACGGTTGTGGTACGAAGTTTGTTGCACTTTTTAAAATAATATTCGGTGAACTAACACATGAGGTTTATTCTGCTAATCATATTTTTGGCTTTCCAAACATTGTCGTTTGCCCAAAATTTAGCCATTCATTGGCAAAAGAGTATGGGTGGAAAAAACAATGAATATGCCTACGCCTGTACGCCAACAGCTGATGGAGGTTATGTAATTGTTGGTTCGACAAATAACAATAAAGATGGTGATGTACCTGCTTCAAAAGCATTCAGTGGTGCTGGTGGTAGTGATATTTGGGTAGTAAAACTCAACAATTGGGGCGAAATTGAATGGTCGAAGACATTTGGTGGCACACGAGACGACGTAGCGACTGATGTTTTGGAAACAAAAGATAAAGGAATTTTACTCGTGGCCACAACAAGCTCTACCGATGGCGAAGCAACAGGTAATGGTTCTCGTGGAGGTTTGATTTTACTAAAACTAAAAACCGATGGCTCAATAGAATGGCGAAAGGTAATAGCCAGCGGGTACAGCGTGGGTGAAATTTCTTTTGCCAGAGCCGATGCAAACTCTAAACCAACAATCAAACCCACTGCCGATGGCGGCTATATCCTCGGTGCAACCATTAATCCTATAAATACAACTGACTTTTGGTTATCAAAACTCAACGCAACAGGCGATATTCAGTGGACGAGAACGTACGGGAGTTCTTCCAATGATTCAATGAATGAGGTTATTGCTTGTGCCGACGGGGGTTTTCTGATGGTTGGCGGAACCGAAGCTTCAAATCTTGAAATTTCGGGAGCTGGAAAAGGGTTTATTGACTTTTGCATCATGAAAACCGACGCTACTGGCCGACTAATGTGGCAAAGAGCATTGGGCGGAACTAATTTAGATATTGCTTATGCAGCCGTCGAAACCACCGATAATGCTTTTATAATCGTAGGAGAAACGAACTCGACTAATGGTGATATGACGCCAAATTTGGGCCAGAAAGATGGCGTTTTAGTAAAATACTCAGCTACCGAAGGAAGATTACTTTGGAAAGTACTTACTGGCGGAGATGACATTGATGGCTTATATACCATCGAGAAGTCAAGCGAGGGAAGGGTTTTTGCCATGGGAATTAGTAGTTCAGTGATAGGAAAAGTAAAACCAAACGGTCCAGTGGGTGATGTTTGGGTCGTAAACGTCGAAAACTCAGGATTTATTAATACGCATAGCATGTTTGGTGGTGCCGATTCTGACATTGCTCGTGGAGCATTTCCGACCGCCGATGGTGGATTTATTATTGCTGCAAACTCTGACTCAGTTGACGGCGATGTAACCGAAAACAAAGGAGGAACAGATTTTTGGGCTGTAAAGATTGGGAATCAACTTCCTGCCGCTATAAAAACTTACAATGCAAGCCTTACACCCGAACAATATGTAAAACTTACTTGGGAAACCTCAATGGAAGTACAATCGAAAAACTTCATCGTTGAGCGTAGCATAGATGGCATCAAATTTAACGTCATGAGCCAAATAGCGGCCTCCATTAATTCAAGTACAAAGAAATCTTATTCTTATATCGACGAAAAACCATTTTTAGGTAAAAACTATTACCGATTGAAATTCTATGATGCGGCGGGGAAAGAATTTATCTACAAAACACTTACTGTAACAGTATCTGTTTTAAGTTCAGAACCCAAGGTTTCGGAGCAAAAAGTTACAATTTCCCCGAATCCCGTTGATAACGAGCGTTTTTTAATCGAAAGCTTAGATAAACCAATTACCAGTATTCAACTACTAAATATTATTGGCTTACCGATTCCTACCGAAAGTATCGTTCTTGATAATCAAAAAACAGAGGTTTTACTTCCTAAATCTCTCCCAAAAGGGTTATATTTTCTTGTTTTAGAAAGAGACAAAGCTCCATTCACCGAAAAAATAATTATCCGTTAAAATGTTTTTTGTTTAAATTAGCTTCTCAAAAGAAACTAATTTAAAATGAAAAAAAATATTAAGTGGGGAGTTATTGGTGTAGGAAAAATTGCTGAAAAATTTGCCACCGATTTGCAATCCGTAAAAAACGCCCAACTTCATGCCGTTGCCTCTTCATCTTCGCTCGAGCGAGCCAAAGATTTTGCCGAACGCTACAATGCCCCCTATTTCTACGATTCTTACGAGAGTATCTTTCAAACGCCCGATTTAGATGCTATTTACATCGCCACGCCGCACACTTCACATGCCGAAAATACACTTTTGTGTTTGAAGAATAAAGTGCCTGTTTTGTGCGAAAAACCATTTGCAATGAATTTAAAGCAAGTGCAAACGATGGTGGAAGCTGCCCGTGAAAATGATACTTTTCTGATGGAAGCCATGTGGACAAGGTTTATTCCAGCGATTCAGAAAACATTAGACCTAATTGCCGAAGGGCGTATCGGAAAAGTACGGAATGTACAGGCTGATTTTGGCTTCAATGCTCCTTTTTTACCAGAAAAACGCTTATTAAACCCGAACCTTGGTGGTGGTGCTTTACTCGATATTGGCATTTACCCAGCCTATTTAAGCTTGCTTCTCTTAGGCTACCCTTCTGAAATACAAGCTGTAAGCAATTTTGGCAAAACTGGAATCGATGAAACAACCAGTTTTGTATTGGGTTATAAAAATGAAGCAACGGCAAACTTGAGTTGCACACTCAACTCACGCACACGTACAGAAGCCCTAATTTATGGCGAAAATGGCTACATTCATATCGAAGGACGATTCATGGAGGCAAAACGAATAACACTTTACGAAACCGATAAAAAACCTGTAAAATTTAATTTTCCACGTAAAACCTTCGGCTATAATTTCGAGATTGAAGAAGTAAATACGTGTTTGATAGCAGGAAAGAAAGAGAGTGATAAAATGCCTCTTTCGATGAGCGTGAAGCTTATTAGCTTGTTAGATGAGGTTCGAGAAAAGGCGGGGATTTTTTATGATGGAATAGATTGAAAAACTATTCTTGTCGCAGTGGTAGAACGTCGGCATGGTTTTGAACCATACCGACGTTAAATTTTTTCAAATCAATACTGCTCAATAGCTCCAAAGAAAAACGAGCCTTCGATGGCCGCATTTTCGTCTGAATCTGAACCGTGAATGGCATTTTCGCCCATTGATTTTGCATATTTTTTACGAATCGTACCTTCTTCTGCATTCGCTGGATTTGTTGCTCCAATCAACGCACGGAAATCTGCTACTGCGTTTTCTTTCTCCAAAATCATCGGAACGATTGGACCAGAAGACATCATTTCGCATAATTCGCCATAAAAAGGTCTTTCTTTATGTACTTCATAGAATTTACCTGCTTGTGCTGCCGATAATTGTGTTTTTTTCATTGCCACGATTCTGAAACCTGCCGCCTCAATCATCGCCGTAATTCCACCGATGTGGTTATCCGCCACAGCATGTGGCTTAATCATGGTGAATGTTCTGTTTGTTGCCATGTGTAATAATATTTTGTTTAATATTTTTTACAAAATTACTTATTTTTAGATAGATTCTATCAAACCTTAAAAATCATTTTCTTTTTATCAAACCATAATAAGATTAAAAACCATATCAAAAGATAAGTCAAAGCACCCGTTAATGATGCGTTTTTGGGTTCTGTAAAAAATGGCTCTATCCAATGGCTATAAAGCCAAGTTACTAAACCCGCCGAGGGGCTTTCGGTGTTTTCGGGTTGAGCAATTTTTATCATATTTAATGCTCTTGGAATAATTCCCGAAAAGAAAAATACCAGCATCGGATTTACACCAAAAATCACAAAAGCTTTTGTCCAAGCATTTACTTCAAGTACATCAATCAGAAAATACAATACTCCAAGAACTACCAAAGCTATTCCTGCGGCATAACATACATACGAGCTTGTCCACAGTGCTTTGTTTATTGGTAATACCTCGTTCCAGATTGTACCAATCATTACACCAATTACACCAGCCGATAGTAGATAAACTGCTTTTTTATTTTTCGGAAAATCGTTTGTGAGCAATTTTCCAGTAAAAACTCCAGCCAACCCCGTTCCGATAGCAGGTAGTGTGCTTAAAATACCTTCGGGGTCCCAAGTTTTTGACGTTACCCAAAGGTGTCCTGGTAATAGATAATTATCCAACCAAGCGGCAAGGTTTGTGCCTTTCTCAAAGTTAGCTGCCCCTACATTCGGCACATCCACGAGAGCCATCAAAGCCCAATAAACGAGCAAGCAAGCCAAACCAATGATAATTTGCACGGTAGTATTGGTAGTAGCATAAATAATCGAGACAATCAGATAAACAATGGCTATTCGCTGCAAAACCCCAGGTATTCTGACCGAAGCAAAATCTTCAAAGCCCCCGAAACATAGTATCATCATCAAGGCGAATAGCCCGACGGCTACATAAAGTTGTTTTTTTCGGTCGTATTCACCGAGTAATAAGATGGTTATGATAGCCGTAAAAACCAAACGAACAAGCATCAAGGGAATGCCTTCGAGCGAGCCAAGATGTATTTTTGAGAAAAAATTAAGCGATAAACCCAACAGAAATATTCTTAATGCCCGAGTTATGATTCTTTCTAAAACTGATTTATCAAACTTTTTTACGGGCATAGAAAGCACCGTAGAGATACCAACGATGAATAAGAAAAAGGGGAAAACTAAATCGGTTGGCGTACACCCATGCCATTCGGCGTGTTCGAGTGGGGCATAGATATGACCCCAGTCGCCTGGGTTATTCACGATAGTCATGAGCATGATGGTTATGCCTCTAAAAACGTCAATTGAGGTTAGGCGTTCTTTCATTAAATATTTAGGGTTTGTTGATGGCTGCAAGATAATCAATCTACTTGATTTTGTTGTAATTCAGCAATCAAATCAAATTCTTCGGTAAGTTTATAGCTCAATTTTTCAAAAATTGTATAAAATTTTTGATATTTCTGATGATTAGATTGGTTAGGTTGATAAACTTTTGAAGACTGTATTGTGATTGCGGCTTCTTCCAATGAACCAAAAACGCCCATTTCGGTCAGTGCCAACATTGCCGCACCCACATTAGCACTATCGTGGTTATCATTGATATATACTTGTTTGCCAAACATATCCGAAATAATTTGCGACCAAAGCGGTAACGTAGCATAAGTGCCATTGACATAAAGTTTATCGATTTTTCGATAAGTTTGAAG
The DNA here is from genome assembly GCA_023254245.1 of Emticicia sp. Lineage (GTDB taxonomy): Bacteria > Bacteroidota > Bacteroidia > Cytophagales > Spirosomataceae > Emticicia. The sequence goes on from JALQYE010000004.1 coordinate 32,565, forward strand.
CAGTTTACCAATACTATATATTTCAAACAAAATCCCTTCGATGGTTGCTCTTACAAAATGCGATTGTTCGTGCGTAATGTTAACCCCAAAATAAACACCACGAGCGTTGGCATTCCAGAGTGGAGCTCTTTCGCCCAGTAGATAAGGCAGGAAAAGTAAACCATTGGCACCAGCCGAAACTTGGGCAGCCTCTTTGAATAAATCGTTGAGACTATCTTCAAAATCAAGGCCATTACTAAAACTACCGAATTGTCGAGCAAACCACTCAAAAGCAACCCCTCCATTATTCGTAGGGCCACCCGAAACGTATAGTCCTTTATCTAAAATATAGTTGAAGAAACGTTGTTTTTCGTCTCTTAAAACCTCTTTTCCTGCCACCCTTACGGCCCCGCTTGATGTTATCGAAATGGTTGCCTTCCCTTCCCCGACCACACCCGAACCGAGTGTTGCGAAACATCCATCGCTGCTACCTACTATCAGCTTTGTTTTGTCTGAAAGCCTCAGAGACTTTGCTAAAGCGGGTCGAAGTCTTAGCTCTGAATTAAAAATCGAAACTGGTTTTGAAAGGTGTTCGGCCGAAATGCCCGCAAAATTAAGCGATTTACTCTCCCACGCTAACTCATAAGTATTAAAAAAACCAGTAGCAGAAGCCAAACTATAATCAATTAGGTATTCGCCCGTAAATTGATACAAAATATATTCTTTAAGCGAAATAAACTTACTTGTTTTTGCAAAACGCTCAGGGTCATGGTTCTTAATCCAAGTTACTTTTGCCAGCGGCGACATCGGATGGATGGGCGTACCCGTAGCTTGGTAGATTTCGGCTCCCAACGCAGACGTTTTCAATTCTGCCGAAATCTTACTTGCCCTATTATCTGCCCAAATAATGGCATTTCCCAAAGGCGTTCCATTTTTGTCAACTGGCAAAATGCTGTGCATAGATGAACTAAAAACAACCGCTATAACCTTGCTTTTTTTCATAAATGCAGGGTCATTGAGCAAGCCTTTTAATACAAAAAGTACCGTAATAAAAACCTGTTCGGGGTCTTGCTCGCTATAATCTGGCTGCGTATGAAAGGTCGGATACGTTCCTTTACGGGCAGCAATCTGCTTGCCTTTCAAGTCAAAGGCAATAACCCGTACTGCCGTTGTTTCGATGTCGATAGTTATAATTGTTTCCATAATACCCCCTCGCTCCTAATAGGGAGTGAGGGAAAATGTTTTTTTTATTTTGGTCGAAAATATTGCTAGCTCTCTTTTTAGGGATTAGGCGTTTTTCTAAAATATCCTGGTGTATAGCCTGTTAATTTCTTAAACGTCGTTGAAAAATGTTGTGAGGAGTAAAACCCCGTATCTAAAGCAATATCAGTCAGACTAATAGTAGTTGTTTTGAGTAGACGAATCGCCTCCGAAATTCTCAGATTTATGAGATAGTTGAGCGGTGAAAAACCCGAATATGACTTGACTTTTTCGGTGAAAGCTGTAGTGCCTAACCCCACAATAATAGCCATTTCTTCGACTGTCCACGGGTGAGCGAGGTTTTCACGCAAAATTTGGTCAAGTTTTTGGAAAGTCTGCGAAAAATCTCTGCGTTGGTTATCTTGTTTGCTCATTTGGCGAGCAATTCCAATCAATAATTCATCAATTAGATGATTGATTCTTGTCTTAAACCCCAATTCATTACTTATAATTTCGTTTTGAATTTTGATTAACACTTCACCAACTAATTTGAAATTTTGTAGAATAGGTTTTTTATTAAGCGAAAAAAGTTTTCCGATTAGGCGTTGCTCGGTTTCCGATATTCCGCTCCAATCTCCCAAAATTAGTTCACCGTCTTCCGAAAAAAAACGAGGATTTATAGTAATTGAAAGAACCGAACCAACATCCCACATTTCTTTTGCTCCGCCAAAATGCTGCTTTGGAAAAACCAGAATTGCGTCATTCGGAAAAGCCGTAATCTGCTGGTTATCAAGCACCCAATCTAATTTCCCTTCCAAAACATAGATAATTCTCAATCCATGATTTTCTCTTAAGGGCAACGAACTTGGCAGCACATGCTGAGTCTTTTTTAGAAAAAACTCAATAAGATGCGGAAAAGCAAATAGTTCTGTCGATTTACCCTTATGAAAAGAAAACTGAGACATCTAATTGTTCATTATTAAAAATCACATAAAAATATTACAAATATTTCATGCAATCGTTACAAAATTCACCACTGAATTTATTTAGAAGTTTATACCAAAAACCTTTCAGAAATTTGGTATTAATAAATAAACTTATCGTTTAACTCATGAAAAAACAACTCCTATTATTTATGCTGTTGATGTGTACATCGGCAGTTCTTTACGCACAAAAAATTTCGGGAAAAGTTACCTCCTCAAAGGAAGGAGTGTTACTTCCTGGAGTTTCGGTGCAAGTAAAAGGCACAAACACTGGTACTAATACCAATTCGGATGGAAGCTATAGTGTTAATGCACCATCTAATGCTACACTTGTTTTTAGCTTTATTGGCTACAAAACTCAAGAAATTAAGGTTGGAAATCAATCAGTTATCAATGTTTCGTTAGATGAAGATGCTCAACGTCTCGATGAAGTAGTTGTTACCGCTTTAGGAATTAAGAAAGAAGCAAAAAAATTAGGTTATGCTACCTCAACTGTCAATCGTGAACAATTAACCGAGAATCGTACACCCAATCTGATGAATGCCTTAACAGGCAAAATTGCGGGTGTGAATATCTCGGGCTTAGGAACTGGCCCTGCTGGAACTTCAAAGATTAGAATTAGAGGCCAATCTTCTATTTCTGGGCAAAATAATCCATTAATTGTGGTCAATGGTGTGCCAATTGATAACACAAACTTTGGAACAAACCCAGGAAATGCGGGTGCTGATAACTCAATCGGCGTAAGAGGTGGCGGAAATACCTCTGATGGTGGTGATGGTTTATCATCAATCAACCCTGATGATGTAGAAAGTATGACTGTGCTGAAAGGAGCTACTGCTGCTGCACTCTATGGTTCACGTGCCAAAGATGGCGTGATTATGATTACAACCAAATCGAAAGGTGATAACAAAGGTATAGGCGTAACTTTCAACACTAACTTTACGAATGAAACCCCTTTAGATTTTACTGATTTTCAGTATGAATATGGTCAAGGTGAAAACGGCGTAAGACCCACAACGGCCAACCCAACTTCAGGCCAATGGTCGTTCGGCGAGAAATTTCAGCCAGGCATGACTCAAGTTTTATTCGATGGTGTTACGGTTCCTTACGAGCCACAATACAACCGCATTCGTAATTTCTATCGTAACGGGCAAAACTTTACCAATACTATTTCATTATCAAGTTCGGGCGACAAAGGCGGCATGAACCTTTCTTTTTCAAACATGGATAACAAAGGTATTGTACCGAATAATACTTTCAACAGAAAAACACTCAATTTGGGTTTTTCATATAATTTATCGAAAAAACTAAGTTTTGCAGGAAATATCAACTACTCAAACGAGTTCAATAAGAACCCACCAAACGTTGCCAATCAAGATAACTCGATTCCGACAGCCCTCTCAAATATGGCCAACTCAATGCCTTTGAGTTTGTTGGAAGAAAAGAAATTTAACGCCGCAGGAAATGAATTTATTTATTCAAGATTCATGAATCGTACGAACCCTTATTTCACTTTATCGGAGCAATTTCAGAATATTCGTAGAGATAGAATCTTTGGTAATGTTTCAGTAAAGTATAATCTTACTGATTGGCTTTATGTACAGGGACGTATCGGACAAGATTTTTGGTCACGTGACCAAGAGTTCAATAACTTTGCAACGGGTACAGCTTCGTTGGCTGCCGCACCTGCGGGTTTTGTGAATGGGGCGTTTACACAAGAATCCAGAAGATTTAGAGAAACCAATACCGATATCTTGATTGCGGCTTCAAAAACTTTCGGAGACTTTGGTGTTGACGTCAATCTTGGTGGCAACCAAATGTATCGCCGTTCGGATTTGAACTCTACGGCTGTTCAAGATTTTGTTGTGAGAGGTTTATACACCGTTATGAATGGCCGTGTAAAAGACCCAATCTATGGTTTATCTGAAAGAGCCGTAAACTCTATTTATGGTTCGAGTGAATTTTCGTACAAAAACTACTTATTTGTAAACGTAACTGCAAGAAATGACTGGTTTTCGACACTTTCTCCCGAAAATCGTAGCATTTTATATCCATCGGTTTCGGCAAGTTATGTTTTCTCGCAGTCATTTAATAATGTACCAAGTTGGTTGAATTTTGGTAAACTACGTGTTGCTTATGCCGAAGTGGGTAGCGATACTGACGTTTCACCTTATTCAAATAATCTATTTTATGGTATTAACTCAAACCTGTTGAGTAATCCAGCAGGTGCATTGCAGCCAGTTGGTGGTTCGTCGGGCAATACACTTCCAAATGCCAATCTTCGCCCAATGCGTGCCTCAGAAAAAGAAGCTGGTATCGAGTTGAAAATGTTTAACAATCGAGTAGGTTTAGATTTTGCGGTTTATCAAAAAATAACAACCGACCAAATCGTTTCGGCACAAATCTCTGATGCTTCTGGGTTTACAAGTACACTCATCAATAGCGGACGTAGCCGCACAAATGGTGCCGAAGCTTTATTAAATTTGGTTCCTGTAAAAACCTCTGCTTTTCAATGGGATATCACCATCAATGGTTCTTACAATAAAACAAAAGTGCTTAGCTTGTTGACAGACACTCCTGGCGAAAGAATTACGGTCGGAACGCACGTTTTCAACGGAGAACTTCGCCAAGTAGTTGGCCAAGAAATGGGTCAAATATACGGTTTTGGCTTCCGTCGTGATGCTAATGGCCAACAAGTTTTCGGAGCAAATGGTATTCCACTTCGCACAGCCGACTTGATTTCGTATGGTAGTGCCTTACCGAAATGGGTGGGTGGTATCAATAACGCTTTTAATTACAAAGGAATCACCCTATCGGCTTTGATTGATTTCAAATTAGGAAACATGATGCTCTCTGGCTCAAACTTTAACTTCTATCGTCATGGTTTACATAAAAATACCCTTGTTGGTCGTGATACTGGTGGTGTTATTGGTGTTGGAGTTAACGAAAAAGGCGAGCCAAACACAGTTAAAGCAAACGTACAAGATTACTGGTCGGTAGTTCGCTCATTAGCAATCATCGAGCCTGTTGTTTACAACGGAGGTTTCTGGAAACTACGCCAAATTACGGCTGGTTATGACTTTACAAAGTTTCTTCCTAAAAACTCAGTCATCAAAGGTGCAAAACTTAGCTTAGTTGCCAATAACGTATTATTACTCAAAAAATGGGTAGATAATATCGACCCTGAATCGTTTGGTTATTCTTCTGATAACCTTGTTGGTATGGAGTCGCACGGTTTACCAACAACCCGAAGCATGGGCTTTAATTTGAATGTAAAATTTTAAGCCGAAGATGACTAAGTAATCAATTTAAAAATGAATTTGAAATGAAAAATATCATAAAAGCTCTATTGTTATCTATTCCATTTTGGGGGCTAACAAGTTGCGATAAAGGTTTCGACGAACTAAATATCAATAAAACAGCCGCAACATCTGTAAACCCTGTTTTTATTCTCAATAATGCCACCATCAATAGCACGTATGCTCCTGGTACAGTTATCTATGAACTTGGTATCGTGCAACAAATGGTATCGCCCAACTCTGGGGTTTTGACGGGGGCAAACTTTAATCAAGATAGCCGTGATAATACGGTTCAAAACTGGCAAAAATACTACCGTACGGTTATCAGAAATACACAAGATGTAATCGACCAAACGAAAGATGTGCCTGCACGCTCGAACCTCTATAATATGGCTCGTATCTTACAAGCGTATGCTTATATGGTAACTACTGATTCGTATGGAGATATTCCTTACGCAGAAGCAGCCAAAGGCTATACACAACAAATTGTATTGCCTAAGTACGATACCCAACAGACTGTTTATGCGGGAATAATTAAAGAATTAACCGATGCTTCAACTGCTTTAGATGCTAACAAGACTGTAGAAACGGCTGATGTTTTATATGGTGGAAATATTGCTTTATGGAAAAAATTTGCTAATTCTCTCTTACTTCGTGCGGGTATGCGCCTGAGCAAAGTAGATGCTGCTCAAGCACAGTCAGTTGTAGGCAAAGCTGTGGCCGCTGGCGTTATGGAGCTAAATACCGAAAATGCAATGGTTCGCCACGATGCCAATTATGTAAATGCCGTAGGTAATATGCTCAATTCAACTGAAGCTGCTAATATTTATATGGCTGCCCCCTTCGTTGATTTTCTGAAGAAAACAAATGACCCTCGTCTGAAATCAATTGCAGTTAGATATGTTGGAGCAAAGTCTGGCCCCGAACAAGTAGCCTCAAGAGCAAGCACTGACCCAACCGTACAAATAGGAATGCCTTTTGGTTTTGATAATAGTACAATCTCGGCCGAAGTGACAAAGAATAAATTGGCGAGTTTCTATGATTTTACACAAGTAGATAGAACTCGCATGGCAAAAAATACTGCTCCAAATTTCCTGGTAACGGCTGCTCAAACGCAACTCTTATTAGCAGAAGCCGCTCAAAGAGGCTGGGTAACAGGCTCAACGGCAGAAGCATATTTCAACAAAGGCGTTAGACTCCACATGGAACAATTGGCCAGTTATGATGCAAACGCAGCAGTTGCTCCTGCGGCAATCACAGCATATTTGACAGAAAATCCCTTTAAAACTGCTACCGCATTAGAGCAAATCAATACGCAATATTGGATAGCTTCGTTTTTAAATGGCCCAGAAGCTTTTGCCAATTTCAGAAGAAGCGGTTTCCCTGTATTAACCCCAAATCCTTTCCCTGGAAAAGCCATAAAAGGTACGTTTATTCGCCGCCTAACCTATCCAAACTCCGAGATTTCGGTTAATAGTGTCAACGTAAAAGAAGCTATCGGCCGTCAAGGAGCAGATGACTTAGACACCAAGGTTTGGTGGGATAAATAAAAATTACCCCTAACCCCTAAAGGTGAATAATTTTGTAGGTAATTTTGTTCAAGAAAATATATTAAAAAACTTCCCCACCTCTTTAGTTAAGGGGTGGGGAAAATAAACATTAAATTCCCCCTTTAGGGGTTAGGGGTATGCAAATCGGACTCGTAGGACTCGGTAAAATGGGTTATAATTTGGCTCTAAATCTCAGAAACAACAATTACGAAGTAGTTGCTCATGATGTAAACGAAGCATCGGTTGATAAAATCGGAGAAGAAGGTGGCATCTTGGGTGCCTATTCATTAGAAAGTCTATGTAGTAAACTCAAAGGACGTAAAGTTATTTGGTTGATGGTGCCATCGGGCGAAATCGTCGATGGTGTTATCGAAGAATTGAGCGAATACTTGAAGCCAAAAGATATTGTTATTGATGGCGGAAATTCAAACTTTAAAGATTCGGTCAGAAGATATAACGTACTTAAAGAGAAACAAATCGAATTTCTTGATTGCGGAACAAGTGGCGGTACAAGCGGAGCATTGAATGGTGCTTGCACCATGATTGGTGGCGATAAATCAACTTTTGAATATGTCGAGAAAGTTTTCAAAGATATTTCGCTCGAAAATGGCTATCTCTACACAGGAGAGGCAGGAAGACGGCATGATGCAAGCCATTGCCGAAGGTTTTGAGGTTTTCGAGAAATCAAACTACGACCTTGATTTTGAGGCAGTTGCCAAACTTTTCAATAATGGTTCAGTAGTACGTGGTTGGTTGATGGAGTTGACCGAAAATGCATTCAGAAAAGATGCAAAACTTGATGCAATCAAAGGTATCATGCACTCGTCAGGCGAAGGCAAATGGACTCTCGAAACTGCTCTTGATATGGGCGTTGCTACGCCAGTAATCGCCCTTTCTTTAATGATGCGTTATCGCTCGCAACAGACCGATACATTCTCTGGAAAAGTGGTGGCAGCTCTAAGAAACGAATTTGGCGGACACGAAGTTGAGAAAGCCTAAACGATGAGCCAACAATATTTCACAGGACTTGACATAGGCACAACCAGCACAAAGGCCGTTGTTTTTGATATTTCAGGCAAGGTTTTAACTCAAAAAAGCATTTCCTATGAAATGTTTCATCATCAACCCAATTGGAGTGAGCAAAATCCCGACGAAATCTACGAGGCAGTTAATCAATGTTTAGCTTTTTTGGATAAACGTTCCTTACTTGAAACGCTTAGTATGTCATCGGCCATGCACAGCATTATGGCGGTTGATGAAAACGGTAAACCTCTCACAAACCTAATCGTTTGGGCAGATAATCGTGCCATCGAAATAGGAAGTAAACTAAAAGCAAGCAGCGAAGGAAAAGAAATTTATCACCGAACGGGTACGCCTATTCATCCTTTCTCATTTCTCTGTAAAATTTTGTGGCTGAAAGAAAACGAACCCGAAGTTTTCGCAAAAGCCCATAAGTTTATCGGAATTAAAGAATACGTTTGGCAAAAAATATTCGGTGAATATGAAATAGATGAATCGCTCGCTTCTGCCACTGGCATGATGAATATTCAAGATTTATGCTGGGATACCAAAGCCTTAGCATTGGTCGGAATTGGGGAAGAGAAGTTACCTAAAATCGTTCCAACGACCTTTTTACGTACCAAACAAGATAAAAAATACTTCATCGGCGGAGCCGACGGCCCTCTGGCTAATCTTGGCACGGGTGCGATGGGCAAAAGCAAGTTGGCGTTTACGATGGGTACGAGCGGGGCGGTAAGAATTTGTGTGGACGAATACTACACCGACCCACAAATGCGAACTTTCAACTATTTACTCACTTCTACTCAGCATGTTATTGGTGGGGCAACCAATAATGGTGCGGTAGTGATGCAATGGTTGAAAGAACAAATCTTACAAACCAACACCTCGACTGAAGAATTGATAGCAAACGCACATAAAACACCCGCAGGGGCGGAAAACCTTTTGTTTTTGCCCTATATTTTAGGCGAAAGAGCCCCCGTCTGGAATGCCAACGCCAAAGGTATTTTTTTCGGGTTAAGTATCAATCATTCACAAGCACACATTGTTCGTGCTGTCATGGAAGGCCTCATTTTGAATCTTTATTCAGTCGGGAAGGTGTTGATGGAGAAATTTCCCGTTGATGAAATCTGTGCCAGCGGAGGTTTTGCTAAGAGCGATTTTTGGTTACAACTTGTAGCCGATGTTTTTCAGAAAAAAGTTGTCATTACCGATAATGTTGAGGGTTCGGCTTGGGGAGCAGTACTTTTAGCCTTGAAAGGCTTAGGTTTAGAAGCAAAAACTTCAGCCCAAACTACCGAAAAAGTTTTTTTACCCGATACCACAAAAGCCGAACTTTATGCTCAACTACACCAAAAGTTTGAGCGTTTATATCTGAAACTTCAAGACGAATTCTGAAATACAGTTCATCTCATGCTCCGAGCGATTACTCAATGATATATTTCATTAAATAATCGCTCGGTTTTTTGTTGGAATCAAATAAATGATGCAAATTCATTGCTTAAAACCATTCATTTATTCCGACTATGAATCGCAAAGACTTTATCAAACAAATATCATTTGCTACCTTTCTCTTGGCCGATGGCAGTATAATCCCTGCATTTGCCGAAAACTTATCTTTAAAAAAATCAAAACTTCGTTTTATAGTAGCTTCTGACGGGCATTTCGGGCAACCCAAAACCGATTATAAAGCATATTTCGAGACTTTTGTCAATAACGTAAATGCCCAACACCGTGAGCAAAAATTTGATTTCTGCGTAATCAATGGCGATATTATTCATGATGATGTAAATTTCTTATCAACCGCTAAAAGTCACTTCGATGACCTCGAAATGCCCTATTTCGTAACACAAGGCAACCATGACCACGCCACGCCCGAGCAATGGGAGCGTGTATGGGGCGTGCCTGTCAACTACGATTATGTCTTGGGCAGCAACGCTTTTTTGTTCGGAACAACCTCAAATGTGGAAGGAAAATACCTTCCCCCAAACATCGAATGGTTTAAATCAAAACTCGATGAACATAAAAAGAAGAAAAACATCTTTATTTTTATACATATCACACCCGTAAAATGGACCGATAATGCTGTAGATAGCAAAGAATTTCAAGAGTTATTGAAGCAGTACACAAATGTTCGAGCGGTTTTCAACGGCCATGACCACGACCAAGAAAATGTTAAAATGCACGAAGGTATTCCGTATATGTTTGACTCTCACATCGGCGGAAACTGGGGGACAACCTACCGAGGTTACAGAATTGTAGAATTACAGACAGAAAACAAACTCCTTACCTACATTATGAACCCAACTACTAAAATCAACGAAGCAACTGTTTAATACTTACTCAATCTTTTTCAACCTTATACAAAACGAATGAATGAATTTTTAACTCGTCGCAACTTCCTGAAAATTACGGGAATCACGACTGCCATTTCGGCTTTTCCAGAGGTCAGTTTTGGTAAAAACGATGAAATTATCATCGGGCACAACACACACAAATACCGAGTAAAAGTAGGCTGGGGAGTGCTGGATGCAGGCAAAAACCCTGTAAACGACTGCCACGAAATGGTAGAAGATGCCAAAGGTCGCCTAATTATGCTCGGCAACGAAACCAAAAACAATGTGTTGATTTATGATAAGTCGGGAAAATTGCTCGAAACTTGGGGAACAACCTACATTGGCGGTCACGGGCTTACGCTCTTGAATGAAGGGGGCGAGCAATTTCTACTCATTTGCGATACCGACCGCCATCAAGTTATCAAAACCGATTTAAAAGGAAAAGAGATTTTCAAAATTGAATATCCAAAAGAAACGGGCGTCTATGACCACCCTGCTCAGTTTAAACCAACCGAAAGTGCCGTAAACCCTGCTAATGGCGATATTTTTGTAACGGATGGCTATGGCTTAAATTATGTAATTCAGTACGATTCAAAAGGCAAATATATTCGTCATTGGGGCGGTGGCGGCGATGGCGTAGATAAATTTAAGTGTAATCACGGCATTGTGGTTGATACGCGAAACAAGCAAAATCCAACGCTAATTGTTACTTCAAGAATAGAAAACTGTTGGAAACGCTTCACGCTCGATGGCAAATATATTTCTACGATTGCTTTGCCTGGAACTTACATTTGTCGCCCCGTAATCAAAGGTGAAAATTTGTATGGTGCTGCTTTCCGCTCAACGTCAGATTCTTATCCCAACTCTGGCTATATCACAATTCTGGACAAAAACGACCGAGTTGTTTCGACCCCAGGAGGAAGTGAGCCAGTTTACCAGAATAATCAACTTCAAGAACAACGTAAACAAGACCCATTTAAGGTTTTCCTGCACCCGCATGATGTGTGCGTAGATAGCAACGATAACATTTATGTGCCACAATGGGCTTCGCGTAAAACTTATCCGATTATGTTGGAGCGAGTTTAAGATATAATCAATTTTTTGAGTAGAGAATAAGTTTACTAACCACGGAGTTTCATAAAGTTTAGCAAAGAGTTTCACGGAGTATGCGAAAAACTCTGTGAAACTCCGTGTTTAAACTCGTTTTTTACTCCGTGGTAGAAAAATAAACTTAAATCCTGCCACCTAACCTCTTCAAATTACTCCAAACGAACAAAATTTATGGTAAATTTGTATTTTAATACAGACAAAAGTAGCCCAAAATAGTTAAACTACTTATTGGCATACAAATACTTGATTTACCACAAATTTTCATGCTTTACCCCCCAAATATAGAACAAAAATTAGGTTTCGATAAAATCCGTGAACACATTGCCGAGCATTGCGTGAGCTCGCTCGGACGTGCTTTTGTCGAAAAAATTCGTTTCTCTGATGATTTCAAGATAATCAACCGTTTGCATCGTCAGGCGGCCGAGTTTAAGTTAATTTTACAAACTGAATCTGATTTTCCGCAACAAAATTATATTGATGTCAGCGAAGCCCTTTCAAGAGCAGCCATTGAAGGTGCTTTTGTGAGCGAAGAACAATTTTTTGAAATAAAACTCTCCCTTCGCACGATTCAGCAAATCATTCATTTCTTCAAAGTAAAAGAAGATAATGCTGGGAAGCAACCCCAATATTCCGAACTCAAAGCACTTGTTACAAATTCACTCCCAGTTTTGGTAGATGGAAAAGGTAGTGCAGACGGTTGGGCAGCAGTGATTTCGCAAATTGATAAAATCATTGACGAACGTGGAAAAGTGCGAGATAACGCCTCGCCTGAATTAATGGATATTCGTCGTCGATTGATTTCTGAACAAAGCGATTTACGAAAAACTTTGGAGCGAATCCTCCGTACAGCCCGAAATAGTGGTTGGATTGGCGATGAAATGTCACTCACGGTGCGTGATGGCCGCATGGTTATTCCGATTTTGTCCGAACACAAACGCAAAGTCAAAGGCTTCGTGCATGATGAATCGGCTACTGGACAAATGGCGTTTATCGAACCTGCCGAAGTATTAGAAGCCAACAACGAAATCCGAGATTTAGAAGCCCGTGAGCGTCGAGAAATCGTAAAGATTTTAGAACGTTTGACAGATTTCATTCGCCCGCACGTACCTGCCTTACGTAAAGCCTATCTTTTTCTCGGAATCATAGATTTTATTGGTGCAAAAGCCAAGTTTGCCTTAGAAATTGATGCAACTGCCCCACTTTTGGTCGAAAATCAAGCCCTTGAATGGTACAGAGCCAAGCATCCGCTTTTGTATCTTTCTTTCAAAAAACAATCTAAAAGTGTAGTACCGCTGAGCATAAAACTCGATAAAGATAACCGAATTGTGTTGGTTTCTGGCCCCAATGCGGGCGGAAAGTCAGTTATGCTCAAAACCATCGGTTTGGTACAATACATGGCTCAGTGTGGTTTGCTTGTGCCCGTTTCGCCCGACTCAAAAGTGGGTGTTTTTAAGAATATTTTTATTGATATTGGCGACGAACAAAGTATCGAAAACGACCTCAGTACGTATAGTTCGCACCTCACAAATATGAAGCATTTTGTGAATTTTGCGAATAAATTCACCTTATTTTTGATTGATGAGTTTGGAACAGGAACAGAGCCAAGTTTGGGCGGAGCCATTGCCGAGTCTATTTTGGAGCAATTACTGAAATCGAATGCTCATGGCGTAATCAATACGCACTACACAAATCTGAAAGTTTTTGCCGATAAACATAACGGAACGGTAAATGGTGCGATGAAATTCGATGCCGAACATTTGGAGCCGCTCTACGAACTCGAAATCGGAAAACCTGGTAGTTCGTTTGCGTTGGAAGTAGCTCAAAAAATCGGTTTATCGAAACATATCGTTGATAACGCCAAACGAAAACTCGGCACACAACAGATTGATTTTGAGAAATTGATAAAAGAACTGGAGATTGAACGAAAGGTTTTCTCAGAAAAAAACAAAGAATTTATTGAGAAAAATCAGAAACTCACCACCACTCTTGAGCAATATACTGGCTTGAAAAGTTTCTTAGAAGTTGAGAAAAAGAAGATTTTGAACGAAGCCAAAGCCCAAGCCAAAGAATTACTAAAAGAAGCAAACCGCAAAATAGAAAATACGATTCGTGAAATAAAAGAAGGCAAAGCTGAAAAAGACATCACGAAACTGATTCGCCAGGAGTTGCAAGAGTTTGAGCAAAAAGAGTTGAAAATTCAAAAAGTAGAAGAAACCAAAGCTCCTGCTGGCGAAGAATGGGAAACTGGCGTTGGCGAAATTGCAGTAAATGATTACGTCAGAATCAAAGGTCAACCAACCATTGGACAAGTTTTAGCCATCAAAGGAAAAGATATTGAAGTGGCGATTGGTGAACTCAAAACTAATATTAAGCTCAATCGTTTGGAGAAAATGAGCAAGAAGGAGTACAAAGAAGCTACTAAAGAAAGTCCAAAAGCCAAAGTTTCGGGCATTGATATGAACGAAAAAATGGTTAATTTCAGCTTCAATATTGATTTGAGAGGTAAACGCAGCGAAGAAGCCCTCGGCGAAGTAGATAGTTTAATGAATGATGCCATTATGCTCGGCTACCCCGAACTACGCATTGTGCATGGCAAAGGCGATGGTATTTTACGCACACTTATTCGTCAACATTTAAGAAGTTATAAACAAGTTGCTGGCACATCAGACGAACACGCCGACCGTGGCGGGCAAGGCGTCACGATTGTGAAGATGAAATGATTTTGTAGAGGCGTTGCATTCAACGCCTCTACTTCGTTCTGATATAATTTATTTCAGCCTTTACATTTTCCAAAATCTTTTCGGTTCGTTCGGGGCGGGCATCGGTAATAAAAACCTGTCCGAAAGTCTGATTATCAATACTTTCTATCAATTTCTGAATCCTGCGGTCATCGAGTTTATCAAAAATATCATCTAAAAGTAAAATAGGTTTTACTTCTCTAAACTCTTCCAGCATCTCAAATTGAGCTAATCGCAAAGCCATCACAAACGATTTTTGTTGCCCTTGTGAACCAAACTTCTTGACAGGATAGCGGTCGATTTCAAAAACATAATCGTCTTTATGAATTCCCTTTGTGGTGCGTTGAGCTTTCACATCAGTTTGTCTATTCAGTCGAAACTCCTTCACGAAATCTCCACTGGCCACTTCCGACTCGTAGATAATTTCTACTTCTTCACGGCCTTCCCCCAATATTTGGTAGTGTTTTTTGAAAATTGGAGAAAACTTTTTGATAAAATCTCGGCGTTGTTCAAAAATCCGAATCGCTAATTTTACTAAGGGGTCAGAGTAAGTATCAAGTAAATCTTGGTCAAGAAAATTTCGCTCAAAAAATATTTTCAATAAGCTGTTTCGCTGGTCTAATAACTTATTATAATGCTGATAATCAGACAAATAATCATTATCCATCTGTGAAAGAACTCCATCAAAAAAACGACGACGCCCTTCGCTCCCATCTTTTATCAATTCGGTATCGTCGGGAGCAATCAAAACTACGGGAAATTGGCCAATGTGGTCAGACAAACGTTCATAAGGCTTTTTATCATGTAGCAACACTTTCTTCTGGCCACGTTGAATAGAGCAGGTTATTTGATGTTTTTTTTCACCTTTTCTGAAAACCCCATCAATCATCATTACATCAGCGTCATGATTGATATTTAGAGCGTCTTGACTGTGAATGGCACTTTTACTCAACGCCAAAAAATAGACAGCATCGAGCAAATTTGTTTTTCCACTACCATTTTCCCCGACAATACAATTGACTTGTTTTGAAAACGTGAAGTTTGCTTCTTCGTAATTTTTGAAGTTTGAAAGATAAATTTTGTCTAAAAACATGGAGCCGTTTTAACAACCCAAAAAGTTGTCTTACAAATTAGGCCGAAATTTAGTCATTTTTCACTAAAGTTTAGTTTATTTGTAATCCTAATACTTACTTAACCTATTAACTTCGGATGAATAAAAACTCACTCCTCTATTTTATTGCTGCCGTTGCCGCAACGGGTGGCTTACTTTTTGGCTTTGATACGGGCGTTATCAATGTGGCCTTACCTCAACTCCGTACGAAGTTCAGTCCGAGCCCCGAAACCGAAGGCTTTATCGTAAGTGCCGTTTTGTTTGGGGGTATGGCAGGGCCATTTATCAGCGGGCCTCTAACCGACTTATTGGGTCGTAAAAAAATCAATATCATTGCTTCTTTTGTATTTGTTGTTGGGTCAATTATTACCGCCATTGCTCCATCTGTTGCGTTCCTAATCATTGGTCGTTTATTTTTAGGTTTAGCCATCGGAATTGTAGCCTCAACTGTGCCACTTTATTTAGCCGAAATCGCTCCAACTGAAAAAAGAGGACAACTCGTTACCTTCTTCCAGTTAGCCATCACACTGGGCATTCTACTTTCGTATGTGGTTGGGTATTTCTTTGCCGAGCAAGAAGATGGCTGGAGAAGTATGTTCTGGACAGGCTTTATCCCTGCCGCAATTCTGATGGTCGGAATGTTTTTTGTACCCGAAAGTCCACGTTGGTTAATTGGCAAAGGTCGTGATGCCGAAGCCCTCGAAGTTTTAAATCGCTTGCGTGAACCTGAACAGGCTTTACTGGAAGTTGCTCAAACTCGACAAATTATCGAAGACGAAAAACACAATAAAGGCGATTGGAGAATGCTGTTTAGCAAGCGTTTACGCATTCCATTGTTTATTGGAATCGGTATTTTCTTTATTCAACAGTTTTCGGGCATTAATGCTATAATATATTTCTCAACTGATATTTTCAAGAATGTTTTTCCTGATGGTAATACCGCCGCACTCGCCACAGTTGGTGTGGGTGTAATCAATGCCGCTTCTACGTTTTTAGCCATTATGATTTTGGATAAATTTGGTAGAAAACAAATTCTCTACACAGGGCTTCTCGGAACAGCCGCTTGTTTAGCAACCGTTGGTTTGGCTTTCTATATGAAAGATTCTCTTAGCCCCGAACTACAAAAAATTATGCTTGTCGGCGGCGTTTATGTCTATATTATTTTCTTTGCTATTAGTCTCGGGCCATTGGGCTGGTTATTAATTTCAGAAATTTACCCACTTAAAATCAGAGGTTTTGCTTCGAGTATGGGAAGCTTCAATCACTGGCTTTTTGATGCAGGTGTGGCATATTCGTTTCCGATTTTAGCTGCCACATCGCTCGGTACTAATGGTGGAATTTTTGGTATTTACATGACCGTCGTCTTACTCGGCTTACTCTTTGCTAAATACATTGTTTTTGAAACAAAAGGCATGAGTTTAGAAGAAATCGAAAAACGTTATAATTAAACCAAACATATAAATTTCAAACGAAAGAGCTTAGTTTTTCAGAAACTAAGCTCTTTCGTTTTATAAAACCTTGCTTTTTCGAGCAAATTGCAGAAAATTGCAGAAGTATTCTTTTCATCTATCATTTTCGGTCAAGCCTTCGTTTCAGGCTGAACTAAAAACCAAAAGAAATCATGAAAAAACTTATTTTATGCTTATTTTTTGCCACAAATCTTGTCTTTGCACAGCACAAAGAAATCATCAAAACCGATAAAGCCCCTGTGCCAATTGCCCCATACAGTCAGGCCGTAAAATCAAATGGTTTTTTGTTTGTGGCGGGTCAAATTGGCCTCGACCCTGCAACACGAAAATTGGTTGATGGAGGTTTTGAAGCCGAAACGGTTCGCATCATGGAAAATATCAAAGCGGTTTTAGAGGCTGCCGATGTAAAACTAAGTGATATCGTAAATACCACCATTTACATCAAAGACATGAACAACTTTGCGAAAGTAAACGAGATTTATGGTAAGTACTTTACAGGCGATTTTCCTGCTCGCACAACCGTTGGCGTGGCTAATCTTCCTGGAGGAGCAAGTATCGAAATTGCGGTAGTAGCAGCCATAGTCCATAAGCCACGTCGTAAGTAAAATCCAATTTATCTCGAATTTATCTGAAATTGCCTTATTTTGAGGTAGTTTTGGCATTTATCTCTATATTTGCCAATAAATAATAAGTAGAAGAATTAATGTATAGTTTGACGTAAAATCATTCTACATTTTAACGGTTCGCCGTAGCGATTCTACATCCGTATTTTCACTAACCCTTCATCATGTTTTATGAGAAAACTATCAGTATTAGGTAGAGCGTTTCGAGTATCCGAACTCCTTCTCGCTACACTTTTGATTCTTCAAGCATTATTTTCATTTGCCCAACAAGGCGGCACTCAATTTAATGCAAACACCCGTTTTGAACAAATGGGAACTGAACTTCCAACACCAAACACCTATCGCACAGCTTCAGGTGCTCCAGGAAAAGATTATTGGCAACAAAAAGCCGATTACGACATCAAGGCAGAGTTAGACGATGCCAACCAAAAAATCATCGGAACGGAAGTAATTACTTATACCAACAAGTCGCCTGACGAATTGCGTTATTTGTGGTTACAACTCGACCAAAACCTTTTCGAGAAAGGCTCAATCAACGCCATGACAAAAACGGGTGGAGTTGATGCTCAAGGAATGTCGTTTAATGCTCTTCAAAACGTCAATGCTCCATCATCGGTTTTTGGTGGAATTTCAGGTAATAAAGAATATGGCTACAAAATTACGGTTGTAAAAGACGCTAAAACTGGCACAGATTTGAAATATACCATCAATAACACCATGATGCGTATTGATATTCCTGTAGTTTTAAAACCAGGTCAATCTTATTCTTTCCGAATTGATTGGAACTATAATATCACTAACTACTACGGCCGTTCGGGTATGGAGTTTTTCCCGAAAGACGGTAATTACAACTACTTCATTGCTCACTGGTTTCCACGTATGGCCGTGTATGATGACGTAAACGGCTGGCAACACAAACAATTCTTAGGACAAGGCGAGTTTACACTCCCTTTCGGAGATTATAAAGTAGAGCTTACCGTACCAAACGACCACGTTGTGGGTGCAACGGGCGAATGCCAAAACTATGATAAAGTGTTAAGTGCTGAGCAATTAAAGCGTTTCCAACAAGCGGCTAACTCAAAAACACCTGTACTTATCGTAACACAAGCCGAAGCAGAAGCTGCCGAAAAAGGCAAGCCAACAGGCAAAAAAACTTGGATTTACAAAGCAACCAACGTACGTGACTTTGCTTTCACATCTTCACGTAAATTTATTTGGGATGCCATGCAAACCGATGTCTATAACAACGGACGCAAAATTTGGAGCATGTCATTTTATTCAAAAGAAGGAAACCCTCTTTGGGGACAATATTCAACTCGTGTAGTTGAACATACTCTAAGAAGCTACGGAAACCGTACGGTTCAATATCCGTATCCAGTAGCTATTTCTTGCCATGCAACCGCGGGTGGTGGTATGGAATACCCCATGATTTCGTTCAACGGCGGTCGCCCAGAAGCAGATGGTACTTATTCAGAAGGTACGAAGGCTGGTATGATTGGCGTAATTATCCACGAAGTTGGACACAACTTCTTCCCGATGATTGTAAACTCTGACGAACGTCAGTGGTCATGGATGGACGAAGGTTTGAACACTTTCTGCCAATATCTCGCCGAACAAGAGTGGGACAGAAACTTTCCTTCTCGTCGTGGTGAGCCTCAATTTATTGTGCCTTACATGAAAACCGACAAGTCTCAGCAAGTGCCAATCATGTCGAGTTCGGATAATATCATGGCATTTGGCCCAAATGCCTATGCAAAACCAGCAACGGGCTTAAATATCTTGCGTGAAACCGTAATGGGTCGTGAATTATTTGATTATGCGTTTAAAGAATATGCTCGTCGTTGGGCATTTAAGCACCCAACTCCTGCCGATTTCTTCCGTACGATGGAAGATGCTTCGGGCGTTGATTTAGATTGGTTCTGGAAAGGTTGGTTCTATGGTGTTGAGCCTGCTGACCAAGATTTAGCAGAAGTTGAATGGTATGCTGCTGATAACCAAGACCCAATTGCTAAAAAAGCGGCAGAAAAAGCTGATGCAGAAGCAAAAAAACAAACATTAAGCAATATCCGTAACCAAACTGATATCAAGCAAACAGTAGTTGAAGCAGATTCTACGATGAGAGATTTCTATAATTCGTACGATAGATACGCTGTAACTTCGGCCGATAAACAAAAATCAGAGCAATACAAATCAAGTTTGAGCGAAGATGAGCGTAAATTATTGGAATCAGGCATGAACTACTATGTGTTGAAAGTGAAAAACAAAGGTGGTTTGCCAATGCCTGTAATCGTGAAGATGGATTATGAAGATGGCACGAACGAAATCGTTAGAATTCCTGCCGAAATATGGCGTTTGAACGACAAAGAAGTGAAGAAAACAATTCCGACAAAGAAGAAGGTAACGAAGTTTACACTCGACCCATTCTACGAAATTGCTGACATCGACACGGAAAATAATGCGTTCCCACGTGAGCCAGAAAAACCAACGAAATTCCAAGCATTTAAACAAGGTTCGTTCCGTCCGCAAGGCCAAAACCCTATGCAAGAAGCACAGAAAAATAAACCTGCTGGAACCCAAACAAGCGGGAAGAACTAATTAAAATAATTTCAATAAACAAAAAGCCTCGAAATAGAAATTCTACTTCGAGGCTTTTGTTTTCTGCTGACTGTTGACCGTAAACTGTTGACTTTTACATCACCACTTCTTTCTCGGTCATAATGGTAAGCACTTCTTCGTCCATCAATCGAGTAGCCAAACCTTGCGTTTTCGGAATTTCATAATGGAAGAAATATTTCATCGTATGAATTTTACTTTCATAAAACTCTACATCATCCGCATTATCTGACGAAACGATTAACTTCTGTTTTGCCACAACCGCCTGTTTCAACCATTGCCAAGCCACCACATTTAAGCTAAACATTTCCATGTAAAGCGTAGCATCAGATAAGAATCGTTCCACATCGCCTGTTCCTGCAATTCCCAACAAGTGCATAGTCACTTTTTGTAGACGTTCGCCTTCTTCTTTTAACGAAAGTGCGTAACGTTTCAAATCGTCGTATTGCAAAGCTGCCATTACAGTTTTACCAACTTCTTGGGCCAGAAGCATCGTTGCCTTCCCTCCTGCCATCGGTACTTTTCGACCAAGCAAATCTTGCGACTGAATACCCGTTGTTCCTTCGTAAATTGGCGTAATACGAATATCTCGATAATATTGTTCAACAGGGAAATCTTCCGTAAAACCATATCCACCAAAACACTGCACCGCATCACTAATTGCTTTCATACCGTATTCACAAGGGAAAGTCTTAGCAATTGGTGTCAACAATTCGAGCATCAAATGAGCACTTTCTTTCTCTTCTGGGTCATCAGAGGCCTCCGAAAGGTCGAAATATTTGGATGTTTCGAGTAAAAGCGACAACGAACCCTCAACAACGGCTTTCTGAAACAACAACATTCGTTTCACATCGGGGTGCTGAATAATCTGAATCTGCGGAGCATCCAATGCGTGTTTCTGATTTAATCGGCGGCTTTGTGGACGCTCTTTGGCGTATTCGAGTGCCGCATAGTAAGCTGCCGATGCAATTGAAGCTCCCGTGATACCCACGCCAATACGAGCTTCGTTCATCATCTGAAACATATAATTCAAGCCCTTGTTTGGCTCGCCAACCAAATATCCGATACAATCATCGTTTTTATCACCAAAGCCCAAGTGCATAGCTGGTACGCCCTTTTGGCCTAACTTATGGTAAATTCCCATAGAGGTCACGTCATTATCGGTACCATCTATGCGGAATTTTGGAATCACAAACAACGAAATACCCTTCGTGCCAAGTGGAGCTCCTTTAATACGACCAATGAATAGGTGAATCACGTTGTCAGTAGCATCATGGTCACCCGCCGAAATAAATACCTTTTGTCCACGAATTTTATATGTTCCGTCTTCCAAAGGTTCGGCCGTAGAAGTAATGTCTGATAACGAACTTCCCGCTTGTGGCTCGGTCAAGCACATCGTGCCTTGCCATTTCCCCGAAATCATATTCGGTATGTAGGTGTCTTTCAACTCTTGTGAACCAAAACTGGCAATCAGACGAGCCGCTCCCGCCGTAAGGCCCGTAAACATCATTCCGTTATTGGCCGACATCAAGATATACCCTAAAATACTCGTGACCGTTACTGGCATTTGGGCTCCACCATTTTCATAATCAAAATCAGCCCCAATGAGTCCAGATTCGCCAAGAGCTTTCAAATAATCTTTAATAGCTGGGTGAACCGTTACTTTTCCATCTTTGAGTTCTGGTTGATTCTTATCGACATCTTTCACAAACGGAAACATCAGATTATCAGCAATTTGTGTTGCTGCATCAATCGTCATGTCGAAAGTTTCTTTGTTGTGGTCGGCATAGCGAGCGTGTTGCGTCAGCGTTTCTGCCTCATGAACTTCATAAAGCAAGAAGTCCACGTTTCTTTTATTGAAATAGTTCTTTGCCATAAAACCCTAAACCGATACGTCGGACCGCCCTAAAAGGGATTTTAAATTTTGTTATAGATTTTTTTAGCCCCCCTTTAGGGGCTGGGGGTTACATCAACCCCAACATTTTAGCATATTTCATCATAGCACCTGGATTCGATAGTTTTAGTTTGCCCATCATCATAGCCATCATCGGATTCATATCGCCCGTTGCAATCTTCACAAAATCATCGGCATCAGCTTTCACAACGCACTCGGCGGTGCCAACAAACCCTTCCGCAAACTCAGCTTTACCATCGGCCACTATCATCGAATAGTCAGCACCGCCACCAAAATCAAAATGTAAAGTAGTTGTTACGCCATCAATATCTGCTGCTGTGAGTCTCGAAGCTGTGTTCTGTAAATATTCTTTCGCTGTCATGTTTTTTATTTTTTTGAAATGTAAGGTTTAAAAGATTCCGAAAGTTAGTAAAAAAAAGAAATAACATTATGCAAGCATACTATTAATTTTTCTTTGAAATTTGCCTTTTTGTTGAAAAAAGTCAATATTTGACAAGCATAATCAAAAAATTTCGTAATAATGTATCCGTTCGTTCAGAAAACGAAGATACATTTTGGTTTTTACTTGAGCCATCGTAAATTTCAGTGATTATGGTATAAGAATTGCTCAGATTACTCCATAAAGAAAAACACCCAAAGGTGTTACTTTTTTCTAACCACTTGGTCAAAATTGAAAAATAAAGCATTTAAAAATACGCCTGACGAGGAGTTGGTTCGACTATACGTTGAAACCCAACGAAATCTTTATTTTGAAGAACTCTACGACCGTTACGTCGATAAGGTTTATAGAAAATGTCTGTCTTTTGTAAAAAATGAGGCACAAGCTGAAGATTTCACGCACGATATATTTTTGCGTTTGGTTCTGAAGATTGGAAGTTTTAAAGAACAAGCGAAATTCTCTACTTGGCTTTACTCCATCACTTATAATTATTGTATGGACCAAATGAGGGTTGTTAAAAAACAAGCAGAAACCGCCCTTGACGAAAACTTCGACCTCGAACAAGAAGAGGACGACTCCGAATTAGTAGAAATCCAAGCCCAAGATTTAAAGAAAGCCTTACAAAAAATTGACCCAGATGAACGTGCTATCTTGTTGATGAAATATCAGGATGATTTTAGCATTAAAGAAATAGCTGACACTTTTAAAATTAGTGAAAGTGCGGTAAAGATGCGTTTGATGCGTACGAAAGAAAAATTAAGAAAGATTTATACAGAAAATATTGTTTTCTTTATGATTATAATAGCCAAAGCTATTTGGTTCTGGAAAAAATAGCAAATGCCTTATACTTAAAACAACAACAATGGAAGATTTTGATGAAAATGCAACCGCCCCGGAGCATCTGAAAGGAATGCTAACGGCCGAAATTGATGCTATTCGGGACGCCATGCAAATCGTACAAATGTTTTTGGGCGAAACGATGGTTGCAGGAGTAAAACTCTTACAAGAATTAGAACCAAAAGATAATCAATAAACTGATAACAACTTTTCAAATTAACAACGCATACATGAAACCGACACTTAGTTTTACGGATACCCTACTGGCAACTTTTAATGATATGATTAGAAGTTTCATGACTTTCTTCTATAATTTAATCGGAGCCGTAATTATTTTATTAATTGGTTGGGGAGTGGCCAAAATGGTAGCAGCTGTAACAAAAAAAATGCTCGAACAAGTTGGAGCTGATAAGATAGGCGATAAACTCAACGAAATTGATGCCATTAAGGGCTTAAAGTTAGAAATCAAGCTGAGTTCTATCATCTCTAAGGTTCTTTACTATTTTATCCTAATTTTCATGCTTCGCCCTGCAGCTGATACTCTGGGTGTACCTGCGATTTCGGATATGGTGAAGCTTTTGGTTGAATTTATTCCTAAGCTTATTTCATCGGCATTGATGCTTTCAGCAGGGGTTTTCTTGGCTGATGCTCTCAAAAACTTTGTAGTCACGCTCTGTAAATCATTCAATATTGCCGCAGGAAAGCTTATCGGAACGGCTATTTTCTTCTTCTTATTGATAATCTTTGTGATTCAGTCAGTAGCTCAAGTGGGTATCAACACGAGCCTACTTGAATCGAGTTTTAATTTATTAGTAGGAGGCATTATATTTGCTTTTGCGATTGGCTACGGATTTGCTTCAAAAGAAATTCTACTAAATATTATTTCATCATTTTACAGTAGAAACCGCTACAAAGAAGGCCAAGTAATAGCAATTGATGGAGTAAAAGGTGAAATTATTGCAATGGATAATACAACTATTACTTTAAAAACGGGCGATTCTAAAACGATTTTCCCTTTACAAGTCTTACAGTCGAAAACTGTCACTGTTTTTGAATAACATGCAAGCCCCACATTGATAACCGATGTGGGGCTTATTTTAGATACCTCACCTTTTTTGCTGTTACTATTTTCCTCTCTCAAAGTCTCAAAAGTATTAGTTACTGCATACAAAACCCCTATTCTTCATGCTGTAATACTAATAAACACATATCAATCAATTACTTAATCATAAAACAAACTCCTATTTTGTAATGAAAAAGGTTTTCTTAACAATCTGTTATTTATCTTTTGCTGCACTTACATTTGCTCAAGAAGCCCCTAAAAACCTCGAAGATTCGCTTCGTGTAGGTTGGTGGGACCCTCGCAGCACGCAATTTGGTATTAATTTTTCACAAGCTGGCTTCAATGATGCTTGGTCAGAAACCCAAGGGTCTGTCGGAAATTTAGGTATCAGTTTTTACTTTAACAATAAGGCCGTTTATCACAAGAAAAAAGGCATTTTTACCTCTGATATCCAACTTCAATATGGTACTCAAAAGTTTAAAGGCCAAGATGGACGTAAAAGCCTCGACCGAATTTTCATTGATAATAAATATGCCAGTAAAATTTCACCAACGGTAAACTGGTTTGCGGGAGTCAACTTCTTATCTCAGTTTGCTTCGGGTTTTGCGTACGATGCCAAAGGTATAAAAGGAAAGAAAATTTCAGGACTATTCGCTCCTGCTTTCTTGTCAGAAGGTGTCGGTCTGGAATGGAAACCCAAGAAGTATTTTGTCGTACAATTAGGTGGTGCTACGCTTCGCCAAACATTTGTAAGTAACGACGAAGTATTTACTAATACTGCTAAAGACGTAACAGAAGATGGTAAAGTAGTCAAACGCTCTTATGGAACCGAAAAAGGTAAAGTATTAAACGAAATGGGTTTTCAGGTTGTAGCAGCATTTGATAAAGACATTGCCAAAAACGTAAATCTCAAATGGCGTTATCAAGGTTTTGTGGCTTATGCTCCAAAAACTAAACCCATGGACCATAACGTAATGCTCATTACGACGGCTAAAGTGAATAAATATTTGAATGTCAACCTTACTCTTTTAGGGGTTTATGATGCAGATATTGTTAAGAAATTCCAAATTAGCGAAGGTTTCTCGGCAGGATTTGTTTTTAATCTTTAATACTGTGTTAATTAAGTTTCTTTAAATTTCGAATTAGACGTATTTACTTTATCGTAATGTCTATTTAGTTTTTTTCTGGCTTTTTTGATTGAGAATTGCCAGTCTATTTTGGTATATTGATTATCTCGTTCTTTGACAATTGTTAAGACTTCTTTTTCCAGCAATTCTTGTGTAGGGATTCTACGATTTAAACATTGTCGGGATAATGCTGAGAATTCAATCTCTATCATATTTAACCAACTTGCAGATTTAGGGGTATAGAAAAACTCAAAACGTTGAGCTAATTCAAATGCTTCATCAGCGGGCAAATTTTCATAAAAAGAGCTAATGTTGTGCGTATTCAAATTATCTTGAACTAAGCGAATTTTAGTAGCCTGTGGATATTGTTGAGCCAGTTCTTTCATAAAAATGGCATACTCTTTTTTGGTTCTTTGTCCATGAACTTGTGCTAACCTCTTGCCTGTAAGTGGTTCAATAGCAGCTAATAAAGCACAGGAGCCATTTTTCTGATAGGCATAATTTTCTTTGGCTACTTTTCCTGTTTGCATAGCAATTGGGTCAATGGTATCACCAATTAAGAAGCATGGACGTTCATCAAAGCACACTACTGGAAACTCAGGGTCTAATGCCAAGGTATACAGCCATAAGATACGTTCCATATTAGCAATGAAAGCGGCGTTCATCGTTCCAATACACCATTGGCGTTTAAGATGCGGCTGTAACTCATTTTTTTAAGTATTTCTCCTGCATGGACATGGGATAGATGCTCACAAATGCCAAGTTCTACTACTTTTTCAGCCAGAAGTCTTAATGTCCAACGAATATGACCTTCGGGGGCTTTACTACAAGCTAAGGCAGTTATTTTAGCTCGTTCTTCACCCGAAATATTAATAGGACGACCTGGACGTGACCTGTCTTTTAGGCAGTCTAAGCCAGATTCCTCGTAACGAATGATGAGCGTTTTCAAAGTAGGATATGTTAAGCCTACTTGTTGCATTACTGAAACTAATTTTAGACCTAAATCCAATAATAATAAAGATTCAACTCGTTTATGAACCTTAACCGTCAAAGAACGTTTGAGAAGCATACCTTGTAAAAAGATTCGGTCGCTTTCTGATAAAGTGATGTTTTTTTTGCTCATTACTTTAGGAGTTTTCCAAAGTAAAATAAATCAAAATTATTTAATTAACAGTGTATTTAATATAGTTGTTTTCTCACACTTAAAACTTTCTAAAACAATGCTAAAAGAATTCAAAACGTTTATCTCTCAAGGCAATGTACTTGACTTGGCCGTTGGTGTAATCATTGGCGGAGCATTTGGAAAAATCACAACCTCATTGGTTGATGATATCATTATGCCTATTGTTGGGTATTTTCTGGCAGGTGTCGATTTCAAAAGCCTTGCTCTACACCTGGGACAGCCAGACGAAAAAGGTGTTTACCCCGTAAATATCATGTACGGTAACTTCATCCAAATCGTCATTCAGTTCTTGATTATCGCTTGGGTTATTTTCCTAATCGTTAAAGCTGCCAATAAAGCAAGATTAACTGAAAAGTAGGTTCGTGAAATTTATATTAAAAAGCCAAATCAGATTAACACATTCTGATTTGGCTTTTTTAAATTAAG